>NZ_KV817733.1:74706-149302 GCF_001814765.1 Enterococcus sp. HMSC061C05
GTCTCAATATACTCATCTAATCCAGTATGACGTTCGATAGTGATCAGCGCACCGATTTTTCGCTTGGACATATATTGGATGGCTTTGTCAAAAGACAAGATCATCTTCTCATCTTCCTGCTGTTCGCTTTTTGATTGTTTGAAAAGCGAACTGCGTCCAAGATGTTCCAGTCCTCTCCGGATTTCCGGCTGAAAAATCACGATAGCAGCTATCACCCCGTACGTGATGACTTGGTTCATCAACCAAGACAAGGTGTGCAGACCAATGATTTCCGCTACGATTCGGATAACAATAAAAATAGCTACACCTTTCAGAAGCTGAATCGCTTTTGTGCCTCGCAGCAGTTGGATCAGTTTGTATACAAGATACCAGACAACCAGAATATCAAGTATGTTCACCAAAAAATTCAGAGAGAACAAGTCACCGGAAAACATTTGCTGCCAATAGTCCAAATTAAAAAGTTCCCCGATTTGAAATGACATAAAAAGCCTCTCTTCTCTTTTGAGATTTCCTCTCTAGTATATCATATGTTTTAATTTTAGAGGCTGATCTGCTCGTATTTTTCTTGAGAAAAACACATAATTTTCAAGAAAATTACAAGTATGCGTTTTATTTTTCTCTAGAATAAAAATTTTTAAACCTCAGAGAATTATTCATTATATTTTTTCTGTTATTTTTCACTTTTTTCTTCTGTAACGTGTTCCATTTTTTTACGTCGTTCTGCTCTGGCGGCTCTTCGGGCTGCTCTTCTTTCTTCCGCTTCAAGATTCGTCGTTTTTTCTTTTCTCGTCTTAACGACTACATCAATAGACTCTTCTGGTTCAAGTCTTTTCTTGATTTTTTCTAATTCTCCTGACAGTGCAGCATAGTTGTAAAAACGTGTTTTAGCATCTTGGACAGTCTTTTCAAATAAAGCTTTTGCAAGATTTGGATTTGCGTTCTCTAGCGAGGAAAAGCGAACTTGTTTCCTCATGAAATCAGGCATAGCAGAGAAATCAGGTTTTTTGTAGTCCAAAGTCATTGGTTTTTTGTTTTTTTCGACCATTGTAGGGTTATATCGATATAATGACCAATAACCAGAAGAAACAGCTTCTTTTGCTTCTTTAAGCGATTCTTTCATTCCACCAAGCAAACCATGTGTGATACAAGGTGTATAGGCAATAATCAGAGAAGGACCAGGATACTTTTCTGCTTCTTCAAATGCTTTGATTGTCTGCATTTGATTGGCACCTGAAGCGATTTGTGCTACATAGACATTCCCATATGTCATCGCCATCATCCCTAAGTCTTTCTTTGAAGCATATTTTCCACTAGCTGAAAATTTAGCGATTGCCGAAGCTGGTGTTGCTTTTGAGGTTTGACCGCCAGTATTGGAATAGACTTCGTTATCCAAAACAAGGATATTTACATCTGCTCCGCTAGCAAGTACATGATCGATCCCGCCAAAACCAATGTCATAAGCCCATCCGTCTCCGCCAATCATCCATTGGCTGTTTTTTACGAATAGATCTCTTCTCTTGTATATACCTTCCAATTCAGGGACAATTGATCGTTCGTTTTCGATCGCTGCTTGCAGTTTTGCTGCTCTTTGCTGCGTTCCTTCACTCTCAAAGAGATGTTCCAACCAGTCTTCCATCAATTCTCGCAGTTCTTCTGATACTTTTGGCAATACTTCTTTGATTGAATTTGCCAAAGCCTCACGACGAGTCTGTGCCGCCAGAAGCATACCATAACCAAATTCAGCATTATCTTCCAATAAAGAATTTGACCATGCAGGCCCTTGACCACATTCGTTTGTCGTATAAGGCGAAGCTGGAGAGGCACCGCCCCAAATAGAAGAACAGCCTGTCGCATTCGCGATCATCATTCGATCGCCGAACATTTGTGTCAATAATTTTACATAAGGTGTTTCGCCACAGCCTGAGCAAGCGCCTGAGAATTCAAGAAGCGGTTGGTTGAATTGTGTCGATAAAACCGTGTTTTTCCCTTTCACTGGATTTTCTTTTTGTCTTAGCGTCATTGCAAAAGCCCAATTCATAGCTTGTTCTTTCTGTTCTTCATAAGGTTTCATTACTAAAGCTTTGCCTTTTGCGGGACAAGCCTCTACACACAGACCACAACCTGTACAGTCTTCCACTGAAACTTGGATACGGTATTTTACGCCGTCTGCGCCTCGCATTTCTCTCACGATAAATCCTTCTGGCGCTTCTTCCATTTCCTCTTCATCTGCTAAAAATGGACGGATGGCAGCATGAGGACAAACAAAGGCACATTCATTACACATCGTACAGCGATCACTAATCCACTCAGGTACTTCTAAAGCGACACCTCGCTTTTCAACAGAAGCCGTTCCTAAAGGCATTTCGCCAGTTGTCATTCCATTTGCTACAAGCGTACCAACAGAGAGATGATTCCCTTCCTGTGCATTCACCGGCTCAAGGATTTCTTGTACATACCCCCTGTTTCTTTTATTGATTTTTTCAGGCATCTCCAATGTTTTCCAATTTTCTGGAATCACAACTTCATGAAACAGTTCGATTGTCCGATCGATTGCCTGTATGTTTTTTTCTACGATAGCCATTGATTTATGCCCGTAGCTTTTTAGCGCTTCTTCTTTTAGCAACGGGATCACTTCATCAAATGGAATGATGTCAGCTAATTTAAAAAATGCTGTTTCCATTGCCGTATTGATTCGGCGTCCCAAACCAACTTCTTGGGCCAATCTCATGGCATTGATCGTATAGAACCGAATGTTATTTTCAGCCAAGTAACGTTTTAATTTTATCGGCAGATGCGTTTCTAATTGTTCGTCACTCCAAAGAGTATTCAGTAAAAAGATTCCACCTGGCTTCAATCCTTTGACCAAGTCATAGCTATGCAGGTAAGCTGGTGTGTGACAAGCAACAAGGTCCGCATGCTCGACAAGATACGCTGAACGTATCGGCTTATCTCCAAAACGAAGATGAGAGACAGTTAGACCGCCAGATTTTTTCGAGTCATAATAAAAATAGCCTTGAGCATATTTGTCTGTGTGATCCCCGATAATCTTGATGGCTGATTTATTTGCACCAACTGTTCCGTCAGATCCAAATCCCCAAAACTTTGCCTGGAATGTTTGCGGTTCTGTTAAATCTAGACTTTCTTTTGTTTCCAAAGATTGATAAGTCACATCATCCACGATCCCTATGGTGAACCGTTTTTTGCGTATACTTGGATCTTTTTGCAATTCATCAAAAACTACCGATATTTGATCGGGCGTCACATCTTTCGAACCTAATCCGTAGCGACCACCAATAATAGCCGGGCGAAATTCAGAATCATATAACGCACTTTGAACGTCTAATAAAAGGGGTTCTCCCCCTGCTCCTGGCTCTTTACTTCGATCAAGAACAGCGATTGCTTTTACTGTATGAGGTAACTTTTGCACAAATGTTTCCACTGGAAAAGGTCGATAAAGATGGATATTCAAAAAACCTGTTTTCCGTCCGTTTGCATTCAAATAATCAACTGTTTGCTCAATCGTCTGTGCAACTGATCCCATCGAAACAATGACCTCTTCTGCATCAGCTGCTCCGTAATAAGTCACTAGATCATAAGAAGTACCTCGTAATCGATTGATCTCTTTCATATATTTTTGTACGATTGCAGGTAACTTATCATAATACGGATTGATTGTTTCCCGTTGTTGAAAATGAATATCTGGATTCTGGTTCGTGCCACTAACTGTCGGATGATTGGGATTCATCCCTCGTTTACGAAAAGAAGCTAATTTCTCCTGATTGATCAAAGGAGCTAATTCTTCATATTCCAAAACTTCGATTTTTTGAATTTCGTGACTCGTACGGAACCCATCAAAGAAATTCAAAAAAGGCAATTCGCCTTCAATGGAAGCAAGATGGGCAACAGGTGCCAAATCCATCACTTCTTGCACACTGCTTTCAGCTAGCATCGCAAACCCTGTTTGTCTTGCAGCCATCACGTCTCCATGATCTCCAAATATATTTAAAGCATTCGTCGTCACTGCCCGACTAGCAACGTGAAAAACACTTGGCAGCAGTTCCCCAGCAATTTTATACATATTCGGTATCATCAAAAGCAACCCTTGTGAGGCGGTATATGTAGTTGTCAGCGCACCAGTTTTCAGTGAACCGTGAACCACGCCAGCTGCTCCTGCTTCGGACTGCATTTCCACTACTTTTACTGGTTGACCAAATACATTTTCTTTTCCTGCTGCTGACCATTGATCGACTAATTCAGCCATGGTCGAACTTGGCGTTATCGGATATATTGCAGCAATCTCGGTAAAAGCATAAGAAATATACGCGGCTGCCGTATTGCCGTCCATTGTTTTCATTTTTCGCATGATTCATCATCCTTGTTCATATTCTCTCTTATTATCTGTTCCATTATAACGTAAAATATTCCATTTTTTCTTTTATTTAGAAAAATATTTCACATACGTCTATTTCAATCATTTTTTTAGAAAAACAATCTAAATCGTTGCCTTTTTTTGTCAGACATGTGTAAACTATAACCGAAAGAGGTGTTTTTACATGGATATATCAGTGATTGATGCAACAAAAACAACTACAGAAAAAGGTATTACTTATGGTTCATCAGATGCTCCTAAAAAAATGATCGAATTCATCAACTTAGCTTGCCCATATTGCCGACAATGGTTTGAAGAATCTCATGAGCTATTGGAAGAAGCCGTCCAAAGCGGTCAATTACAGAGAGTGATCAAATTATTCGATAAAGAAAAAGAAAGCTTGCAGCGAGGAAACGTGATGCACCGGTATATCACGATCAGCGATGGACAACAAGCAATCAAAGAGATCAAACAAATATTCGATACTCAAGACGAGTGGAAACATCTTTCGCTCCAAGGAGTAGCGGATTTTGCAGCAGATAAATTAGGGCTGGCAGAACAAAAAGACGAACAGCTGAGCCAAGCTATCATCAACGAAGCTGAGCAAGCACATATTCGATTTGTTCCAACTGTCATCTTGGATAAAGAAATCTTTGATGAATCTATTTCAAAAGAAAAACTAAAAGAATTGATCCAAGCAAAATAAAACAACAAGGGGGCTGTGACAAAAGTCTTGTCACAGCCCTTTCCTAGTATGTTTTTTCCGAATAAACGGTGTTCCAGAAGTAGCTTATGTCACAACCTCTCCACTAAACAGTATTCAATCAGATATAGTTTCCAGTGATCGTTTGTGCGTTCTTTAATCCTCCTGGAATCCCTTCATAAAGAATATTTCCACCACCAGATCCACCTTCTGGTCCAAGATCAATGATCCAATCAGCACTTCGGATCACATCTAGATTGTGTTCAATAACAATGACCGTGTTCCCTTTATCCACTAAGTTATTGATAATTCGAATCACATTTTCGACATCTGACATATGCAGTCCTGTTGTTGGCTCATCTAGAATGTATATTTGTCCATTTGTTTTCAATTCATTAGCTAATTTCAGCCTTTGTGCTTCTCCGCCAGACAAGGTATCCATCGGCTGTCCAAGAGTCAGATAACCAATACCAACTTCTTTTAGATTCTCAAGCTTTCGCTGGATCTCTTTCTCATCAAAAAATTCAAGTGCTTCTTCTATGGTCATATCCATAACTTCTACGATATTTTTTCCACGATAACGATAATCCAAAACAGCTGGATCATAACGTTTCCCATGGCAATTTGAACAAACTACCTCTGATTTGTCCATAAAGGATAGATTAAGCTCGATTACACCCGTTCCTTTGCATTCTGGACAAGCCCCTTTAGAATTGTAGCTGAAATATCCAGCATCAACTTGATTTTCTTTACCAAAAGCTTTCCGAATGTTATTCATGATCCCACTGAATGTGGCTGGATTTGACCGTTTGTTCGTATGGATTGGATTTTGATCAATAAGTAGGCTTTCTGGAAAGTCTTTTACAAATACTTGATTGACCAATGTACTCTTGCCAGAACCAGCTACCCCTGAAACAACGGTAAATACACCTTTAGGGATTTCTAAACGAATATTTTTTAAATTATGCAAAGAGCTCTGGCGGCTAATGAAGGTTTCTGAAAATGTCCGTACTTCTTTTTTGATTGGTAATTGATGTCGCAAATAGTTTCCCGTTAACGTACCAGATTCCAGTAATCCATCATAATCCCCAGTATACATGATCTCACCGCCGTGACTTCCAGCATAAGGTCCTACATCCACGATATGATCGGCCACCTTGATGACATCAGGATCATGTTCGACTACCAGAACTGTATTCCCCTCATCCCGGATTTTTTTCAATAAATCATTAAGTAGGTGGACATCTCTAGGATGCAATCCTGTACTTGGCTCATCAAAAATATACATCATATTAGTCAAACTGCTAGCTAATTGCTTCACCATTTTTACTCGCTGTGATTCCCCTCCAGATAAACTCGAGGTCTCGCGTGTCAATGTCATATAGCCTAATCCAATATCAATCAAATCTTGGATACGTTTTTTGATACTGGCAATCAACGGATGACGCTCTTTGTTATCTAACGTTTCTAGTATTTGTAATAGTGAAGATAATTCTTTTGCTGTCAAATCGTATATATTATAACCGTTTATTTTAGAGTTTAGGACTTCGTGTGAGAAACGTTTTCCTTGGCATTCTGGACAAGTGTCCATCTTGGTATACGTCTCCAGAACCTTTGCTGTTTTTTTCGTTGTTTCTTTTTCAGTATGGACATTGGTTCGCATGAATCGAGTGACAATCCCTTCATAAGTCACATTCATATCTCCCGCACCTGGTATATTGATTCTCTCTGCTTTTCCATACAATAATCGATCGTATTCTTCTGATGTGTATTCGGAGATTGGTTTGTTTGGATCGAATAAACCAGTCTCTGCATACATTTTCCAATACCAAGTCCCTACCGTGAAATTCGGAAGCAAGATTGCTCCTTCATTTAGTGAGCGTGTCGCATCTACCGCGGCATCGATATTCAATGTTATCGTTTTTCCAATTCCTTGGCAGACAGGGCACATACCTTGAGGATCATTAAATGAATACGCATTGGCATAACCCAATGACGGTTCAGCAAAGCGTGAAAATAAAATTCGAAAAAGTGCCTGGATATCCGTTGCAGTACCTAAAGTGGATCGAGCATTTCCTCCCAGTTTCTTCTGGTTGATCAATACAGCTGTCGATAAATGCTTGATCTCATCAATATCAGGTCTGCTATATTTAGGCAAAAAATTACGTGCAAAACTACTAAAAGTCTCATTCAGCTGTCTGCCTGCCTCCTGTGCAATCGTATCAAAAACGATAGAAGATTTGCCAGATCCTGATACGCCAGTAAAGATAGTAATTTTATTTTTTGGGATACGCAAATCAATGTTTTTCAAGTTGTTTTCTCGTGCATGAATCAATTCAATATACTCTGTCATCCTTGTTTCTCCTTTAAAATCGATTTTTAAACAAATCTATGGCGAACAACGGGCAGTAATAGGGATTTATAGTTTGACAGAAGAAGAAAAGAAAAGCAAGTAATATTTTGTCAAATAAAAAAACTGATACATCCGCATCTCTGCTTCATGTATCAGTTTTTACATTGGATTACACTGCTTCTTCACGTAGTTTTTCCGCAAATTCATTGATTTTGCGTATGCGGTGATTGATTCCCGATTTGGATATCGCACCTGAGGGGATCATTTCCCCTAACTCTTTCAAACTGACTTCTGGATGCTGAAGCCGGAGTTCAGCAATTTCCTGAAGTTTTTCAGGAAGGGCATGCAGACCGACCTTTGCTTCGATCAATTCGATGTTTTCAATTTGTTTAGAAGCCGCATCGATCGTCTTATTCAAATTTGCTGTCTCACAATTAACTAGGCGATTGACCGAATTTCTCATATCCCGTACAATCCGTACGTCTTCAAATCGTAGCATCGAATTGGTTGCACCAATCAGTGTCAAGAAATCAGCAATCTTTTCTGCACCTTTTAAATAGGAAATATAGCCATTGCGTCGTTCAAGCGTTCGAGCATGCAGTCCGTAATAATTCAACATATCGCAAATGTCTTGGTTATGCTGTTCATAAATGGAAAATATCTCTAAATGATAACGGCTTGTTTCTGGATTATTGACTGAACCCGAGGCCATAAAAGCCCCACGTAAATACGAACGCATTTTTTGCGAATTCCCCATGATCTCGTCCGAAACGTGTCCATTGAGCATCATACCATCCATAATATCAAGATCCATCAACACATCTTTTGTGCCTTGCTTCAAGCGGACGATATAGACATTGTTCTTTTTTAATTTCATTTTTTTACGAACGAGTAGCTCACTTCGTACCTGATAATGATCTTTCAAAAGAGAATAGATACGTCTGGCAATTGCAGCATTTTCTGTTTGGACGTTCAAAATAAACTGCTGGTTCACAATACCTAAAGAGCCGTTCATTCGCAACAAAGCAGCTAATTCTGCTTTCGCATGTTCTCGATGAACTTCCAAACCAGTTAGTTCTTTCTTCACATCTGCAGCAAATGACATCCTATTCTCCTCCTTTCTCCAACAATAAATTGCTTAATATTTTGAACCGAAAACTAATCGGAACAATTCTTCTACCACTTTGTCTCCATCATGGAAGACACCACCGTCTTTCAATTCTAAGAAATCGGTAGAAATCACTCGACAGCCTTCATTTCTCAATCCATGGAAATCATGTGCAACTTGTACTAAGTACTCATCATAGATTTCCGGGTCCATATAATCTTCTGGTACTTTTTCCGTATTAACTAGTACCGTGTCAATAAAGGGCTGCTTCAAATGTTTGTGTAAGACACGTATATGATCGGCATCGGTGAAGTGTTCAGTTTCCCCTTTTTGGGTCATGATATTACAGATATACACGGTTTCAGCAGTTGTATTAATCATAGCTTCGCCAATTTCTGGTATCACTAAATTGGGAAGGATGCTAGTGAATAAACTGCCGGGACCTAAAACGACCATGTCGGCATCCATAATTGCTGAAACGACTTTTCGTGCCGCTTTAGCTTCACTTTTATCATTCGTGTTGCAAACATAG
The DNA here is from genome assembly GCF_001814765.1 of Enterococcus sp. HMSC061C05. Classification (NCBI taxonomy): domain Bacteria; kingdom Bacillati; phylum Bacillota; class Bacilli; order Lactobacillales; family Enterococcaceae; genus Enterococcus; species Enterococcus sp. HMSC061C05. Next base: position 83,772 of record NZ_KV817733.1, read on the forward strand.
ACATGATCGATCGTTTTGCGATCAATCGCGATTTTAGATTCTCCTACTGCAGTCGTTCCGTCTTTAAAGACCGCATGCAAGGTCAAAGGCGTTTCTGAAGAAGGGTAGACGTGTCCATCTACATGCATCATTTTCGCTAATAATTGAATCGCCTCGTATGTGCTTCCTCGCATTTCGGAAACTGCAGCAATGATCAGGTTACCGATCGTATGATTCGCTAAGAACTGATCTTCTTTTTTAAAACGATATTGGAAAATATCTTCATAGAATTGCGGCATATCCGATAACGCTACTAAGACATTTCTCAAGTCACCAGGAGGAGCCATAGCGATCGATTCTCTGATTGCGCCGCTGCTTCCACCATCATCCGCAACAGTCACTACTGCCGTGATATCTGCTCCCTGATTTCGTAAACTTTTTAGAATAACCGGCAGACCCGTGCCACCGCCAACCACTACGATCTTTGGTTTCCTTATCCGGTAGGTTTTCATTTTCACGACCGGTTCACCGTCTCTTTCCTTTTATCCTTGTCCCGATGTGTCACATTAACTTTATATGTTTTTCCTAAAGCATTTGCCAAACGTTCAGTCAACGCCACAGAACGGTGTTGGCCGCCTGTACAGCCGATTGCAACTGTCAAGCTGCTTTTTCCTTCTTTGATATATCCAGGCAATACAGTTTCCAGAAGATCCAAGAATTTATGATAGAAAGATTGTGTTTCATCAAAGGACATTACATAATCATAGACTGGTTGGTCTTTACCGGTTAGTGGTCTTAGTTCTGGAATATAATGAGGATTTGGCAAAAAACGTACATCCATCACGATATCAGAGTCAATCGGCAACCCATATTTAAAGCCAAATGATACAAATTCAATTCGAAATCCTTGGTCTCCCTTTGACTTGAAAGACTCGTTGATTTTTTCGCGTAATTGTCGTGGTGTCAATGTCGTGGTGTCAATGATCACGGAAGCTTGTGCTTTCAAGTCGTCTAATATTGCCCGCTCTTTACGGATTCCTTCAGTGATCAAACCGTCCATTGCCATCGGATGCGCTCGTCTTGTTTCTTTGTAACGAGCAACTAGTTCTTCGTCCGAAGCATCTAAAAACAAGATAGAAGTGTCGATGAAGTTCGTATTTTCGATTTCAATCAGCATGTTTTGAATTTCTTCAAAGAAGGAACGAGAACGTAAATCTACTCCTAAAGCCATTTTTGTGACTTTACCTGATTCTTTGATCAATTCCCAGAATTTTGGAATCAATCGAGGTGGCATATTATCGATACAAAAATAGCCCATATCCTCAAAACTTTGGATAGCTACTGTTTTTCCTGCACCGCTCATACCTGTTATGATGACTAATTGCAAATTATCTGTCATATTTACGAACCCCTCTCACATTGTACATAATAAAATTATATCATTCCGGGCGTATCATTACCAGCTTTCTTTCTCTTTTACAAAAAGATTTGGACCAAATATCTTTTAGGATATTTGCCCCAAATCCAAGATTTTTCTACTTTTCAGATACTGTATTTAATGCTTCATTTCTTTCAGCTAATGCACGTTCGATCGTCCGATCCGCTAAAATAGATTGAGCATCGATCACTGGGTAATGGTTATCTTCGGCAAATTCATGCATCAAAGATAATTCCGTGCAACCTAGGATAACTTTTTCACAGTTTAATCGCTCTACCGCTTCCTCCAAAATCTCATAGTAGAGTTCTTGATTCAAGTGATCTGACTCTTTGATTTCATGATAGATCAAATAATTGATTTTTTCTTGAAGCGCAGTATCAGGAATCACTGTTTCGAATCCAAGATTTTTGACTTCGCGTTCATAGATTCCAGCTTTCATACTTCCTTCTGTTCCTAGAATCGCTACTCTCCCTGTCGTATGCTGACGGACAAGTTCATTTGCTGCTTCTCTTGGCATATGCAGGATAGGAATATCCGTTGCCGCTTGTAATTCTTCAAAAAAGTAATGTGCTGTGTTACAAGTCAACACAATGAAGTTTGGTCGCAATAAATTTTGTTTCTCAATATCATCCAGCAGAAACGGCATTGGATTTTCTTCTGATCGATCTAAAATATAAGCTGTACGATCAGGAACTGTTGCATGATTGAATAAGACATAATTCAAATATTCTTGATCTTTTGTAGCTTTCGTTCGGTGGTTGATCAAGCGAACAAAACTTTCTGTCGCCATCGTGCCCATTCCGCCTAAAATACTGAAAAAATTCTCCATGAACTAGCCTTCTTTCACATGAAAATACTTTTTGAATCTTGGAATATAGTTATGGAACATATATTTCATCAACATCCAGCGCTTGATTGACCAATCTTTTTCATAAAATACAGTAGTGCCGTAACGATTTTCTTTGATCATTTGCTCAGCTAGTTTTTTGTCTTCATTTTCCCGAGCATATTCTAAAAAGATTTTTTTGGGCACACCCATCCATAATCTTGCTTTATCTGATTGATTCGTTCCATAGGTCGTTTCAACAAAGGGTTTGTTGAACACTCGATCTTCTGTGACGAAACGAGCCAGATTCAAGCCGTTCAATGTCACAAAGAAACTGCTACGTCCTTGTCTCAAATTGATTTCAAATAATTTATATTCTCCATCTCTAGGATCATACTTCATATCGAAATTGGCAAAGCCGGTATATTCGATTTTTTCCAAAAATGCTTTAATGGTTTGATAGATTTTTTCGTTATAATCTGGCATGATCACAACGTAATTTCCAATCGATGCTGGTGTAGGATCTTCTAACAGTGGATGACCAAGACACATCATCCGAACTTGATGATCTTCATCTACATACGCATTTAGCACACGCATATTACTATCATCACCCGGGATAAAATCTTGTACGATCATTTCACTAGTATAACCGGCTTCATAGATCCGACCTAAGATCAAATCAAACTCTTCTCTCGTTTCTAGAATAAACGCTTTTTTTCTTCCTTCAAATTGAACAGAAAGGTATTCCACACTGTTTGCGGGTTTCAAAGCAACCGGGAATTCAAAAGGCAATTCCTGTTCTAAGCGTCCATTTACTAACATTTCTTCTCTGACAATCAATGTTTTAGGATACGGAAGATCATATTCTTCACAAACTTCATAAAAGCTTACTTTATTGATCAGTCTTTCAAATAAAGAATAATCAATATACGGACAGATAAAATATTCTGACAGCTCTTGCTTATGTTGAGAGATCAATTCTGCATACCCATCACCACAAGCGATCAAAAGATATTTTTTACTCTTATCAGAATATCTTTCTTTTGCCAAACGAAGCATCGTTTCGATAAATACAGGGTCTTTATCAAATCCTGGAATGACTTCTACATTGACGATTTTACTGTAGCGGGTAGGGGCTAATTGATCAGAAGCATATGCTTGGCAGACTTTGCCGTATGCTTCATTAAAAGAACGTGCCATACCATAAACGTTCATGTCGCTTCCTAATAATATAGGGATAAATTCTTCATTTTCAATACTGTTCATCATTATCTCTCACTTACTCATAATCTCTTGTTTTTCTTTTCTAACTACACAAGGAATATCATACCATAAAGAAAAAAGCAATCAAAGGAAACTCCTCCGATTGCTCAATTCTTTTTTGAACGGATTGAACTTATAGGAAGTTTTTATCTATACCAATCAGTGTAGAAAGAACTACCATGTAATGATTCTAGAACACTGGTATTAAGAAAACAAGCAAAAATTCATTTTTTTATGTTTTTTTAACTATCTCAGCGATCTTTCTTCTTTATACCATTATTTTTTTCAAATAGTGACCTGTATAGCTTTCTTTTACATCAATGATTTCTTCTGGAGTTCCAGTCGCAAGGATCGTTCCTCCGCCTTCTCCGCCTTCTGGTCCTAAATCAATGATATGATCGGCTGTTTTGATTACATCTAGATTGTGTTCGATCACTAAAACTGTGTTACCAGCGTCTACTAATCTTTGTAACACTTGCAGCAAACGGGCGATATCGTCGCTATGAAGACCAGTCGTTGGTTCATCTAAAATATAGAAATTCTTTCCATTAGAGATTTTGTGTAATTCACTGGCAAGTTTCATCCGTTGCGCCTCGCCGCCGGACAATGTCGTTGCTGGTTGTCCCATCGTCACATACCCTAAGCCAACATCAACGATCGTTTGCAGTTTGCGATGGATCTTTGGAATATGCTTGAAGAATTCTACAGCATCTTCTACCGTCATTTCCAAAACATCTGCAATGCTTTTTCCTTTGTAATGCACTTCTAATGTTTCAGAGTTATATCGTTTGCCATGACATACTTCACAAGGAACATAGACATCAGGCAAAAAGTGCATTTCGATCTTAATAATCCCATCCCCGCGACACGCTTCACAACGACCGCCTTTTACGTTGAAACTAAAACGACCTTTCTTATATCCCCGCATTTTTGCCTCGTTTGTTTGAGCAAATAACCCACGGATATCATCAAAGACACTCGTATAAGTCGCTGGATTACTTCTCGGCGTCCGTCCGATTGGGCTTTGATCGATGTCGATGATCTTTTCGATACTTTCGTAGCCGGAAATTGTCTTGAATTTACCTGGCTTGGCAGAATTCTTATTTAATTTCTGCGCTAATGATTTCTTTAAGATACTATTGACCAATGTACTCTTTCCAGAACCTGACACACCTGTTACTGCTACAAATTCTCCTAAAGGAAATTCGACACTGATATTTTTCAGATTGTTTTCTGAAGCACCAGTAATCTTGATTGCTTTCCCATTACCTTTACGGCGTTCTTTTGGCACCGGGATCGATTTTTTCCCTGAAAGATATTTCCCTGTCAAAGAATTTTCATCATTAGCTACTTCTTCAGGAGTACCTGCAGCAACGATTTGTCCGCCTTGTTCCCCTGCTCCAGGTCCGACGTCAATCAGATAATCTGCTGCCCACATCGTATCTTCATCATGTTCGACCACAACGAGTGTATTGCCAAGATCACGCATTTTCTTCAATGAGCCAATCAGTCGATCATTATCGCGTTGATGCAATCCGATCGATGGTTCATCTAAAATATACAGAACTCCAGAAAGATTCGATCCAATTTGCGTAGCCAATCTGATTCGCTGTGCTTCTCCTCCAGATAACGTTCCAGAAGCACGACTCAAGGTTAGATAGTCTAATCCGACATTTTCTAAGAATGAAAGTCTGTCATTTACTTCTTTTAAAATCGGTTTGGCAATCACTTTTTCTTGTTCAGATAATGTAAGGTTTGAGAAGAAGTCTACTGCTTTTTGGATAGACAATTCATTTGTTTGCCCAATATTCGTTCCATTGATTTGAACAGATAATGCTTGAGGATTCAAACGATAACCTTTACACGTCTGACAAGTCAATTCGGTCATATAAAGACGCATTTGCTCACGCGTGAAATCACTGTTCGTATCATGATAACGACGTTCGATATTTTTCAATACTCCTTCGAAAGTTGTTTCTACATCGCGAACGCCACCAAAATCATTTTCATAATGGAAATGGAAAAGTTCATCTGTCCCATTTAAGATGATCTCCTGATGTTCTTCCGGTAATTCTTCGAATGGTGTATCCAAATCGATACCGAAACTTTCGCAAGCCTGCGCTAACATTTGAGGATAATATTGAGAGCTGATTGGGTTCCATGGAACGATTGCACCTTGACTAAGCGTCTTCGTTCTATCTGGAATGACTAAATCTTGATCGACTTCTAATTTGACGCCTAAACCGTCACAGTCTGGACAAGCTCCAAAAGGCGCATTGAAGGAGAACAGTCTTGGTTCTAGTTCACCAACAGTAAATCCGCAATAAGGACAAGCATAGTGTTCACTAAACAACATTTCTTCTTCGCCAATCACATCAACCAAAGCATAGCCATCTGCCAGTCGCAAGGCTGCCTCTAAAGAATCAAATAGACGAGAACGAATCCCTTCTTTCACAATGATCCGGTCGATGACGATCGCGATATCATGTTTTTTATTTTTCTCCAGCTCAGGCACTTCACTTAAATCATAGATTTCACCATCGACTCGAACGCGGACGTATCCCTCTTTTTGGATTCTTTCGAATATTTTTTTATGTTGTCCTTTTTTCTTTACCACGATCGGTGCCAATACTTGGATCTTTGTGCGCTCAGGCAAATCCATTACTTGATCTGCCATTTGATCTACTGATTGACTGGTAATCTCGATATGATCGTTGGGACAAATCGGATGTCCTACACGAGCAAACAACAAGCGTAAATAGTCATTGATTTCCGTCACAGTACCTACTGTCGAACGAGGGTTTTTACTTGTTGTTTTCTGATCAATAGAAATCGCCGGACTCAATCCGTCGATGCTGTCTACATCTGGTTTATCCATTTGACCTAAAAACTGGCGGGCATACGCAGAAAGACTTTCTACGTATCTCCGCTGTCCTTCGGCATACAGTGTATCAAATGCTAAGGAACTTTTTCCAGAACCGGACAAACCTGTAACGACCACGAATTTGTCTCGTGGAATCGTGACATCTATATTTTTCAAGTTATGGGCACGTGCACCATGAATCGTAATTTTATCGTTAGCCATGTTGTCCTCCTACTTCGAAGCTTTTAATTCTAAAATCATATCTCGTACATTAGCGGCTGTTTCAAAATCCAAAGCTTTTGCCGCATCTTTCATTTCTTTTTCTAATTTCATCAATAATGTGTCTTTTTCTTCCTTCGTCATTTCTTCGTACGAGACTTGTACCGCTTCTTTTGTATCATCTTCCGATTCTTTCGTAATAGAAATCAAATCTCGGATTTCTTTAATGATCGTTTTTGGAACGATCCCATGTTCTTCATTGTACTTCTGCTGAATTGTACGACGTCTTGACGTTTCATCCATCGCTAAACGCATAGAATCCGTCACCTTGTCTGCGTACATGATTACTTTACCTTCTTCATTACGAGCAGCTCGCCCAATCGTTTGGACTAAGGAACGTTCGCTACGTAAAAAGCCTTCTTTATCTGCATCCAAGATAGCAACAAGGGAAACTTCAGGTACATCTAATCCCTCACGAAGCAAATTGATTCCGACTAACACATCAAATTCGCCTAATCGTAGATCTCGAATGATCTCTGTTCGTTCCAACGTTTTGATGTCGCTATGCAGATATTTGACTTTGATTCCTAATTCTTTGAAATAATCTGTGAGGTCTTCTGCCATTTTTTTCGTCAATGTCGTTACAAACACCCGTTGATCTTTTTCGACCCGTTCATTTATTTCGCCTACTAGATCATCGATTTGTCCCATGATTGGGCGGACTTCGATTACTGGATCAAGCAGCCCTGTCGGACGGATGATTTGTTGGATAACGGTATCTGTTTGTTCATATTCATATGGTCCTGGTGTCGCAGAGACATAAATGATCTGATTGACATGTTTTTCAAATTCTTCTAGACGAAGCGGCCGATTATCTAAAGCAGATGGCAAACGGAAACCGTAATCTACTAGCATCTGTTTTCTCGCTCGGTCGCCATTATACATTCCTCTGATTTGAGGCATGGTCACGTGCGATTCGTCAGCCACGATCAAAAAATCTTCAGGAAAGAAATCCAATAGCGTATAAGGCGGTTCGCCTTCTTTACGTCCGTCCATATGCCGGGAATAATTTTCGATTCCTGAAGTGTAGCCCATTTCTAACATCATTTCAATATCGTAATTGGTTCGCTGTTCTAAACGTTGAGCTTCTAGAAGTTTGTTTTCATTTCGTAAAACAGATAAACGCTGCTCTAATTCTGCTTTGATATTCGCTACGGCATGCTCCATATGTTCGTCATTCGTCACAAAGTGAGTTGCCGGAAAGATTGCTACATGTTCCGTTTCTCCTAAAACTTCACCTGTCAGCGCATTGACTTCTCGGATACGTTCGACTTCATCTCCAAAAAACTCCACTCGTAAGGCACGTTCATCTCTTGAAGCCGGGAAAATCTCCACGACATCACCACGCACTCGAAAACGACCGCGCTGAAAATCTATATCATTTCTTTCGAACTGGATACTGACTAAGTCACGAATCAACTGGTTGCGATCTAATTCTGCTCCTTGTCGAATCGAAACGACTTGTTTTTGATACTCAAAAGGCGAACCTAATCCAAAAATACATGAAACGGATGCAATGACGATCACATCATTTCTTTCTAATAATGAACTAGTAGCCGAATGTCGTAATTTATCGATCTCATCATTTACACTTGAATCTTTTTCGATATACGTATCGCTTGAAGGCACATAAGCTTCAGGCTGATAATAATCATAATAAGAAACAAAATATTCAACAGCATTGTTAGGGAAAAATTCCTTGAATTCCCCGTACAGCTGACCAGCCAATGTTTTGTTATGGGCAATAATCAGTGTTGGTTTATTCACTTTCTCAATAAGATTGGAAATCGTATATGTTTTCCCTGTTCCAGTCGCACCTAATAAAATTTGTGCTTTTTTCCCGCCGACTACGCCATCCACTAATTGGTTAATCGCTTCAGGCTGATCACCAGCCGGTTGGTATTTCGAGACAAGCTCAAAGCGTCGGGAGGTATCTCTTTCAATCATTCTTTGTCCTCCTTTTCATTCATTCCTTTTCATTTTACGACCAATAAAAAGAAAAGGAAAGCAAAGGCATTCCTTACTAAAAAATTATACCACACCGAACATACTTTCGCCACTTTTTTCTCTCATTATCCATGTTACGTTTTATAACATAGAATGTTAGAAATTCGCATTTTTTTCATTTTTTCAAGCTTACAGTCTTGTCTGATTCAGCACTTTTCGCCTATAATAATAAAATATTGGAAATTTAGGAGGTTGATTATGAAAAGAAAGCATTTATTTCACTCATTTGTTTTCTTAATGACAGGACTTGTGACACTTGCGTTTGGTCATGTTGCACAAGCTGACAACACTACAACGGCAGAGTCAAGCACAAGCGAGACAATGCAAAAAATAGAGCCCAAAAAAGACGTATACGTAATTGCCAGCGACTCTGCTTTTGCTCCATTTGAATTTCAAAACGCAAACGGTGAGTACGAGGGCATCGATGTAAAATTGATGGAAAGCATCGCCAAGCTGCAAGGATTCAACATCCGAATGGACTATCGTGGATTCTCCGCTGCTTTGCAAGCTTTAGAATCAGGACAAGCAGACGGGATGATTGCCGGAATGACGGTAACGGACGAAAGAAAGAAAAGCTACGATTTTTCTGATTCTTACTTTGACAGCGGAATTCAATTAGCTGTCAAAAAAGGCGACACTTCGATCAAGTCTTATGAAGATTTGAAAGGAAAAACAGTCGGAGCAAAAGTTGGAACCGAAAGTGCAGAATTTTTAAGCGATCATGAATCTGAATACGGCTATTCTATCAAATATTTTGATGCTGCCGATCAATTGTATGACGGGTTGAAAGTTGGCGCAATCGATGCCATGATGGATGATTATCCAGTAATTGGTTATGCGATCAAACAAGGACAAGAATTGGAAACACCGATTGAAAAAGAATCTGGCGGAAAGTATGCATTTGCCGTCAAAAAAGGACAAAACCCTGAACTTCTTAATATGTTCAATGAAGGATTGAAAGAATTAAAAAGAACAGGCGAGTACGATAAGATCATCAAAGAATATGTAGCAAATGGTTCAGAATCTTCTAGCGATTCTTCCGCAGCTGATGAATCGACATTTCTTGGACTTATCCAAAACAACTATCAAGCATTGTTAAAAGGACTTTGGCGAACGATTCTCTTGACTTTGATCTCCTTTGCTTTAGCTATAGTGATCGGTGTGATTTTTGGATTATTCAGTGTAGCACCAATACGCGCGCTTCGCACGGTTGCTAGCATTTATGTCGATATCATCCGTGGGATTCCGATGATGGTTCTTGCATTCTTTATTTTCTTTGGATTGCCTGGTATCGTTGGATTTACGATCCCCGACTTCATCGCTGGTGTTATCACTTTGACTCTTAACGCAAGTGCTTATATCGCAGAGATTGTTCGAGGCGGAATCAATGCCGTTCCTGTCGGACAAATGGAAGCTTCTAGAAGTCTGGGTCTTTCTTATAATCGGACGATGCAAAAAATCATTTTACCACAAGCGATACGCATCATGATTCCATCATTCGTGAATCAGTTCGTTATCTCATTGAAAGATACAACGATCATTTCCGCAATCGGTGTAGTCGAATTGCTACAAACTGGTAAGATCATCGTTGCACGTACGACACAAAGTACGTATGTTTATTTGATCATCGCGATCATGTACTTGATCTTGATCACAGCATTGACAAAATTAGCGAAAGTTTTAGAAAAGAAGGTGAAGTAAGATGGCAGAAAAAATCTTAGTTGAGCATCTAGTCAAAAAATACGGCGATAACACAGTATTAAACGACATCAACGTATCCATCAACGAAGGAGATGTCGTCTGTATCATCGGCCCTTCGGGTTCAGGAAAAAGTACATTCTTGCGTTGCTTGAATCGTTTAGAAGAACCTTCTGACGGTGAGATCATTATTGACGGCGCCCACTTGATGGATAAAAGCACAGATATCAACTTGGTGAGACAACATATTGGAATGGTATTCCAGCACTTTAACCTATTCCCTCATCTTTCTATTTTGGAAAACATCATTTTAGCACCGATGGATCTGAAGAAAGAATCCAGAGAAGAAGCAGAGAAAAAAGCAATCAAATTGCTACAGACAGTTGGTCTAGAAGATAAAAAAGATATGTATCCTGAAATGCTTTCCGGTGGACAAAAACAGCGTGTAGCTATCGCTCGTGCTCTAGCGATGAATCCTGACATCATGCTTTTTGATGAGCCTACTTCTGCACTCGACCCTGAAATGGTCGGTGATGTCTTGAACGTCATGAAAAAATTGGCAGAACAAGGTATGACGATGGTTATCGTTACGCACGAAATGGGGTTCGCTAAAGAAGTAGCCAATCGCGTCATGTTCATTGACGACGGAAACTTTTTAGAAGATGGAACGCCTCAACAAATCTTTGAAAATCCGCAAAATGAACGGACAAAAGATTTCTTGAACAAAGTATTAAATATTTAAATTTACTTCTATAGACTGAGACAAAGTCACTGAAAACAGGTACCTCCAAAAGATTGATGTATGAAGTTACAAAGAAATACATCTATCTCTTGGAGACCTATTTACTTGACTTATGTTTCAGCCTTTTTATTTTTCCGTGATAACACTATATTTTTGTTGCACGAATTCCATCAAGTATACATATAGAACAATCATTCCACATAGAATGCACACATGGAACATACCAAACTCAGCCCTCGTACCCGAATTGATCCTAAAAGTTGAAGCATTTGTATTAAATATTTTAGGATATAGATATAACAAAATATTCTTGAGATCATATTTTCCTAGTGGTGGCAAAAAAAGAAAATAGCTTCCTAAGAGACATAGGGTGATGAAAGAATTCTTTACGACTGTTGTAAAATAATAACAAACTAAAAAGGAAAGAAATGCGAACCCCAATAGGACACTCAATTGAAGCGGCGCTTTCTCAAGATAAGATATTTGCCTAATTAACGCTTCATCGATTTGTGTCGATTTGTCAGCCTGAACAAAAAATCTTGAAAAAGACTGCAACGTCAAAAATAAACTGAGAGAAGCAAGTATAAAAATAGTCAAACTAAGAAACCCCGCTCCTATCTTATGACGATTGATTTGCCATTGAGAATCCAAACAGCGCCTGATTTTCATTGTATGGTATTTGATATCTGCATTTGCTATTACTATCCCGTATACCCCCGAAAAAAAAGGAAAGAGAACAAAAAACGAAGAAGACAATAATTGATTGACCCCGTTTTGGACATTTAAAGCAGCAAAACTGGAATGATAAGCAACGTAATGATATTTCAACGGATTGTCAACTATTTCAGTATTTTGGTTCATACTGATAGAAAAAGGTTGTTCAAGTATTTCTTGGATCGTTTCACCCCTTGCCAAGGCTTCCTCTACATAATATTGGAAATGACGAAGATGACTTTGAATGAGCATTACTTGAGAAACGAACATCAAAGTAGAAAGCAACAATATTATTGAAAGAAAAAGGTAAAATATTTTCGAACGTCTTTGATAATAAAATTCAAAAAGCATTTTTACCTCCTTTTTGTTGAAATAAAAAAGCTGCGTAGATCCTCGGACGTGATAGGTTCTATTTTTCCGTTTTTTACATTTAATAACTCATCAGCCATTTCCAAGTAATATTCTTCATGACCACTTAAGATGACTGTAGCTTCTTTTTTCAGCTGAACCAAGCAATAAAGTAGCACTTTTCGATTCTTTTGATCTAATCCATTCAACACTTCATCTAATAAAACAACTCGGGGCGCAAGCAACAATAGCAATAGCAGCGAAAGTATCTTTTTTTCTCCCAGAGAATAGTTCTTAACTTTCACATACGATAAAAATGAAAGGGGTAAAAAATCGATTTTTTGTTTAGAGATTAGTTCTTTTATTTGCCGATTTCTTGTCAGTAAAATCAGATTATCTAATCCAGTTAGATTCAAGTAAAACGGGGTGGAGTCAAAAACACAAAAACAACTACCTGTTTTTTCAATCGTTCCAGAGTAGCTATCAATACCGACAATGCAGCGAAATAAAGTGGTTTTGCCAATGCCATTATCCCCATAAAGATAATAGATTTTATTTTGATCAAATGTGAATGACAGATGATCAAATAAGATTTTTTGCCCAAATCGTTTAGAAAAATCAATAAGTTTCATAGACAAACTCTTGAATAGATTAGTACTATGTAGAACCACCATTACCATGTACTCCTACCATATACTTTTTTAACTTTTTCAATCAAAATGAACTAATTCAATCAATCGACTTTTTTATTTATTTATATTTTACCAAAATATAGTAATGGCTCATTATCAACTTTTTATCAATATAGAAAGTGATAGCCATCTCCTTATTTCATTTCCTAGATCCCTTTTTCCCCCCCTAATAAACGCTATTGAAAACTAGGATTACTAAGTGTTAATACATAAAAAAATAAAAGACTTACCAATTTTTTCTAGAAATAGAAAATTTTGGTAAGTCTTTTTGACACTTGTGTTTTTTACTAGAAAAGCTACTTCCGCTTTTTCCCGCCAAAAGCATCTTTGAATTTATCGAAGAAACCATCTTCTTGTTGTTCTTCTACTTTGATGCCGCCAGCTTCAGCGAATGCACGTAACGCTTCTCTTTGTTGTTCATTTAGATTTTTCGGCGTGATCAGTTTTACTTTGACATGTTGGTCGCCTGTTGCACCACCACGTAACTTCGGTGCACCTTTTCCACGTAAGCGGAAGTTCGTACCTGTCTGTGTACCAGCAGGAATCTTCAGTTTCACATCTCCATGGACAGTTGGTACTTGCACTTCATCGCCCAAAGCTGCTTGTACAAAACTTAAAGGTAATTCATAGTAAATTTCAGAACCTTCACGGTCAAAGATATCACTTTCTTCTACACGGAAGACCACATACAAATCACCAAATGGTCCGCCGTTTTCTCCGGCTTCTCCTTGACCAGCTAAACGCATTTGTTGTCCTTCTTCTACCCCAGCTGGTACATTCACTTTGACTGAGTGAGCTTTCTTCTCATGCCCTGAGCCATGACAGGTTGGACAAGGTTCTTTGATTTCTTTTCCTGTCCCATGACAAACATCACAAGTTTGACGGCTCATCACTCGTCCAAGCGGTGTTTGGCGTTCTACATTGATCGTACCTGCACCATGGCATTTATGACAAGTAGTTGGTTGCGTACCTGGTTTTGCCCCATTTCCGCCACAAGTATGACAGATTTCTTCCCGATTGTACTTGATTTCTTTCTCTACGCCAAAAATTGCTTCTTCAAAAGATAAGTCGATCGTATATTGCAAATCAGCACCTTGACGAGGCGCATTGGGATCGACTGAACGACCTCCCCCTCCAAAGAAAGAATCGAATATATCTTCAAAACCACCGAATCCGCCGCCAGAGAAGCCGCCGAATCCACCAAATCCGCCACCAGCTCCACCAGCACCGTAATTTGGATCTGTACCTGCATGCCCGTATTGGTCATATGCAGCGCGTTTTTGCGGATCACTTAAAATTTCATAAGCTTCTGATACTTCTTTGAATTTTTCTTCCGCATCAGGTTCTTTATTGATATCAGGATGGTATTTTTTTGAAAGCTTACGATAAGCTTTCTTTATTTCATCTTCTGATGCTCCTTTTGAGAGCCCTAAGACTTCATAATAATCACGTTTTGTTGCCATAGGCTTTCCTCCTATTGGTTCTCATCATTTTCACGTCGCTTGTTATCATATCATATTTTGTTTGAAACAAAAACCGATACTTCAAACTATTTTTCAAAAGAAAAAGCCAAAGTAGCAACTTTGGCCTTCTCTCGAAATTCAGTGAACTGATTATTTATCGTCGCCATCGACTTCTTCAAAATCAGCATCAACGACATCATCTGCTCCGCCTTGAGCTGCTTCTGGGTTTTCTTGAGCTTGTTGTTGTGCCGCTTGTTCGTATAGTTTAACAGTCAAGTTTTGAACGATTTCGTTCAATGCATCGCGTTTAGTTTTCATTTCTTCGATGTTGTTTGCTTCAACAGCGGCTTTCAATTCATCGCGAGCTGTTTCTGCTTTTTTCACTTCTTCTTCGTCCACTTTGCCTTCTAATTCTTTCAATGTTTTGTCCACAGAGAATAGCAATGCGTCTACATCATTACGTAGGTCAACTTCCTCTTTACGAGCTTTATCTGCTTCAGCGTTTGCTTCTGCATCTTTTACCATACGTTCGATTTCTTCGTCTGTTAGACCTGAAGAAGATTTAATCGTGATTTTTTGTTCTTTTTGTGTACCTAGATCTTTCGCAGATACATTTACAATCCCGTTTTTATCAATATCGAATGTTACTTCGATTTGTGGGATACCACGAGGAGCTGCTGGAATATCTGTCAATTGGAATCTTCCTAGTGTTTTGTTGTCAGCAGCCATTGGGCGTTCACCTTGTAATACATGGATATCTACTGCTGGTTGATTATCTGCTGCAGTTGAGAACACTTGTGATTTACTTGTTGGGATCGTTGTATTGCGGTCAATCAATTTAGTGAATACACCGCCCATTGTTTCGATACCTAATGACAATGGCGTAACGTCAAGTAAAACAACATCTTTTACATCACCAGTGATCACGCCGCCTTGGATAGCAGCACCCATCGCAACTACTTCATCAGGGTTAACTGATTTGTTTGGTTCTTTTCCTGTTTCTTTACGTACTGCTTCTACAACTGCAGGGATACGAGTAGATCCACCGACCAAAATAACTTCGTCGATTTCTGATTGTGATAGACCTGCATCTTTTAGTGCTTGACGTACTGGTACTTTCGTACGTTCTACTAAGTCAGCTGTTAATTCATCAAATTTTGCACGTGTCAATGTCATTTCCAAGTGCAATGGTCCAGATTCACCAGCTGTGATAAATGGTAAGCTGATTTGTGTGCTTGATACGCCAGATAAATCTTTTTTCGCTTTTTCAGCAGCATCTTTCAAGCGTTGTAACGCCATTTTGTCTTGAGATAAGTCAATGCTGTTTTCTTTTTTGAATTCTGCTACCATGTAGTCGATGATTTTGTTATCAAAGTCATCCCCACCTAGATGGTTGTCACCAGCTGTTGACAATACATCAAAGACACCGTCTCCTAATTCAAGGATTGATACGTCAAAAGTACCACCACCAAGGTCGAATACTAAGATTTTTTCGTCACGATCTGTTTTATCCAAACCATAAGCAAGAGCAGCTGCAGTTGGTTCATTGACGATACGTTCTACTTCTAAACCAGCGATTTTACCAGCATCTTTTGTTGCTTGACGTTGTGCATCGTTAAAGTAAGCTGGTACAGTAATAACTGCTTTTTCGACTTTTTCACCTAAGTAATCTTCTGCAAATCCTTTGATATATTGAAGAATCATTGCTGAGATTTCTTGAGGTGTGTATGATTTGCCTTCTACATCTACTTTGTAACCAGCTTCACCGATATGGCGTTTGATTGATGAAATCGTATTTGGGTTTGTCACAGCTTGACGTTTTGCCACTTCCCCTACTTGGATTTCTCCATTTTTGAATGATACAACAGAAGGTGTTGTACGGTTTCCTTCTGGGTTAGCGATGATTTTTGCTTCGTTTCCTTCTAGTACTGCTACTGCAGAGTTAGTCGTACCTAAGTCAATACCGATAATTTTACTCATAATTAACGTCTCCTTCTTTAATTGAAAGTGTAAGTTTTATATCCGCACAATTATTGTGCAACAATGACCATAGTTGGTCTTAACACGCGATCATGTAATTTATAGCCTTCTTGTAGTACTTCTACAATCGTATCGGCTGGTGTATCTTCAGTCGCCGGAACAGTTTGTACTGCTTGATGAAGATTAGGATCAAAGGATTCTCCTTTAGCAGGGATTTTCTCGATTCCTTCTTCTTCCAGTGCGTTACGTAAACTTTCCAAGACCATTTCCACGCCTTTTTTCAAGCTTGCTCCTTGATCATCTGACACTTCTGTGGCTAATGCACGTTCCAGATTGTCAATTGATGGAAGCAATTTTTTGGCTAAATCTTGTGAACGGTATTTTTGTAATTGCTCACGTTCATTTTTTCCTCGATTTGCCATATTTGCGATTTCCGCACGAGCTCGCAAATATTTATCTTCCATTTCTTCTAATTCAGCTTTTAATTTTGCTGATTCGAATTCTTCCGCTTCAACTTCTGAAATGCCTGAATCTTCTGCAGCTTCGACATCGATTTCCGGTTCTGGTTGAGCATCTGTCATTTCTTTATCTAGTTCTTCTTGATTTTCTTTCACGATACAGTCTTCCTTTCATTATTCAGTCAGCTGTTTGATTGCTCTTATTAAGAAAGAGAGAACGATCAGCTGCAAATAGCTTCGTTATTCACATTACGAGTTTGACAAGTCAAGTGATCGATAGTAATCAGCAAGCTTAGCTGCTAGTTCTCTTCGATAAACATCCACTAGACCAAACATCCGAGAATAAGGCATACTAGTCGGCCCCAACAAGGCTATTGTACCTCTTCCATGACCATCTATCTCGTAACTTGCTTGAATCATGCTCATATTCTGCAATAAATCATTACCTAATTCAGCACCGATCTTGATATGAATATTACTATCCATCGGAGTGATCATTTGTGTAAGTCCATCGGAGTCTTTCATAAAAGAAAACATCGATTTAAACTGATCAAGATCTTGACGGGGCTCATAATCCAAGAGATTCATTTGTCCACTGACATAAACTTTTTCTTCAAATACATGACCAAGAACGGTGTCAAACAACTGGGACATCCCTTCTGTCGTCTGGAAATATTTATGAAGAATCATCGGAATCTCTGTACGTAGTTTATGGTACACCGTCATCAGAGGATCCCCGACTAGACGGTCGTTTACAATTTGCACCATTTTTTCTAGTTCCTGACTTCCCATGTATTCGGGAAGAGTGAACACTTGGCTTTCTACATTTCCCATATCTGTCACGACAATCGCAATGATCTGTCGATTATTCAAGGGTACGATACGAAAGCCTGTTAATCGGCGGTCTTTTATTTCAGGTCCCAACGAAAAAGTCGTATAACTTGTCAGCTCAGATAAGATCTCAGCAGATTGCTTAATGATCTCATTGATCTCGTGAAATTCTCTACCTAAAGACTGACGTATCAGCAGCAGATCATCTTCTGCTACGCGAGCAGGTTTTAACAAATGATCCACATAATAACGATAGCCTAAAGCAGATGGAATCCGCCCAGAAGAAGAGTGAGTCTTCAACAGCAACCCTTCATCTTCTAATGCCTTCATATCATTGCGAATCGTTGCTGAACTGGCCTTGACTCCCTCAGACATCAATGTTTTGGAACCAACGGGCACGCCACTACTCGTATAGTGTTGGATGATCAGACGTAAAATGTCGTTTTGTCGCTTTGTTAACATCTTCCTCACCTCTCATTAGCACTCATAGATTCTAAGTGCTAATCCACTTATAAATATAGCAAGAAGCCCTTCTCCTGTCAAGAGAAAGACTTCATTTTTTAGCACTCTATCGTTCAGAGTGCTAACTCTAAGCAATCGCTATAAATCCAGTTATATCAACGTTTCAATAGTTCTTTATTGTATTTTTGAACTTTTTTTATTTAAATTCCGATAAAAAACAAATATTCTTTAAACTATTTTTCAAACAAAAAACGCTCAAACACATTGTTTCCCAAAAAAGTCCCTCTAGGTGTCAAATAAATACGGTATTCTTCATTAACAAGTAACCCTTCTTCCTCTAACTTCATCAACACATCTCCGTATACCGATTCAATCGTTTGTTGATAGCGATCATAGAAGTGTTTTTTAGCAATCCCAGTTTTTTTTCTTAGACCCAAGAACATTTCTTCTTCTATTTGATTTTTTCGTGTCAACTTTTCTTCTTCCAATACCGGGCGTTCATTGACTCGTAATGGACGTAAATAGTGTTGGATTGGTCCTTTGTTGCGGTAACGAATATTTCCAAGATAACCGCTAGCTCCTGCTCCAAACCCAAAATAATGGTCATTGTTCCAATACATCAAGTTATGCTGCGACTCGTGTCCGGAAAGCCCAAAGTTACTTATTTCATATTGGTGACGTCCATGCTTTTCCATTGCTTCAATGGTCTCTTCAAACATTCTAGTTTCCGTTTCCTGATCAGGCAATTCGAGTCTTCCTTGTCGTACCCAGTTCATGAACATTGTTTTGTTTTCTAGGATCAATGAGTACAAAGAATAGTGAGGCAGATCCAAAGCCAAAGCTTTTTCCAAAGTATCCCGATACCCTTCTAGTGTTTGTCCCGGTAACGCATAAATCAAATCGATGCTTACATTGGTAAAATTTTCTGCTTCTAAAAATTGCATCGTTTGATACACATCTTCTGCGGTGTGTTTACGTCCAATTTTTTTCAATAAGCGATTGTCAAATGTCTGAACTCCCATGGATAACCGATTGACGCCATAGTTTTTCATCACTTGAAGCTTTTCACGGGTCAAATCGCCAGGATTCGCTTCTACAGTAAACTCTTTACCATCCTGGAAAGGCAAGATCTCTCTAGCTCCTGATAACAATCGATCAAGTTGTTTAGCAGATAAAGAGGTTGGTGTTCCACCCCCTACATAAAGTGTTTCCAAATTCGCTGTCGGATGACTTTCCAGCATTAATCTCATTTCATTCAGCAGCATTTCCACATACTCATCTACCGGTTGCCCTTCTAAAAAAACTTTATTAAAGTCACAGTAATAACAGATATGCTCGCAAAATGGGATATGGATGTACGCAGAAACCTTGTTTTCTGCGGGATTTATTGTTTCTATCATTGAATTTCTTTCTCCTTACGTCGAAAAGTCGTACCGATTTTCGACCTTCTTTAAACGGTGTTCACAAAGCTGACTTTCGGCATTAACTCAAAATCTGCAAAAATATGAAAAGCTATTTTCACAGATTCCTCCTTAAGTGCTCAGGTCACAACGCTTTGCTTACAACCTCTCATATACGCATACTAAACGTATTTGACGAACAAATCCACTAAAAAATCCAAGAATCGACTTCTTGGATGATTTTTTTACGTTCATGATTCCCCTAAACAATCTTGTCCTTATTTTATTCATAAAAAAATCTAGTTAAATCTCTCACTTCAAGAGGTTTAACTAGAATCCAATTATTATTTTTTTGTAAAAATAAACAGTATCTTAATCATAGATATTTCTTCGGTGTCCTACTTGAATAGCGATAACAACCAATTGTTTATCTTCTATCTCTACCAACACACGATATTTGCCAATTCGATAACGCCATTGTCCTGAACGATTAGCGGTCAATCCTTTTCCGAATTTTCTCGGATCGTCAATACCATCAATATGTTGATACAGCCATCGAACGATCAGCATCGCTTGATGCTTATCCATTTTACGAAGTTGTTTCTGAATTTCAGGCGTGAATTCTAAACGGTAGGTCATTCCAGCCTTCCAAATTCATGAAGGATTTCTTCCATAGATACTGTTGTTTTTCCACTTTCTACCCAATGTTTATGGGCAATTTCAGCCGTTTGACGATCGTATTCATCTTCTAGTTGTTCCATCGAATAGGTTTTTAGAAGCTCAGATAAAGTAATCCCATAAAATTCCGCCATATAAGAAAGCCATTCTTTTTCGGCATCACTCACACGAACCGTAATCATAGCCATATTATCGCCTCCCTTTTGTATCACATTGTAATACAAAAGGGACAAGATGTCAATTTTGTATGATTTACTTAGCTTATTTTGAGATTTTTCCATTTTTTTAACCAATAAAAAAAGTCAGGAGAATTATTGGATTGAATGTGATTTCTGAAGAACTTTATTTTGAAGCTGCAGACCTTGCAAATGAACTCTCAGAAGAAGGGTAGTTTTTTTAAACACACCAAAATTAAACTTATCGCAAGAAACACAAAGCCCCAAAAAACAAATAGCTTGTACTTTTTTAAATATGTTTCTACCTTTATATAATCTGTTTTTGACATTTCTTTTCCTAAATTGAAACGAACAATTGTTTTTACTTTCAAGAGAAATCGTGTGCCACTGATAAAGCAGTACACACTCAATACTCCTAGCAGTATTCTACCTAAAAAATTCAAATTTTCTCCTATTGTCACTTATAGCTCCTCATCCATTTGAATTTTAAACTTGTCTAGCGCTATGCCCAAAGATAATTATCATTTCTTCCATCTACTCGATCAAGGTCATCGCTTATAACAACAAATCCTGTTTTTGCTTAACGAAGCATTCAATTATTATCATGAAAACCAGCTTCTTCAATCGACTTCATTTCTTTTTTTAAATTCCAAAAAGAAGCAATACCAACCATCATTCCAATCATACTCAAAAATGCCCAAAAATATCTTTTTTGAAGAAGTAAAATGACCGAGAAAATAGCCATAATAATCGAACAGAATATGCCAATATTGATCAAATGATTGATTTTTTCTTTTGTTTTTCTTCGCATCCAAGTATACTCCTGTTATGCTAAAATATAATTGTCGTTCTTTCCATCAGCACGGTCCAACCCTTCTGCTAAGACTCCCCCGACTGATGTACTTGCAATTGTAAGTGCAATATTGAACATACTATTTAATAGACCACTTACTCCAATACCAATTTTAGCTAAAATTTGTCTTTCAACCATTCTAGTTATATTTGTTCTATTGTTTCTTAATAATGTTCTAACGGCTGAGACACTCCCACCAGTCGTCCATAGTCCAATCGCTATTAACCCTACATCAATGACACCAGCCACAAAACCAGTTGAGTTCCACCAATTTTTCCCTACGCCTCGCATTCTTGGATTGAATCCAATCATTGCTAAATACTGATTGATTGCTTGTTCCATTCTTAATTCATCTTCAGGTGTTAATAATATTTCTCCGTTTTCGTTAAATTTAGGTTGAACATCTCCATATTCTTCCTTGATTTTTTCAAGGGCTAGTTCGGAATTCTTTTTTTCTTCCGAGTAATAAACTGACAAGTCTTCAGAACTAAAATTGCTTTCACTATTCTGAGTTTCATCTAGAATCAACTCATTAGCTGAAATAATCATACTCCCACTTGTTGCTACTACGGACAAAACAAAAGTTACTGCTATTACACTAATCCACATTTTTAAGTCCAAATATTTCTTTTTCATTATGAATCCTCCAAAATTTAAATTTGCCTTATAAAGACAACATAACTATAAATTAATAACAAGTTTAATATTTTATAGCATCTTAAAAAGATGTTTTAGACTCATAATCGTTACTATTTTTATATTCTATAAAAAAACAGTTTAAATTTTAAAAAATTCAAATTTAATTACCTTGTTGTCGAATTATCAGCTAGTCACAGTAATAGCAGATTTCTTCAATGTTTCTACAGATTTTCTACTAAATAGAACCTCTGATCCAACTCCTCCAAAACGCAGCGAAGAAGATCAGCTTGGAGACAGTATCCTTTCTCACTTCAGATTGAATACTGCAGATATGGAAGTAGAAGATATTGAAGTAGAAGATATTGAAGAACTGGAAGAAGAATTAAATGAATATATGGACTTTTTAGTTCAACGTGCAAAAGCAAAGAAAAATAAAAAATAGCCAGGAGAATTATCGGATTGAATGTGATTTCTGAAGAACTTTATTTTGAAGCTGCAGACCTTGCAAATGAACTCTCAGAAGAAGTTAGTTATTACTGTTCAAAGAAAATGGAACATGTAAAATGCTACGACATTGAGAATTATCTGAATGAAGTAGAAGATGTAGAATTCATCGATTACGACTTCAAAGATAACTTAAGTAAGAAAATGCTTGGTTCTATTACAAAAGTTCATGGCGAAATCATTATTACCACCAATCAACATTTAATGCTCGAACGCAAAAATTTTACAAAAATGCATGAGATCATCCATTATTATAGGGACGTCCCCTATCTTGGAGAAGCTCATGCATTTTCTGATATGATTTTAGAAGATACTTACCTGCCAGAGGACTACGAAAAAGAACTTCGAGCAAATATAGGTGCCAGCATCCTCATGGCGAATGATCGAGCACTACCCTATGCGTTAAAAAAGTTCAGAAATTTTAACGAAGTAGCCAACTACTTTTTCATGAGCAAGGCAGCACTAAGAAAAAGAATCCTCCAGTACTTGGAATTTACTGGAGGCTATACATCCGACGAGGCGTATAAATTATTTAAAAATTATTACTATAGGAATGAACTAGAAATACTTCAATATTTAGAGTAGGACTTGAGTACTTTAAGTTATAGTGTTTTCATTTTAATACTTCTTGATACTTTCTGTATGACCACAATAAGCTGCACAAGCATTAAAGTATTGTCCGGTTGTCCCATTCTGCCGTAGTATCATAACACCTTTGTTACATTTAGGACAAATTTTTATATTTTTAGGCAAAGAACTCAATACTTGATATTTCAGCATCGTCTCTGGAATCAACTGATTTAACAGTTTTAAAAGTTCATATCTGCCATACCACTCGATTTTATGTGCTTTTTCATTTTCAGCTATTTGTTTATAAGCATAACTATTAAAAAAAGACGAAGTGATAAACATCTTTTTAGTCCAGTTTTTATCAGATATTCCTGCAAAAATTTTTACGTCATTATCAGTGATCAATCGCTCCTCTTTCGTGCTATTTAAGCGCTTTGATTTTGCTTGAACCGCTATACGCTCATTTTCTTTAGTTAAAATCAAATCTACACCACCATCGCCAGTATAGACACGCTTGTCTTTTTTATACCTTTTTTTAGTAATTTCAACTTCATATCCAGCCAACCGAAACACCGCGGCTAAAAATCTCTCAAAATGATCCCCTTGTCTCACTCGATCTCGAATACTACTTCCAAAATCCCTATCCATATCGCTTACGAAATCTACGACAATTTTTTCATCATTATTTAGTGCAAATGATACTTCTTCCAATCCCTTTTTTTCTTCTGGGATAATTTCTTGAATCTCTGTTTCATCTTCTGGCTGACTCGATTTTCCATTTAACTTCTGTAAAAATTTTAGAACCAATTTATTGTCTCCCTTCACAAAGTTATATATCACTTTTTATTGTAAATTAATAACAAGAGTATTAATTTGTTTGATCATAAAAAAATTATTTTTTTGTGAAAGGAAGATTGAACTTTCGAACAATATAAAAATGCATGAGACACTCCACTTTATAGGGATGCACCCTTGAAGAATCTCATGCTTTTTTTGATATGAAATTTAAAAAAATTTACTTGCTAGAAAACTGTGAAAAAGAACTTCGTGCAAATGTAAGTGTCAGCATCCTCATGGCGAATGTTCGAGCACTTCCTTATGCGTTAAAAAAATTTAGAAATTTTGACGAAGTAGCCAACTACTTTTTCCTGAGAAAGGCAGCACTACAAAAAAGAATCCTCTAGTATTTGGAATTTACTGGAGAAATGAACTAGAAATACTTTGTTACTTGTCATAGAACTAAGTTTCACATAGAAGGCATAGCTCCCATTAGCTTATTTGTCCCATAAAAATAAATTACGGTATTTTAGAAAAGCTATTTTCTCTTTTTTCAACGATCTTCAGCAATTTTTCTTTATCATCAGGTAACTCAAGTTCATGAATTCTAGCATGACAATTGGGGCATAACGCGATACAGTTTTCAATCACATCTTTTCCACCTTGCGACAAATATTCTATGTGGTGACAATGTAAATAAGGTACACCGTCTTTTATAAATGGTCCTTTTTCTTGGCAAAGTTGACAAATACCTTTTGCAAGTCGTTTAACATATTCAGATACGAAGGGATTACGTTTATATACTTTTGTTTTTGAGAAGAAAAACTCCTCTTTGTTAACATATTTTGCAGCCATTTTTTTGTTATAACTACTAATTTTTCTTGCTTCTTCTTCTAATTTAGTATCAGATAAATTATGAACATGCCTAGTTTGGCTTTTTTCCTGATTATATATGTCTTTATCTTCAATCAATTGCTCTTGATTTATTAAAGCTAAAGGAAATTTATATACTTTTCTTCTGTTACCCGAACTATCTTTTTCATTATCAGTATATATTTGTCCTGCTAAATATACTTCTCCCAAATACGTGTGTTCTTTTGGTTTAAATGTTTCAAATAAATGAATCTTTACAAAATTACTTTTTGAATTGGCTAAAACTTTATTTTGATTCTTGTCCAATACTTGATCCCCTTTTAGCCCCATACCGGTATATTGTAAAATACCATTTAACCACTTATCTTTATAAACATTACTTCCTGTCTGATCACTAAACAATACAAGAGTATTAGTTTGATGAGATCTTCTCATTCCACCCTGTTTAGAACATTTAAACTTCTCTGAAATTTCTTTATTAGTATATACTCTACCAACTTCTAACTCACCTAATATGTTTTTAGACCAATTTTCTCGCCATGCGATAATCTTATCAAGATTAAACATTTCTCCCTCTTTTGGCATGCCATTTCTAATTAAATCAGCTAATACACCAGTAGAAATATCTAATTTTTTTAGTAATTCTTTCTTAGTAATCAATGTTGGATTCATAGCAATGCAGCTCCTAATGATATCAATATAATTGGCATTAGATAACTTGAAAATCGAAAAATCTCATTTTATGTTCAAGTTATCTGTAATATATAAAAACATCATTATTATACCTCATCTATGTTAATTTTTACTATTCCTATCTTAGCATATTCTTTATAGGTATATCAGAGCCAATCAAACTAAAAAATATCCGAAGTCTTCTTATGTAAAAAACGCCGGTTATTACTTAAATACGACTTATGTAAAACAATAGGTGATCCAATTATAAAATTTTATGGCGAATAACTTGGTAAACGTTACATATGGAAAGGTTTAGAAATTTTGAAAAAGTAGCTAGTT
The DNA here is from genome assembly GCF_001814765.1 of Enterococcus sp. HMSC061C05. Classification (NCBI taxonomy): domain Bacteria; kingdom Bacillati; phylum Bacillota; class Bacilli; order Lactobacillales; family Enterococcaceae; genus Enterococcus; species Enterococcus sp. HMSC061C05. The sequence goes on from NZ_KV817733.1 coordinate 109,302, forward strand.
CCTTTTATACCAGAAAAGTAAACCTAATAAAAAAACACAACTAATTTTTAGCTGTGTTTTTAAGTTACAATAATTATCTATTTAATAGTCTTAGTTCATTAAAATAAAAAACTCAACTTTACAAGGATTTGGTTTAAAAAATTTACTTATCCAACCCCACTAATTTCCGCTGTTTACGATTTGCCTCATCTGCTACGTACTTCATTACTGTTTTAAATTCTTTCGCTGAGGCGTTTTCTGATAAATCAGCGATACTTTTATTATACTTCTTCACGATTTGTTGTACTTGTTCTTTCTCAGTCATGTAATTCCTCCTCCAACTCTTTTGAAGTATATTGTATGGGTAGTACTAATTGAATATTATCTGCTGCATAGTGTACTTCAGAAATATTATTTTGATAATCCTTAATCATTATGTGAAGGACTACTTCAGGATGTCTATCTTTGACTTTTTCAATATTCTCTCTTGACTTAATAAACGCATTGATAAACGTTTCTTTTGGCACATGACGTCCCTCAGCTAGTTCACGTTTTCGAGTGAAATCCCAGGCAACTTTGGGATCTTGGTAAACATAGAAAATCGTAACGCGAAAGTTATTTTTAAGGGCTCGAATAATATTTTTCTCTGCACTAAGGATAGCAAAAGTAGCATCTAATATGAAAGAATAGCCATGTTCCAGTACATATTTTAATGATTGTTCAACTAACCAAGAAGAAGCTTTCTGAAAAACACTTGAGTTCTTTCCATTGTATTCTGGAAACTGTGTTCTAAAATAGTCCGCATCAATCACAACATGGTTGTCATAATTTTCAGCTAAACCTAGTGCAACCTCTGTTTTACCTGCTCCTGGGCTTCCGGCCATGAATACCGCGTCTTTTTCATCGTCAGGGATTTTCCCCTTGATAATTGTTTCAATAAATTTATCTTTATTGACCCTAGCGTAATCTAAATACTTGTCTTTAGATTCCAAGATTGCACCTTCTTTCCTTCTTCTATATTCATACTAATTATACGATATTTATATAAAAAATATAACGGTCATTTTAACCATATTAACATTTAAGTCACAGTAATAGCAGATATGCTCGCAAAATGGGATATGAATGTACGCAGAAACTTTATTTTCTGTGGCTTTCACTATTTTCTTAATGAACTGGTTACATGGTTATATACATCATGCTGAGTGTTTGACACGTTTTATTGTTTCGTTTTTATAAATACTTTTTACCTTCCAGTTTCTTTTTAGATTGTATTCTAATAAATAGAGAAGCTAGTCAGAGCCGCTACCTAGAAGACCAGTTATTTTTTCTCTTTTGGTACTCAATTTTTCCATCAATCAAAGAAACTTTCCGACAGTATTCTTCTTAATTCGAATAGATTCGCAGAATAGAATCAATAGTAGACTTTCTGACTCAATCTAAGATTCTTTCATAGATAGTAACGTTGAGGCAGCTGGTTCTTTGTCATCTACGTATGCAAAATGTTATAATGCTAGTAAATAAAGTTGGCTGCCTATGTACTCTGTCTAAAACTTAAGAATTGTTGTTTCCTCTGTCGCTATCCAAATTTAATGAATGTCTGTATATTAAAACTGTTGTCCTTGTCATAGATAATAAAGGAGAGCTTGAAAATGAAAACTGCGATTACGTTTCTATTAGAGGAATATGCCGATTGGGAAGGGGCTTACATTACTAGCACACTAAACCAAAATGAGGGATGGCAAAATAAAACTGCTTCTATCCAATCAGAGGTCACTTCCATTGGAGGACTAAAAACAAAAATAGATTATTTAATCGAACAAATACCTGAAAAAATTGACCTCTTTATTATGATCGGTGGCAATTCATGGGACATAGAAAACCACCATTTATATTTAATAATCGATAAATTTTTAAAAACAGGCGTACCAGTAGCTGCTATTTGTGGGGCAGTTGATTATTTAGCACAGAGCGGATTATTGCAAGGTTACAAACACACCGGAAATGCGCAATTACCTTGGTTAGAGTCGGAAAATTATCATAATAAAGAAGATTTTATAGAACAACAAGCTGTAAAAGATCATAACTTGATTACCGCGAATGGAACAGCTCCTATAGAATTCACAGATTTGATTCTTCAAGCAGTCCATTTTGAAACAGAAGAAATAAGACAAAAAACGATTCGTCTATACAAACTTGGATACTATGATTACTATAAAAAGTACGGAGACCCTTTCTCCTAAACATTCTCTTCAATTGGATACTCTTATCAATGTTGTGACAAGCAATCTAACAATGATTGCTTGTCACACTTTTTTATGGTATTTATTAAAGAAGATACACTCTATTTATGTTCACTATAGAAGATCCCATTAATTTACAAATTTATATATCGTGTTAAACTTTTTCTCTTATTTTTCTATTTTAAATTAAAAATGGAGAACCAACTTCTTAACTCATTCGTAAAAGCAAAAATATTGCTAGTAGACTAATGGTTCCTATAAAAATTGTGCTAGATAAAACTAGTACTTTGCTGTATATAGTTGACTTCTTCCCACATTTTTTTAAATTTCTTACATAGAGAAAAGCTAAAAGAGCTCCTATTAGATTTCCTGTTATAACTTGTTGGACAACAGTAAATTGTAGGTATATTCTTAACAAGCTGGTTTCAATTGTTCTTTTTTCTAAAAAATAAAGAATACTTGCTTGAAATAACATTAAAAAAGGAAATAAAGAACCAAGAGCGATATATGGATTATGGAAAAAAGCTTCGTGTATCATTCCATTCATTCTGATAGTCATTAATATAGCATAGAAATAAAAAAGGAAAGCTGCAGTTATCCAATAACCAAGTAAAATGTGTTTCCAGAGTTCTTCTATCCTGTCTCTTCTCATCTAGCTCTCCTCTCTCAGCGTATATACACCATAAGCACGAACTAAATAATCCGCTAAGCAACTCAAGCTGATCAATGATTGAAATGGTTTATTTTCTTTTCCGAGGATAAATCGATTACAATAATAATTTAAATGATAAGTACTATGGCGTGCGAAATAATTATCTCCAGCTACAGTAATGGTCAAAACTGGAATCTTCTGTAATTCAAAGACAGTCAGATTTTCTTTGACCTCATGTGTTTCACCGCTCAAAGAAACAATAATGACCATATCTTCTAATGTTATCAGTGGCATGGCCATATCAAACTCCGTCTTATTTGGCAACACCATTACTCTCTTTCCAATACCTAGCATCATTTTATAAAACTCATCAATTACTTTCTTTTGTGAAAATCCCGTTGCATAGCAATAGATCATCTTACTTCGGTCTAAGCATTGAAGGATTGGCTTTAAGTTGACAGCCTTCATATAATGAAGCGTCTGCTGGATATCTTCCAGTTGTTTTTCAAAAATGTCTTCTTGTGTTCTAAGTCCATTTTCTTTGTTTTTTACATGTCGTAAAAAATATTTGAACTCAGAATAACCAGAAAACCCCAATTTCTTAGTTGTTCTCATAATGGAAGATTTTGAGACATAAAGTCTTTCCGCTAAGTCAGTTATTTTCAAATTTTGTATCAAGCTAGGATCCGATAAAATAAAGTTCAAGATTCCTCGGTCTAGTTCGCTTAATTTTTCTGCATGTTGATGAATCAATTTTTCTAGTTCCATACGATTCCTCCTCTATTATTAGTATATGCAATAACATGAAACTATTTTTTAATAGAGGAGGACCACGATGTATTTGGGATACTGCTATTTCAATTCAGGCCAGTACTCTTGGTTTACACTCACCAAATCATCTAATAGATCTTTTGCAACTTTTGCGTTTGGAACAATCTTTGATAATGTCAGTGCTTGCCATAATTTCTGATAAGACCTTTCTTCCCAAGCTTCGACTACTAATTTTTCGACAGCTACTTGTTGTTCCATCAATCCCTTTTGGAAGCGTGGAATCTTTCCTTGTATCAATGGTTCTGGTCCATTGCTGCCAACTATACAGGGTATTTCTACCATCGCCGACTCATCAAAATTCTCGATAGCTCCGTTATTAGGTACGATCAGCAACATCCTTTCATGAGTGTTATAGGCAATTGCTCGTGCTAAATCAACGATATAGCTAGCATGTTCATCGATTTCCAGTATCGTATTTTCTGCTGAACCACTATTAGTGATACGATCACATTCATTAAATACTTGTTTTTCGCGTCCAATCATCACTTCATTTGCACGCGTAAACTCTGGGTTGGTGTGCGCTACTTCATCTTGCGGATAAAAGTAATATTTCAAATAAGTGTTAGGAAGAGTAGTTGGGTCAATGTCATATACTTCTTTTGCTTTCATAAATGTATGTTTCCAACTTGCATCGGTTTGTTGTGATTCTTGAGATTCCGATGGTAGAGCGTAACCAAACTGACTAACATATTCTTGAATTTTAGGCATCAAATCATTTCCTTCTGTATCTCGGATATCCGTCCACCAACCAAAATGATTCAAGCCATAGTAGCGTACGACCATTTCTTTGCGTGAAGCTAAGCCGATAGCTTGAGCCATACGCTCTTCAATTCCCACCGGCATATCACATATATTGATGATTTTTGCTTTAGGACGTAATTTTCGAGTCGCTTCTGCCACGATCGCCGCTGGATTAGAGTAATTGAGCATCCACGCATTTGGTGAATATTTTTCCATATAATCTATCAACTCTAAAACACCGCCAATTGAACGCATCCCATAAGCAATTCCGCCAGGTCCACAAGTTTCCTGACCAATTACCCCATACTTCAACGGAATTTTTTCATCTTTTTCCCGCATCGCATATAAGCCAACACGAATATGTGCCATAACAAAATCAACATCAGTGAATGCTGTTTCTGGATCAGTAGTGGCTGTAAATAAAATATCTGGTGCTCTTTCCTTCAATAAAATCTCACACGCAGAAGCAATACGTGCTTGTCTTTCCTCCAGATTGTCATAAAATTTGATTTGCCGGATAGGAAATCTATCCAGATGTTTCAAAAGCATCAAAACAATTCCAGGAGTAAATGTACTCCCTCCGCCGGCAATCGTGATTGAAAATTTTTTCATATTAACATCCCCTTTCTATTTGTCTGTTAAGACTTTTGTGAAACTATTGTTCTATTTCTAATAAACGTTCAAATTGTTCACGTACTTGTGGCACGTCCAAACCAACTATTACTTGAAAAGCATTGCCGTTTCTCACTACACCGTGTGCTCCACCTTCTTTAAAAATCGTATCTTCTAAAACCAACATTTCATTTTTTACAGTTATTCTCAAGCGTGTAGCACAATTTGTGACTTTTTCAATATTGTCGGCCCCTCCAAAACCTTCTAAATAAACAGCAGCTTGATTCTCATATACATTTTCAATTTCTGTTTTTGAAGTTTTCCTCTCTTTTTCTTTGTAATCTTTTTTAGTATATAATCTAACAGCGTCGGTATTCTCTTCTCTTCCCGTAGTAGCAATATCAAATTTGAGAATCAGGTATCGGCACACAACAAAATAGATCCCTGTAAAAGCTAGCCCAATCACTAGTTGAGTAAAGATCATCCCTTTATGGTTTTGGAATAATGGAATCCAGACTTTCACGAACAAGTCAATAAATCCACCACCAATATCCCCTACCACGCCAAAACCATACATTATTGCCGCCATTGTAGCAGCCAAAAATGAATGAACAGCAAATAATGGTGGAGATATAAATAAAAACGTAAACTCTAACGGCTCAGTGATACCTGCCAAAACAGCTGTCAAAGTGGCGGGGATCAGGATCGTCAGCACTTTTTTCTTATTCTCAGACCTTGCAGTGAAGTAAAACGCTGCGGCAATACCTGGAGAAGCGAATATCTTTGAATTCCCGTGCAAAGCAAAACCGCCTTCTGGAAAAAGCTGCTTAAGTGGCTGTTCGCTGCGAGCAAACTCCTGAAGATGTGTCATCCAGTATCTCGCAATCCCTTCTTCTACTACTGCTGGACCAAATGCAAAGGGTGCATAAATAAAATGATGCAAACCGGTTGGAATCAAAATACGTTCTAAAAAAGTGTAAAGCCAGACACCAAAGATACCAGCACCTGCTAAGAAACCTTGCAATGAACTAATTGCCAACTGGATTTTGGGCCAGATAAGGCAGATCAAAAATGCAATAGGCAACATGACGAAAAAACTAATAATCACAACAAATGATGACCCTTGGTAGATCCCTAAAAAATCCGGCAGCTTTTTATCAAAGAATCGATTATGCAGATACACTACAACAGCTGAAATCAAGATTGCCCCTATAATTCCTGTATCCAATGTTTTGATACCCGCAATCATTTTCAGTCCACTCGCACCGCCCGGGTCAGCAGAAAAATCAACACCAAAAAATCCGCTATAAAAGCCTAACATAGTAGAAATGAAATAATTACAAGTAATATAGACTACAAATGCTTCCATCACTGCTCTAGCACTTGCTTTTTTAGCTAATCCGATAGGTAATCCAATAACAAACAACAACTCCATTTGATTGAATACGGTCCAAGCACCACTTTCAACCACTGACCAGATCGAATACCATGCTGTTCCTTCTGTAGCAATACTCCCCACTAACATTGGGTTTTTGAAGATGATACATAAAGCCACCATGATACCCGAAAAAGAAAAAAGCAAAACCGGTGTAAACATAGCTCCACCAAAGCGTTGAACCTTTTCCATCATAATAATAAGTCAACTCCTTCCGTGCATATCTTGTGTCGCAGATTTAGTATAAGCACAAAAGAAACCGGTTACAATAGCTATTACACTTTAAGAAACTTGATTTCAATAATAGTTCTTAGGTAGCAGATAATGGGAAATTTCCCTAAATACATAAACAAAAGACAGATTTAATCAATGTATAGAAATTTTTGTCTACGCTTCTCCTTTAACCAGAGAAATTTAGAATTATGCTATACTAGTATTAATTAAAGTGATGAGGTGTTTTATATGAAAAAGTTAGGGTTTATTTTAGCGTCGATCTCCTTATTCCTTGTAGGATGTACATCTGCTAGTAAAGAAACCAGTGAGTCATCTGCGACCGCAGTCAAAAGTTCCATCAGACAAACTAGTTCAGCTGAAAAATCAAGTACACAGAAATCAGCTTCTTCTGAATCGGATGCATCTTCAACCACCAGCAAACTTTCAGAGTCCAACCCTTCTTCTATATCTAGTGATACGGTTGACACGAGTCTTTCTTCTTCCACAGCAGACACATCCTTCTCACAGTCTTCTCAGTCAGTAGATCCGTTAGCAGGATATTCTGATCTGCAAATTGAGTACGCACGCATTTGGTTGGCTATCAAGGGTAATACTTTTAAAGATGCATCAGGCGATTTTGAACTACATGTTATTCATTATCCGGCAGGAACACCTATCGATCCCTATGATGCAGGGAGCGTAGGTTATCCAAAAGACGTAGTTATGCTTACTGGGAAATACGGCTACCAAGGAATTCTAGTGTATTCTAGTAACCACGACGGGACGATCACTAGTTATCCAGTTCCTTCACATTGGCAAATGCCTGCAGATCAAGCCTCTGACCCAGCATTCATTAAAAAAGCAACTCAAGAAATCATTGATCATGCATCTGTGGTTGTTATTCCTACAGGCAACCCAAATGACGTGAAACAGTTAATCGATGTGACAGTTATAGATAATTAAACTTTCTAATATGTTATACAAAAAGAAGCTGACAGCATTTTGTCAGCTTCTTTCACTTTCTTTTCTATAGTTTTTTTGCTGGTCTTTGATAGGCTGGTCCTTAGTGTGTCGAATGGTTGCATAGATAGTCTTTTCTGCAGAAACACTTCTAGCATTATTAGGACATTTAACGTTATTATCAAATTGTAATTGTGCATAGGTTAATTCTTGCTGTTCATTAGAATGACTTAGTGTCATTGATTTTATCTGTGAAAGATTTTTCTTTGTATCTTGTTTCTCAAATTTCTCAAAATGACTTGTTGATCCAGCAGCTTGAACAACTTGTTTTTTCTTTTCTCTTCTTACTGGAAGTGGAATTTTCTTTTTTACGCCTGTATCTTCTATTTCTTTTTTAGCGAGAGCAGGAGCAACTAATTCATCAAGTTTTTGCTTAATATAGCGGTCATTGATAAATGGTGAATTCAAATTTTTCAAAAATGTATCGTATCTAGATGATACTGTTAATCTATTTTTTAATAGATTTAAAACAGCTTGCGTCCAAACTAGCCCATTTTTATGATAGATTTCTAAACTTTTGCTATTAGCGGAAGCCTTCAGTTGTTGTTCGAATACGGAAAAATGGTTAACAAATTCTCTTGATTCTTTTACATTCCCAAATGTTTTTGTAAAAAGACGTGGATCATATTCTTGATTGATATCAAATCTACTAAACCCTTCTAGTTTATCTTGTCCATAATCTATACGTTTCTTCTGAATATATACTTCATTAATGTAAGGTGACCGGAATTTTTCTAGAAAAGAATCAAATTCTTCACGGCTATTCAATTTTTTCTCGCAAAGCTTCAATAAAGCATCGGTCCAAGATAATCCATTTTCATGATATAAAAGATAATTTTTGTTATCAGTTGCTCTGAGTTGCTTCTCAAATATATTAAAATAATATTCAAATTCACTTGGTCTCTTCAACTTATTGAACCTTTTTGCAAACAATTTTGGATCAAATTCTTTGTAAATACTAAAACCTTCGAAGTCATTTATCAAGTTAACTACATCCATAATCTCACTCCATTATCAAAAATATATCTTACTTATATAAGGATAGCAAAACATCTATTTTTATTGCTTCACAATTAGAACTATTTTTTCTTAAATTTGTAAAAAATCATTAAATAAAAACTGTTCTCCTATCAAATCCTCAGCCACAAGTCACAATAGTCATAAACCATGAGAAGCTGTTTTTATTTGGCTGTTCGTATTACTTGATGCAAGGGAGCTTTTTCACAACCTCACGTGGAAAATCCCCTATATTTTTTGCTAAATAAACGTTTGCAAAACAGTCGCTTTTCCGTCTTCTACCGCTACTTCTGCGTAGGCACCGTTGATCAATGTTAGTTGTGGCGGTACATGACCGCAATCAATATCATACAAGATTGGTATGTTCAATTCTTTTGAAAGATCTTCATATACATCCTTCATTCGATAATCTAGCAAATCCTCTGCTGCACTTCTGCCGAACATGATACCCGAGCTGTCCTCAAACCATCCTGCTAGTTTCATCTGAATAAGTGATCTTCTTAAATCAACGGACGATAGCTCACAGTTTTCTAGAAACCACAAGATTGGCTTTCCATCATTATACGTTCTTTTAAACGTTTGGACATCTCCATAAGGTGTACCAATTAAATGTCTGATTGTATCTATACAACCACCTAATAATCGGCCTTTTATCCTTACTGCCTCTCCGCTGATTGATTGCCAATTTGTTGGTTCAGTAAGATGGAAAACTGAAGGTGACGGTTGCTCATGATGCCATTCTTTTTGATATTTTTCAGAAGAATGCTGTAAGATTGATTCTCCTTTGCCTGTTTCTAGCACACTTTTCCACATCGCTGTCGTTTTATCTGAATAATTTCCTCTTAAATCAATAAGGTTGGTCCCATGTGCAGTGGCTATCCCTGTTTTTAATGTGACGGCGAGTAGCAACGTACTAATATCTGAATAACCTACTATCCATTTTGGCTGTAGCGCATCGAAATCGACAGAATCGAGGATCTCAATCAATAATTCTCCTCCCCAAGGTGGAAGAATCATTTGGATATTCTCATCTTGCATCATTTGATTGAATTCATCTGCTCGTTCTCTTGCTGGAGCTGATTTTTCTTTATCTTGCGTCCACAGCGTCTTTCCAGTAACGACATGAAAAGATTTTTCTTCCATACTCTTTATAGCCATTTCTAGTAACAGGTGGTGTTCTTCTGGTACGCCCGATGATGGTGCAGTAATCCCTATCGTTGTACTTTTTCCTAATGACGGATATCTTATCATAATGCTTCCACTCCTAATAAGCACTATTTTGTTTGTTTAGTCGTTGTTTTCATTTGCTGGCATCAAAAACATCGGTATTTTAAGTAGCTGGATGATTTTGTTTAAGTCAATCGTTTTGATGACCATCGTTTGATCTGGTCTCCCTGGTGCAAAAACAAGTTTTTCTTTTGACAATAGTTCTTCGTCAATAATAATCGGTATCTGTTCTTCGTAACCAAATGGAGAAACAGCGCCCTGTTTTTGTCCCGTTTGTTCTTCCATATGTTCTGATGAAACAATAGAAAGCCTTTTACCGATGATCTTTCCTAATGCCTTGAAATCCGTTTGTTTCGTAGTAAAAGTCAGATATACATAGTTATTATCTTTTTTATCTTTTAAGAATAAGCTTTTGGTCTCTGTGCCTGTAAATCCTTGCTCTTTCTTTACCACCAAGGCATCTTCATTTGTATAAATAGCTCGATGATGATACAACTCATAATAAATGTTTGCGTGTGAGAATTTCTTTGCCAAGTCAATCATTTTTATGCCTCTTTTCTATTTTGGTCTTTGAGCCATCTTATCATCAAAATATACCGGATACAATATCGCTTGTTTTCTAATTTATTTTTATACATAACCATTGTTTTTCTGGTAAAATAAATCAAACCACTTAATGGAGGCGTTTTAGAATGGAAAAATTCCGGCTGATTATTGATCAAATAAAAGAAAAAGAAAATCAACAAAAGATCAATGACCTTTTCTCTAAGATAGCGAAGACATATCCCCAGCTAGACACAACTGTAAAATGGAACCAGCCTACCTTTACTGATCATGGTACCTTTATTATTGCATTCAGTTTTGCTAAAAATCATTTTTCCATCGCACCAGAAAAAGCAGCGATTCGTGCCCTTGAAAAGACTATCCAAGAAATTGGTTACATATATACGGATAATGTCATCAAAGTTCCTTGGAAAAGTGCAATCAATTGGGAACTGATTGACCAATTGATTGCATTTAATATTGAAGACAAGAAAGATCATGATAAATTTTGGCGATAAAGCTTTATACAAACAAAACCTGTACTGGCGAAGAATCTATCCATTACCTTGTACAGGCTTTGTTCTATCCTTTTTATCCTCACTGGTTAAACACTTAATTGGCAAAGTATCTGCTGTTTTTATAAGGAGTCTTTCTTGTGCTGAAAAAAATCACTAATACGAATGACCTTGAATTTTCAACTTAGTAAAATTATTTTTCAGCAATTTTCCTGCAAATCTTTTGAATAAGGAAAAAATACGAGAAAATATCAGCAATCTTTCATAATACTATCCATTATTTTCAGGTATATTTAAATATAATATCACTTTAGAAGAGAATGAATTTCTTTAGAGAAAGAAAAGTTAGAATTTTCTGATTCGTTTTTTGCAATGACTTTAAGTGAGATCGTTCTTTCTACATCTCGTGATAAAGCAGCTAACAACCAAACCAATAGAATCATTCACATAGGAGGGTGAACATTGAAAGATTTTTACTCAGTAAATGAATTAGCCGAACAATTAGGTGTTACTACACGTTCTATCAGAAATTATCTTCATGAAGGAAAACTAAAAGGAACAAAGGTCGGCGGACAATGGAAATTTTCTGAACGTAATCTTTTTGAATTTCTTTACGGAGATCAAGCAGATGAAGCAGCAAAAGACATGCAGCGATTCATGCTAGATGCACCAATCACGATGCGTTTCAACCTTCAGTATCGTGATTTTACAGCGATCAATCAATTCCGAGAACAATTAGTCCAGTACCATAACGATGTTTACGCAAATAAAAAAGACCGTCTTTTACAATACGATCTTTATAAAGATAATCATGCGGAGATACTTATAGGTGGTAATTTTAATTATGTAACGAACTTTAGTCAATGGATCAATGGAAAATTATTGATGCAGACAGATATTTCACTTGTTTCTTAGACGATTAAGCGTGCTAGAATTTCCAATGGTGTTGGAAATTCTAGCACGTTTTATAAGTAATCTTTTGCTCTCTTTGTCCTCAAATAAAGACCGTGACCATACTTCCTACTACGATCAGCAACAAGCCGATAATCGTTAATTTTTTTTCTTTTGGTGTCTTATTTTCATGCAGGATGTACATACCGCCTAATGTAGAGATAACTACGTTTAGCTGTGTAATGATATATGCAGTAGCAACCCCATTTTCATTCGCTGAAAAAATATAAGCCAACGCTGACACACTGAAGATGGCTCCAACTATTGTTGCTTTCCAACTCTTATCTTCAGAAAATGCAGTTGGTTTTCGGAAAATCACATAAATAACTGCCCCTAAAAAGACACCGATCATTTGCGGAAAGAAAATGGAAAGTCCGCTTGCATCAACTAGTTTGGGCAATGCACTGTAAACCCAATAACCAATACTTGTTGATGCTAATAGACTGATTCCTTTTGTGATACCGCCTTTTTTTCCAGGATCATCACTGATTGCCGTTAAAGCAGAACCAAATACAAGAAGAATGATCGCTGCTGCACCAATGATTTTCCCCATACTTCCAGACCATTCTCCAAAAGCGAAGACACCAATCAACGAGGTTCCGACTAACTGTAATGCAGTCGAGATAGGCATCGTTTTAGAAACACCAATCAAGTTGAAAGATGTATACTGTCCTGTTTGTCCAATAACCCAAAATGCACCAGAAAGTAAACTAATCAAAAATGTAGTCACTGAAATACCAGCTGGAGAAGCGAATAATTGAACGAGTAAGCCAACGAGCACCGCTCCAATACCAGTTCCTAATATCTCATTTGTTGGTCTGCCGCCAATCTTTTTCAAAATCAGTGGCTGGATCCCCCACCCAACTGCCGGGATCAATGCAATCAATAAACCCATTTTTATTCACCCTTATCCTTTTCCACCTTGGAAAGAAGGATATAAAGTCATCCCACCATCTGCAAATAGTGTAATACCTGTAACATAACTGGATTCGTCTGAAGCCAACCATGCAGCTGCCGCTGCTATTTCTTTTGGTTCACCTACGCGTCCTAGCGGGATCATACTTTCCAAGAGTTCTTTTTGTTCAGGATCATCAAATTTTGCCGCATTAATAGGTGTACGGATAGCGCCAGGTCCTATACTATTGATTCTGATTCCCTTAGGTGCGTACTCCATTGCTACCGTTTCGGTAAATAATTTTACCCCGCCTTTTGAAGCAGCGTAATGAGCAAATGTTGGCCATGGGATTTGTTCATGAACAGAAGACATATTGATGATATTTCCTTTTTTATCATTCTCTGTAAAATAATTCAAAGCTGCTTTCGTTCCGATAAAAACGCCAGTCAAATTGACTTTTAATACTCTTTCCCAATCTTCAAGGCTAAGTTCATGGGTCGGATGCTGATTTTCCATCCCAGCATTATTAACCCAAATGTCCAGTGTCCCAAAATTTTCTAAAGCCGTATCAAGTAAACGCTGTATTCCTTCTTCGGAACTGACATCTGCTTGTACAGAGACTGCTTTTCCGCCTGCTTCTTCGATTGCTTTGACTGCTTTTTCTGCCCCTTCTTTATCCGAATTATAGTTGACGACTACATTCATTTTTTCTTTACCGAATCGTTGAGCAATCGCTGTTCCAATCCCTTTTGATCCGCCAGTTACTACTGCGACTTTGTTTTCTAATTCCTTATACATAGTACCCACTCCTTTTTTATACCTAAACCTGTTATTACGGATAACTTTTATTTCCGCCTTAAAGTGAGTGTACACCAATATATATAGTCTAAAGCAAATGATACGCTCTAGTAATCGTTTTCATCAATTGGTAGCATCCTTCTATTTTTATAAAGAAAGAGGTTGTGACAGAAGTGGTCAGCTTCAAGAAATAAGAAGGAATTGACGAAAATTGCTTTTCAAATTTTTGTGAAATTTCGGCTTATTTCCGAAGAAGCTACTTCTGGAACACCGTTTATTCGGAAAAAGGGCTGTGACAAGACTTTTGCCACAGCCCTTTCATGCACTTATTTATCAACCATTTCGTTGTAATTGCTAGTTATGCATAAAGATTAGCTCTCACGGACATTATTTTATTGCTGAGAAAAATATTCAGCTGTTGCTTGTTCATCCTCCTTGAGTTGTTGAATCAATTCCTCTGCACTTGAAAATTTCACTTGATCTCTTAAAAATTGATTCCAACGTACTTTGACGTGCTCGCCATAGATATCTTGATTAAAGTCCAAAATATACAGCTCTACAGTCAGCTCCCGTCCTTCACCGAATGTATCGTTATGTCCAATTGAACCCATGGCTGGATACCAAGTTTCCCCAATTTTTATTTCCGATACATAAACACCTTCTTTAGGTAAATGGACTGTGCTCTTTACTTTGACATTTGCTGTAGGGAATCCTAATAATCTGCCTCGTGCATCGCCATGAACAACTACCCCTTCCACCTCGTATATGCAACCTAATAGTTTTGCCGCTTCTTTTACTTGACCGCTATCTAGCAATCCTCGAATACGTGTAGAGCTGATTTTTTCGCCTTGTTCTTCTTCTTTAGAGACTGTGACGATTTTGAATCTTCCCTTAGCATATTCAGGAAAATGAGCGACATCTGCAACGTCTTTTGGTCCATAGGTGTAATCAAAACCGGAAACAGCATATTTCGCATGTAATCCTACGATATATTGATCAACAAACTCTTGTGGCGCTAAATGAGCAAAAGAAGAAGTAAAATCGACTTCATATAAATAATCGATACCCAAAGCTGCCATTTTTTCTTCTTTTTGCTTCAGGCTAGTCAAATACTTCACACTGCTAGGATCGATCTTCTTAAAAACAATCGATGGATGTTGATTGAAAGTCATCAATGCTAATTTCAATCCTTCTTTTTGTGCAATTTCCATACCTGTCTTTATGACTTTCTGGTGTCCGATATGCACGCCGTCGAAAAATCCCAGTACTAAAACGACATCGTCTTCTGGAATTTGTTCTGGTTGGTAAGGATGTCTGATCTTGATGATATTCATTCGTTATTCCTCATTTCTCAATACTTTACTAGGTTTTAGTTTATTTTTTTCTTTTGGGTTTGGCTGGTAGATACTTACGACTTTTTCTTTATAAAACAAGGCAATTTCCTCTGAAGGCATTTCTGGGAGCGCAAATACAGTATAATCAAGTCTCATACCGTTTTTTACTTTCTGCCATACCTCATCAGTAATATCTACTCGTTTGAACCGTTCCACTCCTTTTTCAATTGGCAGCAAATACTCATCAATCGTACCTTTTTCTACAGCTTGAGCTACTTCTTCTAATGTTAACGCTTCTTTTTTGGTCATACCGGCACTTGCTGTTCGAGTGAGATCAGACATGTGTGCAGGGTAACCAAGTTTCTTGCCTGTATCCACAGCTAATGTACGGACATAGGTTCCTTTCCCGCATTCTACTTCGAAACGCCAAGAAATGGTTCCTGCCACTTCGTCTCTTGTCAGTTCACTTGTTCGGATAAAACGGTAAATTTGAGCCTTTCTAACAGGCCGCTCCACTGGTTCATTATTCCGTGCATATTCATATAACCGTTTACCGTTTACTTTTACCGCTGAGTACATTGGCGGTATCTGGGTGATCTCACCAATAAATGAAGCCATCACTTCATCTATTTTTTCTTCAGATAAAGACATATCCACTGGTTTTGTTTCTACTCGTTCTCCGGATCGATCTTCCGTCGTTGTACTGAAACCTAGAGTCATCTCGCCCACATAAATTTTCCCAGAATCTGTCAAATATTCGATAACTTTTGTGGCTTTTCCGATACAAATAGGCAATACACCGTCTACATCCGGGTCAAGCGTACCCCCATGTCCGATTTTTTTCGTATGTAAGTTTTTTCTTAATTTGAATACGCAATCATGACTTGTCATTCCGCGTTCTTTCCATAAAGGTAATAACCCGTCCATGTCTTTTCTCCATTTCATTTTTGATTTAACTGAATTATTATAACACATTGCATCTATTACTGACGAATTTGACATCATAATGAACGGTTTTTATTTTTCGGCAATAAAAACGTAACAAAATTCATGCTCATGTAAATAGAAACCATGTTATGCTTTTTTTAAAGGAGGGAATAGAATGGAAGATTTTTTCTTTGCACCATTTGATTGGATTTATGGGTGGCTTACAGGTAAATAGATTGGTTTTCACTTCCCAAAAACGAAAAAAAAAAGACTGGCCATTCTTCCAGTCTTTTTTCCGTTTTTTTTATTTATTTTTTCAGTTTCTTGATCAATGTAAAAAAATCTGTTTTTCGGGGTCGATTTTATCACTTTATTGGTCAAGATTTTTCCATTTCCAATCCAATACTTCTGGCAGATCAATACCATTTTCACGAATATAGTTTTGATGTTCTTGTAATTTCTGATCCATTTTTTTTGCAAAATCTTCTGCTTGACTTCCTTTGATTTTTAAAGCTGCATCTTTTGCCAAATGATAACGGTCAAGTTCATTTACCACACGCATGTCAAATGGTGTCGTGATATCTCCGTTTTCTTTGTAGCCATGAATCATTAAATGATGGTTATGACGATCAAAGAAAATCGTGCGGACCAATGTTTCATAACCGTGGAAAGCAAATAAGATCGGTTTGTCTTTTGTAAAATATTGGTCAAATTCTTCATCGCTCAACCCACGCGGATCTTGACTTGGATGACGTAATTTCAATAAATCTACGACATTGATGAACCGGATTTTTAGTTTTGGGAATTCTTCCAGCAGCAAAGTCACAGCTGCTAATGCTTCTAAGTTAGATTCCGTTCCTGCAGCAGCAATGACCAATTCAGGTTCCTCCTCTTTTGCTGTCGAAGCCCAATCAATGATTTTCAAGCCTTCATTCACTAAGACGGCTGCTTCTTCTGCTGAGTAAAATTGAGCACGCGGATGTTTGGAAGAGATGATCAAATTGATTTTTTCTGACGAGCGGAATGCTTTATCCATGACTGCGAGCAATGTATTTGCATCCGCAGGCAGATATTCACGGATGAACTCCGCCTTCTTTTCTGCCAAATGTGTCAATATTCCTGGATCTTGGTGGCTATATCCATTGTGATCTTGCTGGAAGACTGTTGAGCTTGCAATGAGATTCAGCGAAGGATAATCATTTCGCCAAGAAAGGTCATGTGATTTCCGCATCCATTTGAAGTGCTGAGTCAACATAGAGTCAACCACTCGCAAGAATGATTCGTAACTTGCAAAAAAACCATGCCGTCCAGTCAGAACGTACCCTTCTAAGAACCCTTCATCTTGGTGTTCCGATAATTGACTGTCGATGACGCGACCAGATGGCGAAAGCCATTCATCATTTTCTGGTTCGATTTTTTCCATCCATTGGCGATTTGTCGTTTTGAAAACTTGATTCAATCGGTTTGATTTTGTTTCATCTGGTCCAAATATACGGAAATTTTCTGGATTTTTCTCAATGATCTCGCGAACGAATTTACCAAGTTCAGTCATATCTTCTGCTTTAACGGAGCCCGGTTGTTCAAATTGCAAAGTATATTTTTTCCAATCTGGCATAATAAGCGGTTTCGGATTAATTCCGCCATTGGTGATAGGATTTTTTGCCATTCTTTGGTCACCAGTGGGCACGATTTCTCTGATTTCTTCTAAAATACGTCCTTGTGCATCAAATAATTTTTCTGGTTCATAGGATTTCAACCAACGGAGTAAAGCATCTGCATAATCCATATGTTCTTGATCTACAGGAATCGGTACTTGGTGTGCTCGGAAGGTTCCTTCAATTGGCTCCCCGTCCCATTCTTCTGGACCGGTCCATCCTTTTGGTGTGCGTACGATCAATACTGGCCATTTTGGCATCACGACGTCTGTCGCTGTCTTCAGGCGAGCTTCTTTTTGGATGGATTTGATTTTCTCGATTGCTTGATCCATTTTTTCAGCCATAACAGGATTTAATTTTTCTGGATCATTTCCTTCAATAAAGAAAGGTTCCCAGCCAAGTCCGTTAAAGTAATTTGCTAATTCTTCATCTGATTTACGTGCCAAGATCGTTGGGTTGGCTATTTTAGCACCATTTAAATGAAGGATTGGTAAAACAGCTCCATCTATCACCGGATTGATAAAGACATTTGAGAACCAGCTTCCAGCTAAAGGACCGGTTTCTGCTTCACCATCACCAATCACGACAGCAGAGATTACTTCAGGATTGTCTAATACAGCTCCGACTCCATGTGAAAGAGAGTATCCAAGCTCTCCCCCTTCATGGATAGAACCTGGTGTTTCTGGTGCTGCATGAGAAGCAATGCCTCCAGGAAATGAAAATCGCTTGAATAATTTTTGCATTCCTGTCTCATCTTCCGTTACTTCTGGATAGATCTCTGTGTAACTTCCATCTAAATAAGCATTCGATACCATGACTTGTCCGCCGTGTCCTGGCCCTTCGATATAAAACATGTTCAAATCATATTTATTGATGATTCGGTTCAAATGGACATAAATAAAATTTTGGCCAGGAATCGTTC
The DNA here is from genome assembly GCF_001814765.1 of Enterococcus sp. HMSC061C05. Lineage (NCBI taxonomy): Bacteria > Bacillati > Bacillota > Bacilli > Lactobacillales > Enterococcaceae > Enterococcus > Enterococcus sp. HMSC061C05. The sequence goes on from NZ_KV817733.1 coordinate 127,812, forward strand.
CCCAATGACCGATTGGATGTTTTTTGACATCTTCTGGTTTCAATGTACGTCTCAGTAAGGGATTATCTTTAAGATAAATTTGCCCGACAGAAAGATAATTGGCAGCACGCCACCAAGCCGTCATTTTATCAAAGTATTCTTTACTAGAATAATCCATACGTAACACTCCTTTTCATTATTACTCTTATTCTAGCGCAGATACTCCTAATTGAAACCTAATAAGCACTTCTGTTCATTTGCTTGGATTTTATATCTTGTCAATAACTCCAACGTGATTTTTCTTTTAACTGGCGGCAGACCGACAAATTCAAACTTTTATGGTGCAGGTTCCACTGATCTTCTAGTTACTTGGCTATATAACCTGACTGTCACTACAATGGATTACAATCTAGCTTCCGTCATCGGTATCTTGATCTTTATCTATATGCAAAAATTTATATACTATAGAAAAAAGAAAGTCGAATTTTTTACTTTTCTTTTTCTCTTTTTTGGTTAACTGACACGCCGCAAGACTAAAGTCATGGAACTCTTAAGTAATACGTCTTAATGAAAACAAAAAAATCCCGCAACCCCTGATTTCACAGGATTTGCAGGATTTTTTGATTAGTCTTTGTTCAAGTCACGAAGCAATTCATCGATATGGTTGCCATAGACAACTGATTCATCTAATTCAAAGGACAACTCAGGTGTTTTGTAAATACTTAGATTGTGCCCTAGCTCTCGACGAATCAATCCTGATGCTTTATCCAATCCTTCTTGTGCTTTTTTCTTTTCAGATGCTAAATCAGAAAGGATGCTGTAATAGATTGTTGCTTGTTGAAGATCGCCTGTTACGTGTACATCAGTGATCGTTACATCTTGCACACGAGGATCTCTTACTTTTTTACGTAGAATCGCATTGACTTCTTTTAAGATTTCTTGACCGACTCGGCGGTCACGATAGTTAGCCATAATGATTGGCCTCCTTTTATCAGTTTTTAGTCATTTTTGACTTCTTCCATGATAAATCCTTCAATTACGTCATCTACTTTGATGTCATTGAATTTTTCAATCATAGCACCGCATTCATAGCCCATTTTGACTTCTTTTACGTCATCTTTGAAACGTTTCAAACTTGCCAATTGGCCTTCGTAGATAACGATACCGTCACGGATCACACGGACACCGCTGTCTCTGCGGATATAGCCTTCTGTTACATATGCACCAGCGATCGTGCCGACTTTGGATACTTTGAATGTTTCACGTACAATCATTTGACCAGTGATTTTTTCTTCAAATTCAGGATCTAGCATTCCTTTCATCGCTGTTTCGATTTCATCAATAGCTTTGTAAATGATACGGTGTAAACGAATGTCTACTTCTTCAGCTTCTGCTTGCGCTTTTGCTTGAGGTGTAGGACGGACGTTAAATCCAATGATGATCGCATTACTTGCTGCTGCAAGTGTTACGTCACTTTCATTGATTGCACCTACCGCTGAATGGACGATTTTCACACGTACGCCTTCAACTTCGATTTTTTTCAGCGAGGCAGCTAATGCTTCTGCTGAACCTTGAACGTCGGCTTTGATAATGACGTTAACTTCTTTCAACTCGCCTTCTTTCAAGCTTTCAAACAAGTTGTCCAAGGTTACACGGCTGCTTGCAGCACGGTTTTCCAATAATGCACGTTTTGCGCGTTCTTCACCCGCTGCACGTGCTGTCTTTTCGTCTTCGAAGACTACGAAACGGTCACCTGCTTGAGGTACATCATTCAAGCCAGTGATTTCTACTGGCGTTGCAGGTCCTGCTTCTTTATCGCGACGGCCAAGATCGTTTGTCATTACACGGACACGTCCGTAAGTATTACCGACAACGATTGGGTCACCCACATGAAGTGTTCCTTCTTGGACAAGTAAGGTTGACACAGGACCTTTACCTTTATCAAGACGTGCTTCGATCACTGTTCCGATTGCGCGTTGTGTTGGATCTGCTTTTAAATCTTCTACTTCTGCGACTAACAGGATCATTTCCAGCAATTCTTCGATGTTTTGGCCGAATTTCGCTGAGATCTCAACAAAGATCGTTTCGCCACCCCATGCTTCAGGAATTAACTCATACTCACTTAATTCTTGCATAACATGTTGAGGGTTTGCACCTGGTTTATCAATTTTGTTTACAGCGACGATAATTGGAACGCCTGCTGCTTTGGCATGGTTGATTGCTTCAACGGTTTGCGGCATGACACCGTCATCTGCAGCGACAACTAAAATCGTGATATCTGTGATACTTGCTCCACGTGCACGCATACTTGTAAAGGCCGCATGTCCTGGTGTATCCAAGAAAGTGATTGGTTTGCCATCAATATCAATCTGATAGGCACCGATATGCTGTGTGATTCCGCCGGCTTCGCCGCTTGTTACACGTGAATGGCGCAATGTATCCAATAAGGTTGTTTTCCCGTGGTCTACGTGTCCCATAATCGTTACTACTGGCGGACGTGAGACTAATTTGTCTGGATCAACTTCTTCTGACTCGAAGAATTTATCGATATCTGCAATATCAACTTGGACTTTTTCTTGTGGTTCCATACCATAGTCCGTGGCTAACAGTTCAATCGTATCTTTATCCAGTGCTTGGTTTTGATTGACCATGACGCCAAGCATAAATAATTTTTTAATGATTTCTGCTGGCTCACGATGAATTTTTTTCGCGATGTCTGCTACGTTCATGCCTTCAGTATACTCTAATACATCTGGCAATTCACGGAATTTGCGTGGTGGTACAGCTGGCTTAGTTGATTGTTGCTGTTTGCCTTTTTTACCCTTTTTATTATAACGATTACGGTTGTTATTATTAAATTTGCCGCGATTGTTATTGTTTGGTTTGTTGTTGGTACGGTTTTGATTGCCGCCTTGGCTCGTTCCTGGACGATTTTGACTGCTAGTATTCCCCGTATTATTTTGGTTTGTTGTTGGTTTTTTTCCTTGATTCACTTGACCGCTCCCTTGACCGCGATCTTGATAACTGCGGTTATTTTTATTTTTTTGTTGATTATTTGTTGCTTCTTTTTTACGTTGATCGTTCGGCTGTTGATTGGCTGGTTTTCTGCTTGCTTGTTGTGCAGCTTGTTGTTTCGTGCTTGGGTTTTTGAACGCTTGTTGCAATTTCTTCTCATCACTGCTAGTAATCGCACCCATATGGTTTTTCACATCGATGCCAAGTTGTTGTGCTTTTTCCACGACATCTTTACTAGATTTTTTGAGTTCTTTTGCTAATTCATAGATTCTTTTATTGCCCATGCAATCACCTTCCTAACCTTCAATTAGCTCCTTGGTCTTCTTCGCAAATCCGGCATCCATTATTCCGAATACCTTGCGAGGTTTTCCGATCATCTGCGTGATTTCTGCTTCAGAAAATAGCTCAAAGCAAGGAACTTCATAGTATGAACTCTTATCTTTTATCTTTTTTCTTGTATTCTCACTTGCATCTGTTGCCACAAACACCAATTTTGCTTTTTGTTTGCGGATTTCAGCAATGGTCAGTTCTTCGCCCGTGATCAGTTTTCCCGCGCGCATCGCCAGACCCATGAGATTCATGGCTTTTTGCCGATTGACTGTGTTCATTTTCCAAATAACTCTTTACGTGCTTTTTGGTGAGTGACATAGTCAAGTAGTTCTTGATAAAACTCATCTGTTAAAGTTGTTTCGAGTACTCGATCGAGAATTTTTTTATCCCAAGCTTGTTGTACTTCTTCCGGCTCAAGTGAGACATACGCTCCTCGTCCAGGCATTTTTCCAGTTGGATCGATCGATACTTCCCCTTCTTTTGAACGGGTGATTCGGACCATCTCTTTTTTAGGTTTCATTTCACCTGAAACCACGGATTTGCGTAAAGGAATTTTCCTTTGTTTCATCTCTTTGCCTCCTTACTAAAGTTAAGCTTCTGGCTTTTCTTCGACCGTTTCATTATTGAACGCAATTGTTTCATACTCATCGTCTGTCAAATCTGACTGAACGATTGCTTCGTCATGCAATTCTTCTGTTTCGTTTTGTTGTTCTTGTTTTTCATAAAATTCCGCCATATCAGATTCTGATTTGATATCGATTTTATGGTTAGTCAATTTAGCAGCTAAACGTGCGTTTTGTCCACGTTTACCGATTGCTAACGATAATTGATAGTCTGGAACGACAACTGTGCAAGCTTTAGGATTGGTTTCATCAAAAATCACATCCATGACTTGTGCAGGATTCAATGCATTTGCAATGAATACAGCTGGATCTTCATTCCATTCAACGATATCCATGTTTTCGCCTTTTAATTCATTGACGATTGCTTGGACACGTTGTCCTTTTGGTCCAACACATGTACCGACTGCGTCGATGTTCTGATCGTTTGAACGGACAGCTACTTTTGATCGATCGCCGGCTTCACGAGCAATGCTGACGATTTCAACGATTCCATCATAAACTTCTGGGACTTCTTGCTCAAATAAGCGACGCAATAGATCCGGATGGCTGCGGCTAACAAATACTTGCGGACCTTTAGACGTATTTTCTACTCTAGAAACATAGACTTTGATACGATCGTGAGGTTGGTAAAATTCGTTTGGCATTTGATCTTGTTTAGAAAGAACTGCTTCTATTTTGCCAAGGTTGACATAAATATAACGTTTATCCTGACGTTCAACGATTCCTTGCATGATGTCTTTTTCATAAGCACTGAATTCGTTATAAATGATCGTTCTTTCTGCTTCACGTACACGCTGCAAGATAACTTGTTTAGCTGTTTGCGCAGCGATCCGCCCAAAATCTTTTGGTGTGACTTCAAAACGGATCGTATCACCGATCTCATATGCTGGATTAATCAAAAGTGCATCTTTCAATGAGACTTCCAACTGTGAATCCATCACTTCTTCCGTTACTTCTTTTACTGCATAGACATGGATCTTTCCTTTTTTCTGATCAAATTCCACTTCGACATTTTGTGCTTGGCCATAGTGGCGTTTGTATGCAGAAACCAATGCTGCTTCTAAAGCATCGATCACGATTTCTTTTGAGATCCCTTTTTCAGCTTCTAAAGCGTCTAACGCATTTAACATTTCTTTACTCATTTTTTCTGATTCCTCTCCGTGATTAAAATTGGATAGCTAAGCGAGCTTTTGCAATATTTTTTCGGTCAAAAGTCAATTCTTTTTCTCGTGTTTTTATGCGTATTTTCAATGTAAGCTGTTCAGCATCAAATGATTGAAGAAATCCTTCGTATTGTTTTTCGCCATCTACTGGTTGGTATAAGGAGACATGGACATAATCGCCAAGTGCCTTTTCATAGTCGCTTTCTTTTTTCAATGGCCGCTCTGCTCCAGGGGAGGATACCTCCAGGAAATAAGCTTGAGGAATCGGATCTGGATCTGCTGCATCAAGTTTTTCGCTCAGTTTCTCACTGACAAAGGCACATTCTTCGATATCGATTCCGCCTTCTTTGTCAATAAATACTCGTAAGAACCAGCTTTTTCCTTCTTTTACAAATTCGACTTCGACAAGTTCAAAATGTTGTTCATCTAAAATCGGTGTCACCATTTCCGTGACTGTTTCAACGACGCTACTCAAAAGTTTCGCCTCCTTAAAAATTAAGTGCGTAATTCCATTAAAAAGAGTGAGCGAAAAATCCGCTCACTCACAGTTAGTATCATTACCTATAAAAACTATACCATACTCTGCTTAAAATTACAAGCAGACAAGATAACAGATGCTTATAACATATCGAATAACGATAATTGGTTTTCGTCTGGTAAATCCTTCAATACACCATTATCGTTCATATATTCGATCAATGTTTTTGAAACTTTCCCGCGAGTAGCAAGATCTTCTTTAGATAAAAATGGACCATCTTTTCTTGCCTCAACGATTTGTTTTGCTACATTGGTTCCCAAACTAGGGACAGCTCTAAATGGCGCAATCAACGTATCTCCTTCGATAACAAAATTAACTGCATCCGATTTGTACAGATCGATCATCCCAAATTTGTATCCTCGTTCTAACATTTCATTGGCTAACTCTAGCACGGTCAGCTGATTTTTTTCTTTTACGGAAGCATCTAGCCCTTTGTCCGTGATTTCTTTCATTGCTTGCTTCACAGCATCTTTTCCTTTGCACATGGAGACTAGATCAAAATCATCTGCACGTACAGAAAAGTATGCACAGTAATACAAAATAGGGAAATATACTTTGAAATAAGCAACACGAAGAGCCATCAATACATAAGCTGCAGCATGGGCTTTCGGAAACATATACTTGATCTTTGAACAAGAGTCGATATACCAATCAGGTACATTATTTTCTTTCATCGCGGATAGATAGGTTTCTCTCAATTCATCAGGAATCTTGTTCCATTGCCCTTTACGAACAGTTTCCATGATCTTAAATGCCATCCCGCTGTCTAATCCAGCATGAATCAAATAAACCATGATATCATCACGACAGCCGATTACTTCCGCCAATGTCGCATCCCCACGTCGAATCAATTCTTCGGCATTTCCTAACCATACATCTGTACCATGAGATAGTCCGGATATTTGAAGTAGTTCTGCAAAAGTTGTAGGATGTGTTTCTTCTAGCATTCCTCGAACAAAACGAGTGCCGAATTCTGGAATACCTAATGTTCCTGTTTTAGAATAAATCTGTTCCTGGGTTACCCCTAGTACTTCAGGGCCAGCAAATATCCGCATCACTTCCGGATCATCTGTAGGAATCGTCTGTGGATCAATCCCTGATAAATCTTGAAGCATCCGTATAACAGTTGGGTCATCGTGTCCTAGAATATCCAATTTCAATACATTATCGTGAATTGAGTGGAAATCAAAATGGGTCGTTTTCCATTCCGAATTTTGATCGTCTGCTGGATATTGGATCGGCGTAAAATCGTAGACATCCATATAATCTGGAATAACGATGATCCCCCCAGGATGCTGACCAGTTGTCCGTTTGACTCCTGTTGCACCCTTTGCCAATCTGTCGACTTCTGCACTTCGAAACTGCAGATTATTGTCCCTTTCATAACCTTTTACATACCCATATGCTGTTTTATCGGCGACTGTGCCAATCGTTCCGGCACGGTAAACATAGTCTTCACCAAACAATACTTTCGTATAGTTATGTGCTTCTGCTTGATAATCACCTGAGAAGTTCAAATCAATATCGGGCACTTTGTCTCCATGGAATCCTAAAAATGTCTCAAATGGGATATCATGACCATCTTTATTTAAGCGTGCACCACATTTTGGACATTGTTTTTCTGGCATATCAAATCCAGAACCGTATGTGCCATCTTCAAAGAACTCGGAATATTGGCACTCTGGACAGTAATAATGGGGAGCTAAAGGATTCACTTCAGTGATCCCAGTCATCGTTGCAACAAAGCTAGAGCCAACAGAGCCACGTGAACCTACTAGATAGCCATCTTCATTACTTTTATGCACAAGTTTTTGGGCGATCAGATAAATAACCGAGAAGCCATTACCATTAATAGAATTCAACTCTTTTTCTAATCGTTTTTGGATAATTTCAGGTAACGGATCTCCGTACATTTGTTTTGCTTTTGTGTAACTCAATTCTGATATCTCATCTTCTGAACCTGGAATCTTCGGTGTATAAAGCTCATCTTTGACTGGAATCACTTCTTCGCAGATATCTGCGATTTTATTCGTATTATCCACTACGATCTCTTTTGCTGTTTCTTCCCCCAAAAAGTGAAAAGCGGTGAGCATCTCATCGGTTGTTCGGAAATGGACATCTGGCAAACTATGACGATTCAACGGATTCGCTCCGCCCATAGAATTGATCAAAATTTTTCGGTAAATGGCATCTTCTTCGTTGAGATAATGAACGTTGCCTGTTGCAACAACGATTTTATCCAAACTTTTTCCGATTTCTACTAAGTTTTGGATAATTTCTTCCAAATCATGTTCATTTTTTACCAATTCTTGCTCGATCAAAGGTGCATAGACCGCTTTTGGCATAACTTCAATATAATCGTAGAATTTTGCTCGGTTTCTTGCCTCTTCTACCCCTTTTTGCATCATGGCTTCGAAGATTTCTCCCTTATCACAAGCTGAGCCGATCAATAGATTTTCCCGCATCTTTTTCAATTGGGAGCGTGGTATTCGCGGGACACGTTCGAAGTATTCGACATTCGACATTGAAATCAGTTTGAACAAATCTTTCAGTCCTGCCTGATTCTTTGCTAAAATCGTTACATGGAAAGGTCGGGCTCGTTTGTAAGAATCTCCTTCTCCGATATGCTCATTTAGCTGATCATGATAAAGCATGTGATGATTGTCCATTGCCTCTTTCACAAAGATCCAAGCTAAATGACCTGTTGCTTCAGCATCATAGATTGCTCGGTGATGCTGTTCCAAGCTGACACCAAATTTTTTGGATAACACACCTAATCCGAAACGTTTGAATTGCGGATATAGATATCTGGCTAATTCTAAGGTATCAATAACTGGATTGGCTGCTTCAGGAATGCCATATCTTGCGTAGCTAGTATTCAAGAATCCCATATCAAAAGCCGCGTTGTGGGCTACCAGAATTGTACCTTTTGAAAATTCAAGGAACATCCGCAAGACTTCTTCTTCTGACTTCGATCCTCGAACCATTTCATCCGTAATACCTGTCAAATCCACCGTTGTCCGGGATAAAGGATGTCCTGGATCGATAAATTCATCAAAGCTTTCGATCACATTTCCTTTGTACATTTTGACTGCAGCGAGCTCGATAATGGTATCGTATACCGCAGACAATCCTGTCGTTTCCACGTCAAATACGACATATGTGGCTTCGTTCAATGCTTCATGCGCATCATTATAAGCAATAGGTACACCATCATCTACGACATTCGCTTCCACACCGTATAAGATTTTCACGCCTGCTTTTTTCCCGGCACTATGAGCTTCTGGAAAGGCTTGTGCGCCACCATGGTCTGTAATGGCGATGGCACGGTGTCCCCATTTTCCTGCTTGTGCCACCAGATCAGAAATGCTATTCGTTGCATCCATCGTACTCATATTGCTGTGAACATGAAGTTCTACCCGTTTTTCCCCTTCAGGAGCATAATCTTTACGAGGGGTATGTTTGACTTCAACGATATCTTGGGCATTCATGACCAAATCACGGACAAACGTATCTTCTTGGATACTTCCACGTACCTTTAGCCAACTGCCGACACTGATCGCATCAAATATCTGTTCATCTTTTTCGCCATTTGAGAATTTTTTGACGATAAATGATGAAGTATAATCTGTGATTTTCAAAGTCAAGATCTTGCGTTTTGAGCGTAGTTCTCTGACTTCTTTATCGAACACATACCCTTCAAGAGTGACTCGCCGTTCTTCTTCGACGATATTGATCATTGGTGTTGTGGGCTCATCTGCTGGAATATTTCGTCCTAGCTGGATGGGTCCTTCAAGAGCTGGCGACTGTTCTTTTCTTTCTTTTTTCTTTTGTTCATGAACAACTAGACTTTCAGCTGCTTGCTTCATAAAGGCTTCTGCCTGTTCTTGTTTACGTTCTTCAAAAAGTTTCAATACACGTTCCGCTTGCTGCTCATCCACTTCTGGTTCGATACGAAATTTCGGGAATCCGTAACTGACGAACAACTCTTCTACTAATGGTAAGTATTGCTGTTTCAAATATGAAATAGCCCCTGTACTGTCGATTGGCAAGATGACTTTACGATCTTTTATCACAGGTACTTGCGTTTTCAATACTTGCTGTGCTAGTGGTGTATCGCATTGCTGATTTTCCAAAGCTTGGGCCCAGTAATCTTGCAAGAGCTGTTCATCGAATGTCTGGTCATCTGCTAAGATGTTCAATTTGACTTGTGCAATCTCTTTAAAAGCGACAGTCAGATGCTGAGCCAATGACCGATACAGCATAATAGGCAAAATTTTAGAAAAATGCAGCGTAAATTCCCATAAACGCGATTTACGATGGACCACTACACTATCCATTTCACCAGCAGTAAGCAGTGGATGATTTTTTTCTGCTTCCTCTAGTTGGATTTGTTCCAACAGTTTTTCAAATAAATCTCGTTTTTCTGACAAAGATATACGCCCTTTCTGATGAGAAACTATACAATTGATTACATCGTATCCTCTTCTTTTTCAGTACCTTTTAGTATACTCGTTTTTTCTGAGTTTTACATTAAAAAATTGGAACTGTGATTCACATCACAGTTCCAATTTTAAAAGCGAAACATCAGGTTGTCAAAAACAGCTGATCCAGCTATTTTACTTTTCTGTGTTTTAACGCTTATTATTCGCCTTGGTTCAAGAGGATTGGTAAAGTATTCGCCAATTCTTCTTTACGTACTTCAACCATTTCGCCAGTTTTCTTGATTTTCACTTCTACGATTCCATCCACTGCTTTTTTACCGACAGTAATTCTGATTGGACAGCCAATCAAATCAGAATCCGCGAATTTCACTCCTGCGCGTTCATTTCTATCATCAACCAGTACTTCATAGCCAGCTTTTGTCATCGCTTCTTCTAGTTCATTCGTCAAGTTTGTTTGGTATTCGTCTTTTAGATTCATTTGGACGATATGCAGATCAAATGGCGCAATTCCTTTTGGCCAATTGATTCCTTGTTCATCTGAATGTTGTTCTACGATTGCTGATAATAAACGGCTCACACCGATACCATAACAGCCCATAATCACAAATTTTTCCCGTCCGTTTTCGTCTAGAACGGTTGCTCCCATAGATTCACTGTAACGAGTGCCAATTTTGAAGATATGTCCGATTTCGATTCCTCGTGTAAAGGCAAGAACACCGTTGTTGTCTGGTGAAGGATCGCCTTCTTGTACAAACCGAAGATCTTCATAAGAAAGCACAGTGAAATCGCGTTCTGGATTCACATTTTTATAGTGGAATCCTGTTTCGTTCGCTCCAGTAATGGCATTCGCTAAATCTTGGACATAACGGTCTGCATATACTTTTACGTCATCTGAAACACCGATTGGTCCGACAGAACCAAACTCAGCACCTAGATATTTTTGTGCTTCTTCTTCCGTCGCTTCTTCTAAAAAGTCAGCAGATAGATAGTTTTTCAGTTTTACGTCATTGACTGCATGGTCTCCGCGTACCAAAACAAGGACAGGTTGTTCATCCGCAATGAACAATACAGACTTGATAATTTTTTGAGGTTCAACAGAAAAGAAATCTGCTACTTCATCAATTGATTTTATGTTAGGTGTAGCTACTTTCTCTAATTCAAGCTGTGTTTCATGCGATTTTTTTGATACATAGTAGCTTGTAGCCATCTCCAAGTTTGCAGCATAATCACTTTCAGTCGAATAACAGATCGTATCCTCCCCAATCTCTGAGATCGCCATGAATTCCTTTGAGTCTTTTCCGCCCATTGCGCCACCGTCTCCGATGATCGAACGAAATTCCAAACCGCAACGCTTGAAGACTTCGGTATAGGCTTTTTCATAATCTTTATATGTTTCGTCTAAACTTTCTTCTGTTGCATGGAAAGAATACGCATCTTTCATGATAAACTCACGTCCGCGAAGCAAACCAAAACGAGGACGTTTTTCGTCACGATACTTAGGTTGGATTTGATAAAGATTCAAAGGTAATTTCTTATACGAATTGATTTCATTACGCATCAAATCAGTGAAAGTTTCTTCGTGAGTTGGTCCAAGAATCATTTTTCGATCATTACGGTCCTTGAAACGATACAAGTTTGGGCCATATGTTTCATAACGTCCTGACTCTTCCCAAAGTTCTGCTGGCAAGATGGCAGGCATCAGCATCTCTACCGCACCGATTTTTTCAAATTCTTCCCGCATGATACGTTTCAGCTTTTCTAACACACGATTTGCTAATGGCAGATAAGAATAGATACCCGCTGATACTTGACGGATATATCCAGCTCTTAGCAAGATTTGATGACTTAATACTTCTGCATCATTTGGAACTTCACGTAATGTTGGAATCAACATTTTTGATTGTCTCATTCTATATACTCCTTTATTTCCTCAAAATAGTTATCGTTTGTTATTATACCCTATTTGTCAACTTTTTCTAGAAAAAGAATCGTTGAATATCGTTCCATGTAACTAGCACCATCAACAACATTAAAAATCCAAAGCCAGCTAATGTCAATATTCCTTCTTTTTCTTGACTTAATGGTTTCCCACGAATCCCTTCAAAAATATTCAACACTAATTTCCCACCATCTAAGGCAGGGATTGGAAGCAGATTGACGATTCCCAGGTTCATTGAAAGAAGCGCCATCAAACCAATAACAGTTGTTACACCTTGGTTTGCTGCTTCTGAAGACAATTGGTACATCATAACAGGCCCGCCTAATTTATCTAAACTAAAACCTGTAAACAGTGAACCTAAGGCTTTGAAAATTTCTAATGAACCGCTAAAAGCTTGACGTGTTCCGCCGATGATCTTATCCATAAAACCTGTATTCATTGGGGCTTGTATGCCAAGTTGGCCAACTTTTTCGCCATTTGACTCTACAGATTTCGGTGTCACGTCGACAGATTGCATCTTACCTTCTCGTTCGATCTCAAAATCTAATGTTTTACCTGGATTTTTCGTGATGACTGTTGTCAAATCGTTCCAAGAGTGGATTTCTTTACCGTCCACACTAACTACCTTATCATTTTCTTTTAAGCCTGCTTCTGCCGCAGCACCATTAGGGATAATCTCTCCTACACGATTAGTATTTGTCACTTGAACACCGCCTTGCATGAATGCAAGAATAATGAATAACACGATTGCCAAGATAAAGTTATTCATCGGACCGGCAAAATTGGTCAGCATACGCTGCCACAGTTTAGCCGATTGGAACTGTACATCTTTTGGTGCAATTCTGATTTCTGTTCCGTCGGTTTCAATAATCGTCGCATCGTGATCGACAGGATAGGTCACTACTTCTGTTTCATCCCCATTCACATAACCAGTGATAGTCAGCTCATCTTCTAAATCATAACGGCTCAATTCCATCGGGATAGCATTTGTCAATTGGATTTTCTTACTTAAATTTATCTTCTCTACGATGCCGTCAGAATTTAGTAAAAGAGAAAGAGGCATACCTGGTGCCATTTCTGTTTCATCATCCCCATTGCCTGCCATTCGAACATAACCGCCAATAGGTAATAGGCGAAGCGTATATGTTGTCCCGTCTTTTGCTTGATGCCCATAAATTTTCGGACCCATACCGATAGCAAATTCGCGAACGAGGATTCCTGATCGTTTCGCAAAGAAGAAATGACCAAACTCATGAACAATCACTAATATACCAAAAACAATGATAAATGTTAGTATCGTTTTCATAGCTTTTTTCTCCTTTACTTGTTTTTTGTGTGTTTTTTTAAACAACGTTAAAACACTATAATTTTACCATAGTATACCTAAGACACCAATAGTATCAATAAAATGAGAAACAAAAACCTGCGTCTTTTATGAAAATCACAAAGAAACGCAGGTATACTTACTAAATAATGCCAAATAAATGCATGATAGGGAATACAAACAGCAAGCTATCGAAACGGTCTAAGATTCCTCCGTGGCCCGGTAAGATATTTCCTGAGTCTTTCACATCATAATGGCGTTTGATTGCTGATTCGACCAAATCGCCAAATTGTCCGACTGCCGAAAAAATAATCGTCATCAGAAGCATGACAAACATACCATGATTGAATAGTTCTTTTGCTGGATACAACAATAAATAAAGAAATGCGACTACAACAGCACTTCCGATCCCGCCTAGCGCACCTTCAATCGTTTTGTTCGGTGAAATATCCGGACTTAACTTGTGTTGTCCATAACGACGGCCAACCATATAAGCACCAATATCAGTTGCCCAAACAATAAACAGACCAAAAATCAAAACAGCTAAACTTTCTGTTCGTGCATTGACGAAATTCTGGAAGCCTATTCCTACATACAAACTGACAAGTACTGGGAAACCTGCTTCATCAATCGTATACGTATTTTTAGAAATAACTGACGTCCCTAAAAGGATCATAACGATAAGATAAAATAGCATAAATGTACTGACGTTCTCTGGAAGAAAGAAGAACCATCTTTCTTTTGGCAAGACAAGGAGCACTGCACCAATAGCGGATAAAACTCCTTCAAAACTTAGGAGAGTCAATCCTTTCATCCGAAAAAGCTCATAAACTCCTACCACAGCTAAGACTGCTGCGGTAAGCTCAACCGCTATGCCCCCAATCCATATAATCGGAATAAACAAGACAAGCGCCACGGCTGCTGTGTTTACGCGTTGTTTCATGACTGATCCCCTTTCTCATTTTCTGTTTTTTTTACACCGCCGAATCGACGATCTCGATTTTGATAAGAGGCAATTGCTTCTTCAAGATGCGCACCGTCAAAATCAGGCCAAAGTGCTTTTGTAAAATACAATTCGCTATATGCAATCTGCCATAACAGAAAATTACTGATCCGTTCTTCTCCGCTTGTACGGATCATCAACTCAGGATCTTGTAATTCTTTGGGCAAGAAACCTGTCATTAGATGGTTGGCAATCACTTCATCATCGATTTCTTCTGCCTGTATTTCTCCCTTTGCTACTTCTTCAGCAATTTTTTGGACTGCAGTCACGATTTCTGCTCTGCTTCCGTAATTCAAAGCAAAGTTTAACACCATTCCGGTATTGTCTTTTGTTTGCTCAATTGCACGTTTTACAGCGTCTTGCGTATGTTCTGGTAACACGTTCTCATACCCCATAACATGGACTTTGACGTTTTCTTTGATCAATTCTGGTACGAACGTATCAAAAAAGTCGACAGGTAGTTGCATGAGAAAACTTACTTCATCTTTTGGTCGCTTCCAGTTTTCAGTCGAAAAAGCATAAAGCGTCAATACTTTCACTCCAAGCCTTGATGCTTTCTTTGTAACTTTCTTTACTGTTTCCATACCTTCTTTATGACCAGCGACTCTTGGCAAACGCCGGTTTTGCGCCCAACGACCATTGCCGTCCATGATGATGGCAACGTGTTGAGGAATTGGTCCATCGGCATTAAATTGAAATTCGCTTTTTTCTTGAATATATTTGTTTTTTTGCGGAAAAAAACGTAACATTCTTTTTCCTCCTATACTTAAAAGATTCCCACTATCTTAAGTATTATAGCAATATCTAAACGTTTTTCCTATGAAATCATTGTTTTTTTATTTAAAAACTGAATAATTTTTTCTTTTTTTAATCTTTAAATAAAAGAAACATAAATAAAAACAGAGGAAGCGGAATGATCCGCCCCTCTGTTTTTATGGTTTTATTAAACTTCCAATAATTCTTTTTCTTTATCAGCAGCGATCTTATCTACTTCTTTAATGCTGTTATCTGTCAATGTTTGTACGTCTTTTTCTAGTCCGCGCAAATCATCTTCGGTAATGTCACCATTTTTTTGTTGTTTTTTATATTCGTCGATCGCATCACGACGGATGTTACGAATCGCGATTTTTGCATTTTCTGCTTCTTTTTTCACATCTTTAGCTAATTCTTTTCTGCGTTCTTCTGTCAGTTGCGGGATAACCAAACGAATAACATTTCCATCATTGGTAGGACTGATTCCGATATCACTTGCCATAATAGCTTTTTCAACATCTTGAAGAATGCTCTTGTCAAAAGGCGTGATCATTAAAACACGTGCTTCTGGGATTTGGATTGACGCCATTTGGTTCAATGGAGTTGGTGCACCGTAATAATTCACAGTGATTCGATCCAAAAGGCTAGCATTCGCGCGGCCTGCGCGGATTTGCCCAAGTTCACGTTGAAGATTTTGTGCTGCTTTTTTCATTTTTTCTTTTGCTTCTGTCATAATTGCATCTGCCATTTTTATTTCCCCCTTACAGTCGTTCCGATATTTTCGCCTAAGATTGCCCGGCGAATATTTCCGTGTTCATTTAAATTGAAGACAAGCAATGGAATGTCATTATCCATGCTTAGTGAACTTGCAGTTGAATCCATGACTTGTAATCCTTTAGCAATCACTTCCAGATGAGTCAGTTCTTCAAATTTCACTGCATTTGCATCTACTTTCGGATCAGCAGAATAAACACCGTCTACATTGTTTTTAGCCATCAGGATAACATCTGCGCCGATTTCTGCTGCGCGTAATGCTGCCGTTGTATCTGTCGAGAAGTACGGGTTGCCGGTACCGCCCGCAAAAATAACAATCCGTCCTTTTTCTAAATGACGTTCTGCTTTACGGCGAATGTATGGCTCTGCGATTTGACGCATTTCAATCGAAGTTTGCACGCGTGTCGGTACACCCACGTTTTCCAACGTATCCTGTAAAGCTAAGGCATTCATAACTGTAGCTAACATACCCATGTAATCAGCTTGAGCGCGTTCCATACCCATTTGTGCTCCGATTTGTCCGCGCCAGATATTTCCGCCGCCCACAACGATTGCCATTTCAACGCCCAGTTCGTGAACTTCTTTGATTTCTTGGATGATTTCTTTGATTACTGGTGGTTTGATTCCAAATCCTGCATCCCCAGCTAAAGCTTCTCCACTCAATTTTAAGACTACACGCTGATATTTCGGTGTGACCATGTTCATTCCTCCAATATTTTCTATTGCCATTTTACCATACTTAGATGATTTCGACACGCTAAGTCTGGTTTTTCTTGTTTTGCTTAAAAAAAGGGAGCGCACAAAGCGTGCGTTCCCGTCTGTCATTCAACAGAATTATTTTTTCACTTGGCTCATAACTTCTTCTACAAAGTTATCTTCGCGTTTTTCGATACCTTCGCCAACTTCGAAACGTACGAATGTTTTAACAGTTGCGCCTTTTGAAGCAACGTATTTTTCAACAGTCATATCAGGATCTTTAACGAATGGTTGGTCAACCAAAGCGATTTCTGCTTTGAATTTCTTCAAGCGTCCTTCTACCATTTTTTCAACGATATTCGCTGGTTTGCCTTCATTCAATGCTTGTTCTGTAAGAACAGTTTTTTCATGTTCTAATTCAGCTTCTGGAATTTGTGATTCGTTTACATAGCGAGGATTGATAGCTGCTACGTGCATAGCTACGTCTCTTGCAACTGTTTCATCTGTTGTTCCGTCTAGAACAGTCAATACAGCAATACGTCCACCCATATGCAAGTATCCGCCAAATGCAGCATTGTCGTCTTTTTCTACAACTTCAAAGCGACGGAAGCTGATTTTTTCTCCGATAACTTGAGTTGCTTCGATCAAGTCAGATTCAATCGTTCCTTTATCTGTTTTGATTTTCATTGCAGCTTCCATGTCTGCTGGTTTGTTTTCAGCAACAAGTTCTGCGATTTCTTTTACTAAGTCTTGGAACATTTCATTTTTAGATACAAAGTCTGTTTCTGAGTTTACTTCAACGATTGCTGCAGTGTTACCTTTCACAGCAACTGAAGCTAATCCTTCAGCGGCAATGCGGTCATTTTTCTTTGCAGCCTTTGCCATTCCTTTTTCACGTAAAAGATCAACTGCTTTTTCCATATCGCCTTCTACTTCAACTAATGCTTTTTTCGCATCCATCATTCCTACGCCAGTCATTTCGCGTAGTTCTTTTACCATTTTAGCTGTAACGTCTGCCATGTTTAACTCCTCCTGTGTGTGTTCTTTTTAAAAAAAGCTGCTTCAAAGGAGAGTGAGGCTTGTCGCCCAGCCTTTGAAACAGCTCCATCATTCAAAATTATTCTGCTGAAGAATTGTCGCCTTCAACAACATCTACGATTTCTTCGATTGATGTTGCTGTGTTTTCTTCTGTGAAATCTTCTTCAACTACTTGATCTTCACCTTGGTTTCCTTCGATGAAAGCATCAGCCATTTTTGAAGTAATCAATTTAACGGCACGAATTGCGTCGTCGTTTGAAGGGATTACTACGTCGATTTCATCTGGATCGCAGTTTGTATCAACCATAGCTACGATTGGGATATTTAATTTGTGTGCTTCTTGAACAGCAATACGTTCTTTACGTGGGTCAACGATGTACATTACATCTGGGATTCTTGGCATATCAGCGATACCGCCTAAGAATTTTTCAAGACGTTCGCGTTCTTTGTTCAAACCAGCAACTTCTTTTTTAGGTAGAACTTCAAAAGTTCCATCTTCTTCCATTGCATTGATTTGTTTCAAACGGCTGATACGTTTTTGGATAGTATCCCAGTTTGTCAATGTTCCGCCTAACCAACGATGGTTAACGAAGTATTGTCCTGCACGAGTTGCTTCTTCTTTGATTGCTTCTTGTGCTTGTTTTTTTGTACCTACGAATAATGCTACGCCGCCTTCTTCAGCAACGCTCTTCATGTAATCATAAGCTGCATCTACTAATTTAACTGTTTTTTGTAAGTCAATGATGTAGATTCCGTTTCTTTCTGTGAAGATATATTTCTTCATTTTTGGGTTCCAGCGACGAGTTTGGTGACCAAAGTGTACGCCGGCTTCTAGTAATTGTTTCATAGAAATTACTGCCATGTTTGTTTCCTCCGATTTGGTTTTATTTTCCCTCTTCTTATCTTCTACCTTGCCGGCAAACTTTTTCAAGCACCTACCGACAATCCAATAAGAATGTGGATTTGCTGATGCATAAAGCACCCTCAGCTATTATACAGACAAAAGATCCGTATCGCAAGAGCAAATGTACTTTTCTGCTCAACATTCAATAGTTTACCTGAAAGACAAAAAGAATTCAAGAAAAACAGTAGATTTCTCTTTGTTTCTTTATTCTCTTTTTTCCATAAAATAATTTTAGATATAAAAGACGAATATTATTGGGCAATCCTTCTTTTTTTTGTTATGATACATGTGAAATCTTTCGTAAAGGAGAAAGAAAATGCGCAAAGCTCAAAGACATTTGCTGATTAAACAAGTCATTGAAGAATTCCCGATCCATACGCAAGAAGAACTATTAAACAAACTTGGGCATTATGGCGTTACCGCAACGCAAGCAACGATTTCTCGAGATATACGTGATTTGAAAATCGTGAAAGCACCTGATGAAAACGGTATTTCCCGCTTTGTGTTGTTTCGCGAAAAAGGTACTCCTGATACTAAGACTGAAGAAGAGGATCGGCTGATTCAAATGATTGAAGACATTGTGTTGAAAGTCGAACGAGTCCACTTTTTGACAATCGTTAATACCTTGCCAGACAATGCTCATTTATTTGCATCTGTTTTAGATGAGATCAAGCCTCCTCCTATCGTCAGTACGATTGCTGGATTTGATACGATTATGATCATCTCAGAAAATGAGGAGGATGCAAAACGAGTAGAAGAATTTCTTCACCATCCGACTAAAGTATCACTTTTTTAATCAGAACACGCGTTCCTAATAAGGAATGCGTGTTTTTTTATTTTCAATATTTTCCTTGTTAAATAAACTTTTACACTCTTTACAAAAATACATCAGTTTTTATTTAAACTTTTCATAACTTTGATTAAATCACAATACTCATCATTTATATTGGATGTTAGCAAGAGCAGAGTCTTGCTCTTTGTGTATGTCAATAAAAAAGAAATGAAAGGAAATCGCATGTATAAATTATTAACGCCTGGACCATTAACGACTTCTGAAACAGTGAAAAAAGCGATGCTGACCGATCATTGTACCTGGGATCAAGAATACAAAGAGATGACACAATGGATAAGAAAAAAATTGCTGGAGCTTGCTCAAGTACCCGAAGAACTATACACAACGGTCTTGATGCAAGGCAGCGGCTCCTTTGGGGTAGAATCTGTTTTAAGTTCTGTGATCAGACCAGAAGATACTTTACTGATTTGTTCAAATGGCGCATACGGTCAACGAATGATTGCCATGTGCAAATGTCTGCAACTAAACTATGCAGTTTATGAAGTACCTGAACACCAAATCCCCCAAGCACATATGATTACACAGTTGATTGAAGAGAATCCGTCTATCTCCGCACTTGCAATGGTCCATAGCGAGACTACTTCCGGTATTTTAAATGATTTGGAAGAAATTGCTGCTGTCACACAGGAAAGAGATCTTTTGTTCATAGTAGATGCGATGTCTAGCTTTGGTGGGATACCGATTCATGTAGCGGAACTAGGGATCGATTTTTTGATTTCTAGCTCAAATAAATGTATTCAAGGTGTTCCAGGTTTTTCTTTTGTACTTGCTAATAAAGTGGAACTAGAAAAGCGAAAAAATGTGAGTCGAAGTTTGTCACTTGATCTGTATGACCAGTACCGCGTGATGGAAAACGAGAATGGCAAATGGCGTTTCACTTCCCCTACTCATACGGTTTTGGCTTTTCAACAGGCATTGAAGGAACTAGAGCTAGAAGGAGGGATCGAAACTCGATATTCACGTTATCTCGCCAATAATCATGTGCTACGACAAAAAATGACAGAGATGGGGTTCCAGCCTTTCATCCAAGAGTATCAGGGGCCATTCATTACCTCTTTTCTTTACCCTAAAGACTGGCGATTTGATTTCAATCATTTCTATCAGCATTTAAAACAAAACGGATTTGTGATCTATCCTGGGAAAATCAGCGATCATGAATGTTTTCGTATCGGTAATATTGGCGAGATTTATCCAGAAGACATTTTAGAACTGACAGCAATTATCAAAGACTATAAGGAGAACATTAATGATTAAAACTGTAATTTTTGATTGGGCAGGAACAACTGTGGACTTTGGCTGTATGGCTCCTGTCCACGCTTTTAGAAATGCTTTTCTAGAAAAAGGGATCCAACTGACTGACAAAGAGATCCGCGAACCGATGGGAAAATTAAAATGGGATCATATCCAACAGCTTCTTTCCCTCCCTTCTGTCAAAGAACAATGGATAGCGATTCATGGACAACTACCTCAGGAAAAAGAGGTGGATGAATTGTATCAGCAATTTGAACATTATCTGTTTAAAAATTTGGCCCAACATTCTACCTTGAAACCCGACACATTGGAAACGATCGAACAGTTGAGAAGCGCTGGGATCAATATTGGTTCCACGACTGGATTTACTGCTCCTATGATGGCAATCGTAGCAGAAACCGCAAAAAAAGAAGGGTATTCACCAGACTTCATGGCAACTTCTGAAGACGTCGAAGGATATGGACGACCATTTCCTTATATGATTCATAAAAACATACAATATTTCAAAAACAAGTCGGTTGATGAAGTAATCAAAGTCGGAGATACGGTCTCAGATATCCAAGAAGGGAAAAATGCAGGGGTGTTTACAGTGGGGGTGATTGAAGGTAGTTCGCTGATGGGACTTTCATATGATGCATACCAACAAATAGAGATGGAGGAAAAAGATCGCTTAAAACAGTCTGTTGCACTTAGATTCCAACAAGCTGGTGCTGATCTTTGCGTAAATAACTTGAAGGAGTTAACAGAGTACATTTTGTGCGCTGACAAGAATCCAGAATGACTTTTATACAAAATAAGAGCTGTGACAAAAATATTGTCACAGCCCTTATTTGCGAATAAACGGTGTTCTCCTGCCAACTCCT
>NZ_KV817733.1:149402-223382 GCF_001814765.1 Enterococcus sp. HMSC061C05
TTGAAATTGTTCCTTGTGACTCGGAGCTGAGCACTGATTTCACATTCTTTTTTTCTTACATCTTATCTGGTGCATGAAGTCCTAGCAAACGAAGATCTTCTTTCAATAATACAGTCACTGCATACACTAAAGCTAAGCGTGCTTCTTTTTGTTCATCGTCAGCTAAAATCTTCGTATGAGCATAGTATTTGTTGAATGCCTGTGCTAATTTGATTGCATGTTTCGCAATCACTGAAGGTTCATATTTTTCCCCAGCGGATAAGACTGTTTCAGGATATTTTTGAACCAATTTGACTACTTCCCAGCTGATATCGTCATTCAACGCATAGTCTGCTGTTTCTGAAGGGACGAATCCTGCTTTTTCCAACAGACTGACTGCACGAGCATGTGTATATTGCACATAAGGTCCAGTTTCTCCTTCAAAACGAACAACTTCTTCTAAGTTGAAGTCAAATGTATTGAGACGATCGTTTTTCAAATCATGGAAGATGACTGCCCCAACCCCTACTTGTTTAGCTACAACATCTTTGTTTTCTAAATCAGGGTTTTTCTCGCTGATCTGCTCTTTAGCAGATTGGATTGCTTCATTCAATACTTCTTCTAGTAAGACGATTTTTCCTTTACGAGTTGATAATTTTTTACCACCTTGTGTGATCAAACCAAATGGGATATGGTGCATGTCGTCAGACCAGTCAAAGCCCATTTCCTTCAAGACAGCTTTCAATTGTTTGAAATGATAACTTTGTTCATTCCCTACTACATATAGAGATTGTTTGAAGTCATAGGTACGTTTACGATACAATGCGGCAGCTAAGTCACGTGTGATGTATAGTGTCGCGCCATCTGATTTCTTGATTAATGCTGGATTCAAGTCGTAAGCAGAAAGGTCAACGATCTCCGCACCTTTATCTTCGTTCAGCAAATGTTTTTCTTCTAAAAGTTCGACGATTTCATCCATTTTGTCATTATAAAAAGCTTCACCGTTCAATGAATCAAACTGTACTTCCAGTAGATCATAGATTTTGTTGAATTCTTTCATCGATTCATCACGGAACCATTGCCACAATTGGATAGCTTCTTCATCGCCTTCTTCTAGACGTTTGAACCAAGCACGAGCTTCTTCATTTAATTCCGGTTCTGTTTCAGCTACTTCATGGAATTGGACATACAAACGAAGCAGTTCATTGATTGGCTCTGCTTTGACCGCTTCTTCTGAACCCCATTTTTTGTAAGCAACAATCAGTTTTCCGAATTGCGTGCCCCAGTCACCTAAATGATTGATGCGGATTGGCTGGTATCCGATTTTTTCCATAATGAAGCCAATCGAATTACCGATAACTGTCGAACGTAAATGTCCCATTGAGATTGGTTTTGCAATATTTGGAGAAGACATATCGATCGGTACGGTTCCTTGATTCCCGATATTGCTGTCTCCATAATGTTCTTTTTCTTTCACTACTGTTTGCAAAACTTTTTTGCTGATAAGTTCTTTATTCATGAAAAAGTTCAAGTAAGGTCCAACCACTTCGATTTTTTCAAAGTTGGCAGAGTCGATTTTTTCTGCTAAATCTGCAGCGATTTGCTGTGGCGCTTTTCGGTAAACTTTTGCTAATGAAAAGGCTGGAAATGCCACATCCCCGTGTTCGGCTGATTTTGGATTTTCTAGTAATTGTTCGACTTGTTCAAGTGTCAAATCGTCTTTGACAATGTCATAGACGGCTTTTGCGACAAGATCTTTATTATTCATCTTTATTCCTCCTAAAATACTCTCTTATTTGTTCAACAAAAAAAATCTCTAATGACGACATACTTAGTATGCCATCATTAGAGACGAGATTTCCCGCGGTACCACTCCAATTGTCCTAAAAAAAAGACCAGCTCCATCTGATATCGGTAGACGACCGTCTGTTTAAAACAGAATTCTCCAAGTGCGCTTCGTTGTATCTCCTTCATTCGGCTTCCACCACTTCCGAATTCGCTAGCCAAGAATGATACAAGTACTCTCTTGTTCAACAAATCTTAATCTTATTAAACTTTCTTGAATTATATCAGAAAAAAAAACGAAAGGCTAGTCGTTTCTAATAAAAAAAACAATCCAGATGGCCTAAAGGAGAAGAAATACCACCTGGATAGTTATAAATCATTTCGTAAATACGAAAGACTTAACAAATTAATCAGCTACGATAATCGTTCCTTCTTCAGAAGCTAAAAGATTTTCGATATTTTCTAAAGAAGTGATGATTGCCTTAGCGTTCGGTTTTGCTTCAACAAATGCAATGGCTGCTTCTACTTTCGGAAGCATGCTTCCTGGAGCGAACTGTTTTTCATCAATGTATTGTTTCATTTCTGAAACAGTAACAGTTTCTAGTTTCTTTTGATCCGGTTTTTGGTAATTGACATACACATTGTCTACACCTGTCAAAACGATCAGCAAATCCGCGTCGATGATTTCGGCTAATTTTTCTGAAGCAAAATCTTTATCGATCACGGCTTCTCGCCCTTCTAATCCGGTCGCTGTTTCTACAACAGGAATCCCGCCACCGCCGACAGACACCGTGATAACTCCTTGTTCGACTAGCGTTTCGATGACACGTGCTTCTTTGATCGAGATTGGTTTAGGGGAAGCGACTACTTTTCTCCATCCACGTCCAGCGTCTTCTTTGAATGTCACAGTAGAATCAGCATTCATTTGTTCTTTCGCTTCTTCTTCCGTGTAGAATGGGCCGACTGGTTTACTTGGATTTTTGAAGGAAGGATCATTTTCATCCACAATAACTTGAGTGACTAAAGAAACTACATCTTTATCGATTCCTTTTTCCTTCAGTACTTCACCCATCGCGTTTTGGAGCCAGTAGCCGATTGACCCTTCCGTCATTGCGACACATGTATCTAAAGGCATTGCTGGTGTTTTCTCAGAATCAGCAGCTTGCTGCTGAATCAATAGGTTGCCGACTTGCGGACCATTTCCGTGAGAGATGATTAGTTCATCTCCTTGTTCGATAAATTTCACTAAATACTTTGCTGTTTCCATTAACGCTTCTTGTTGGGCTTTTGCACTTGCATCCGTAGACAAGATGGCATTGCCTCCTAAAGCGACAACTACTTTTCGTTTGGCCATTTCATTCGTCCTTTCTTCAGTTCTCCTGAATTTTCTAGATAACAAAACGAGCCAGCGTTTTGTGATTTTCCCTCAATGCTGACTCGTTTTTTCGTGAGATGAATGTGGTTATGCTTAAACGCGAGGGATAAACAAGTTACCTAATGTTGCTGCCATGATCGCTTTGATTGAATGCATACGATTTTCTGCTTGGTCAAATTGACGAGCATATTTGCTGCGGAAGACTTCATCTGTTACTTCCATTTCAGTGATGCCAAAGCGTTCTTTCATTTGTTCACCGTAAACAGTGTTTGTATCATGGAAAGCTGGTAAGCAGTGCAAGAAGATCAAACGATCTGTATTGTGTGTTTTTTCTACCATTTCCATATTGATTTGGTAAGGTTTCAACAATTTGATCCGTTCTTCAAATTTATCTTCTTCACCCATTGATACCCATACATCAGAATAAAGCACGTCTGCTCCGTCTACACCTTTATCAACATCGTCGGTAATCATCAATTGTGCCCCTGATTTTTCAGCAAAACCTTCTGCCATTTTGACGATTTCTTCTTCAGGTTGTAATTCTTTTGGTGCAACGATACGCATGTTTGCTCCCAAAATTGCACCTGTTACTAATAAAGAGTTAGCCATATTGTTTCGACCATCTCCACAGTATGCAACAGTGATACCTTCTACAGTTCCAAAGTTTTCTTGGATAGTTAAAAAGTCAGCGATCATTTGTGTTGGATGCCATTCGTCAGTCAAGCCATTCCAAACTGGAACGCCAGAGAATTCTGCTAGTTCCTCTACCATTTTTTGACTGAATCCACGGAATTCGATTCCGTCAAACATACGACCTAACACTTTAGCTGTATCTTCTGTTGATTCTTTTTTACCTAATTGGATGTCATTTGCACCTAGGTATTCAGGATGTGCGCCTAGATCGATTGCTGCAGTGGTAAATGCAGAACGAGTACGTGTAGATGTTTTTTCAAATAAAAGTGCGATATTTTTTCCTTCTAGATAGTGATGTGGGATCCCACGTTTTTTCAAGTCTTTCAAGTGTTCTGAAAAATCGATCAAATATTGTAACTCTTCTTTTGTAAAATCTTTTTCTGCTAATAAACTTCTTCCTTGGAATACTGATTCTTTCATATTAAACATTCTCCTTTAGATTGTTTTTATTTAAGATTAAAGAGGAAATCCTGACGACAGCTGACAGTAAGACTGTCGTCAGGTTATAAACTACTTCAAGTCTTCACGGACAAGTGGTTGGCTCATACAACGTGGACCGCCACGACCTCGTGACAATTCACTAGAATTGATTTCCAACACTTTGATACCATAGCTACGAAGCAATTCGTTCGATACGTAATTCCGATTGTAAGTGACTACGACACCTGGAGCGATTGCCAATGTATTGGATCCGTCATTCCATTGTTCTCTAGGGGCAACGATCTCATCCCCATTACCAGTTGGAATCAATACAAGATCATCTAATCCAAGAGCAGCTTTCATCGTTTCGTGTAAGTTATCTGAATGAGTGATCTTGATATCATCACCATCGGGTTCGATCGTAAAGACATCCATCTTACCGTCTTTACTTTGGATTGCTGGATGGATAGTGAATTTGTCATGATCTACCATTGTGAATACGGTGTCCAGATGCATCATTGCACGGTTGTTCGGGATTTTGATTGCTAATACTTTTTCAAATCCTGAATTTTTTGCGAATAGATGGCGTGCTAATTTTTCTAAAGCTTTTGCATTAGTTCGTTGAGAAATCCCAACTGCTACTACTTTGTCGCTTAAGATTAATTCGTCTCCACCTTCGATATGATCTGGATTTTCACGATCCAACCATACTTCAATCCCTTTATTGGCAAATCTTGGATGATGTTTCAAAATATATTCTGTAAACATCGATTCACGACGACGTGCTTCAAAAGTCATCTTATTGACGGTCATTCCATTTCCCATTGATGCGGAAGGGTCGCGTGTAAAGTACAAGTTTGGCATTGGGTCCATGTAAAATGGATAGTCGTCGTCTGCAGAAAGATCATACAAGCTGCTAGAACGTACTTCGATATCTTTTGTACGAACCCCAGCCATGATTTTATCTACCATTTCTTGTGTTTCCATTGATAGAAGGAACTCATGAAGACCATCTCTTACTGCATTCGATGCGATATGAGATTCATCCAACATTTTATTCAAGAATTGTTCTTTGACGTTGCCTGCGTCAATCGCTTCTGCTGCTAATTTTTCCAAGTAAAGAGTTTCGACGCCTTCGTTTTGCAAGGTCTTTGCAAAGTTGTCATGCTCTTCTTGAGCAATCGGAAGATATGGAATATCATCGAACAACAGACGATCCATGATATCTGGTGTCAAATTTTCCACTTCTTGTCCAGGCCGTTTCAGTAAAACTGTCTTTAATTTCCCTATTTCAGAGAAAACGTGAATAGGTTTATCCATGTTGTGTTGCCTCCTTCTTTTTGATTACATGTATAGGATAGCCTCCTTTTGTAATCACTTTCATAATTTTGTCTCATTCAAAATGAGACATCCCTCACATTAATATTCGATAATTAAATAATTAAACGTTTTTCTAATTTTAAGCGTAATTTATTCATTTTTTATTCTGTATACACTTCCAAAAAAATATTTATTCATCTAAAAAATTTTTTTGAATAAATCAAAAAAATAAACTATACTAACATTGTTAGCGTTTGCTATATGTATTATTATTGTTTTTTATACACAAATACTTATCTTCAAAATAAATTATTCAATGTAGATGTATATTTTTTACATAATAACAAATTTTATTTGTAAAGTATTAAAACTTATGTTTAATCCAGATGTGTTAAAACTTTACAAATTCTTTAAAAAAAGTAACAATAACTATAGTGAACAATAAGGAGAGGACTTTTTAATGCGTGTTAATAAAATCGATTTTCACTTTTCAAAACTCAGATATCAACCTGATTTTGAACATTTCTCGGATGAAGAGTTCCAACAGATCAAGGAACATACTGTTCTTCGTTCCTATAAGAAAGGACAAATCCTTTTTGATGATGGAGATCCTAGACAACGGTTATATATCTTGACCAAAGGACTTGTTCGTTTAGAACGTTACGATGAAAGTGCCACCTATTATTATTATGATTACGTGACTACCAATAACCTTTTTCCTATGTCAGGAATGTTTGGAGAAGAGACCTACACTTATACAGCTCAAGCGATGACTGATATCGAAACTTTCTATCTTCCTGTTTCCTACTATGAAAAATTAGCACGAAAAAATCCTGAACAACTGATCTATATGATCCAAAAAATTTCTAAAGTAGTCGAAATACATGAGTTACGTATCCAAATTGGATTAACCTCCAGTGCTTTTGATCGAGTGAAACAAAATCTATTCATTTTGAAAGAAGAACTTGGCGTACCAACAGAAGACGGCCATATCACCATTCCTTATCCAATTACCTTAAAAGAATTAGCAGTGAATAGCGGTACGACACGTGAAACTGCTGGACAAGTAATCAAACAACTACGTGATTCAGGACTGTTAGATTATCACAAAAAGCATTTTACTTTCTGTAAGACCGCTACTACTCCAGCTTTGAGAGAATAACGCGACAAAAAGAAACAGCGATCCTGATATTTATCGGGGGCGCTGTTTCTTTTTGTTTCGTCTATTCAAATGATTGGTAATAATAAGTGAGATCACTCTCTTTTTTTGTTCCATTGTAAACTACACCTAATATATTTGCTTTTGCAATCTGCAACAGTTCTTTCGCTTTTAACAACTCTTGTTTCTTTGTCTTTCTTTCTCTGACAACAAGTAGCGTTCCATCCGTTTTTGCTGCAAGGATTTGAGCATCCGTTACAGTCGCTACCGGAGGCATATCAAAGATGACCAGATCAAAGTCAAGTATCAGTTCCTCTATTATCTCTTCCATTCTTTTCGTCCCTAAAACTTCCGAAGGGTTGGGCGGCTTTGGGCCAATGGGCAAGATCCAAAGATTTTCTATATGTGTTTCAGTTATGTAATCGTCCGCTATCCGTTCACGCTCACTAAGTAAATTACTCAATCCTTCATTATGCGGCAATTGAAAAGACAATGCTACAGTTGGTTTCCTCAAATCGGCATCTACAAGTAAGACCTGTTTTCCACTATTTGCAAAAACTACTGCTAGATTAGCGGCAGTAATAGATTTCCCTTCATCTGGGCCGGAAGAAGTGATGACCAATGTATTCAATTCACGATCAATCGCTGCAAACTGGATATTGGACCGGATCGTTCGATATTTCTCGGCAGTAATCGATTGATCAGCTAGTGCAACTAAAGGAACCGGAGAGGCAGCTATTTTCTTTTTCTTCATATTCTCTCTACTTTCTTTTTTCATTTTATATTCAGACTTTCTATGTACACGAATAAATCCTATGATTTATTGAATTAATCATAGCACAGGAAAAAAACGAACACAATTTATATAATAACTATTTTTTATTACAGATATCAGCATAAAACATTTTTAAAACAAGTTATCTCATAAATTTAAATAACACATTCAATTAAAAATAGGCAAAAAATAGGGTTGTGACAAAAATCTGTCACAACCCTTATTACAATAAATAGTGTTCAAAAGCTTGCATCTACGGTAATAAGTTCAACCAAGTCAAAAACATGTGAAGCTGTTTTTTCTTTGCTGTTCTTATAACTTGATGCAAGGCAGCTTTTTCACACTCTCTTTCATTTATTCAGATAAAACCAAGCTTGGATCAGCATTCAACTGATAGCTGGCAAAATTTCTTTTTTGCATTTCCACATGTGCTGCTGCTCCAATCATTGCAGCATTATCTCCACAAAGTCTCAGAGGCGGAATCACTAATTCTACTTCAGGGAGTTTAGCTGACAGAGCAGCTTGCAATCCTTCACGCAACCCTTGATTGGCCGCTACACCTCCAGCTACAACCAGTTGCTTGACTGGATAATTTTGACAAGCTCGAAGTGTTTTAGTAATCAATACATCGATCACACTTGCTTGAAAGCTAGCTGCTAAATCATTTTTGTCTAGATCTTCTCCACGCTGTTGTGCATTATGCACCAAATTGATAAATGCACTTTTTAATCCACTAAAACTGAAATCATAATTATCTTCATGGATCATTGCTCGTGGAAAATGATAATTATCTTTTCCTTGATGAGCTAGCTGATCGATTTCTTTTCCGCTTGGATAAGAAAGACCTAAGACTCTTCCAACTTTGTCATAAGCTTCTCCTGCTGCATCGTCTCTTGTCTCCCCAATGATTTCATATGATCCATCTTCTTGCATATAGACTAATTCTGTATGTCCTCCGCTAACAAGAAGTGCCATCAATGGAAACTGGAATGGTTTGACCAGACGTGCGGCATAAATATGACCTGCCATATGGTTCACAGGAATCAGCGGCAATTGGTGTGCCCAAGCAAAAGCCTTAGCTGCAGAAATACCAATCAACAAAGAGCCGACGAGTCCAGGCCCATAAGTGACAGCGACTGCCGATAAATCTTCTGCCGATACACCAGCTTCTACCAGTGCATCTTCCAAGCATAAGGTTATTTGTTCTACATGATGGCGGCTAGCTACTTCAGGCACCACTCCGCCAAAACGTTTATGACTGTTTATTTGGGAAGCAACGATGTTAGATAAGATCTCTGTTCCATTTCTAACGACCGCTACACTCGTTTCATCACAACTTGATTCAATTGCCAGAATCAATTCTTCATTCATTTCATCGTCTCCGTTTTTAACTTTCTGCTCATAATAATCGCATCTTCTGTCGGATTGCGATAATATGATTTCCGTTTACCTAATATACGGAACTTTTCTGATTCATAAAGTTTTCTTGCTGCTTCATTAGACAGACGTACTTCTAAAAAAACATGCAGCGAATCTTTTATTTGTTCCGCAATCAGCAGATGTAGCAAATGCCGTGCATAGCCTTTTCCTTGTTCTGAAACTGCAACAGCGATATTCGTGATTTCGACTTCATCCATTACTTTCGAATACCCGACAAAACCACAGATCTGATTATCTTCAACTAAAAGAAGATAATCTGTGTGGGGCTGTTGGATATCTGTCAAAAACTGCATCTTCGTCCAAGGTGAGCCATATGGATAAGCATTTTCGCTAATTGCCCATACGCATTCTGCCAAATATGCTTCATCAAAATCTTTTTTTCTGCAAATCAACTAATCTCACTCATTTTCTAAAATTTTTATCATATCTAACGCATCTTCTTTTGTTTCAGTGTAATATCTTTTTTTGATCGTCGTTGCTTGAAACCCTAATTTCCGATAAAGTCTTTGCGCATCCTGATTACTCATGCGTACTTCCAATGACATCGTCTCACAGCGATTCATTATAGCAAAGTTCTCGATTTCGTCAATAAGCAGCGAACCGATTCGTTTACGCTGATATGCCGGTCGAACAGCAATATTCGTGATATGACAATCTAAACCGAACGCCCTTGAACCGACAAACCCGATCATTCTTCCATTATCAAAGATCCCTAAATATAGATGAGGAAGTGGTGACTTCAATTCTGACATAAAGGCACTTTTGGTCCATGGCAATTCGCCATTATAGACTTCTCGTTCGACATCCAACAGCTCTTTGATATCTTCTGTAGTCAATTCTCTTAGTATATAGCGACGATCGATTTGTTCGATTGTTTTTTCTGCATAGATCATTTTATCTTGAAAAAGGCTTCTAGCATATGCTTTAAATTTTTTCAACATAGCTTTCGTCTCCAGGCGTGTGCGTCTCTAACCATTTCTCTTCAGCTTCTACTCGTTTTAAATAACGAGGGAGAAAAGCTTGTTTATCTGCAACTGGTTCATCCAACGCACCTAATTGAGCCACAGTCACACCACTTGGGATATCCCATGCTGGAACTGTATTAATCATCGCATCAGGTAGCATTTCTTTTATTTCAGAGATGAATTTATGACAATCACTCCCAACAAAATAAATAGCTTCATTCAGCTCTTGTAGTTGTGCAAACAAATCAGAAGCAGCAATATGTACATCTTCAAGTACAGTTTCTAATCTATTTTCTTTCCAGCGGTATGCCCCAGCATAGACATTTTTTCTTCGAGCATCAAACATGGGCACAATCATTTTATTCACCCCGACACAATTAGCCGCGATGGCTTTCAGGCTAGATACTCCTATTAGATCTTTATCTAGTGTATAAGCAATCGTTTTTGCTGTCGTTACACCTATACGAAGTCCGGTATAAGAACCAGGACCATCAGAAACCGCGATTCGGTCAATGTCTTGGGGACTCATTTGAAGATCTGCAAACAATTGGTCAATGGCAGGCATCAGCGTCACACTGTGGTTGCGTTTGATATTTGTCTGTATTTGCCCAAGAATTTGTTTATCTTCCACCACACCGATCGCCAAAGTTTGATTTGCAGTATCTATTCCTAATGTAATCATATATTTGATCCTTTCTGCTATAACATTCTCGCCTTCCATTGTAGCATACTTTTTTATTCCAATGATGAAAATATCAAAGGCAAAACTAGTACAATGATACATGATTATCTGCTGACCGGCAAATCTAGTTTCTTCCTTACATACACAAAAAAAGTTGCGGTATCACGACACTTTACCACAACTTTTTCTTTTTTTATTTCGTCGACTCTCGAACAATCAACTCTGTTTCCACAATGATTTTTCTTGAAACTGGTGCTTTGGAACTACTTAGTTGAAGGATCGTCTCCACTGCTAGCTCTCCCATCCATTCCGTATAAACTTTCACAGTAGAAAGAGAGGGTGTTACATATTTCGCTACACTGACATCGTTGAAACCCATCACGGAAATATCTTCTGGCACCGCTAAACCTGTTTCTTGAATCGCTTTCAGCGCGCCAATCGCTAATGCATCATTAGCCGCAAAAAGTGCGTCAGGAATCTGCTCGTTTGTTTTTAAATATTTTTTAACCGCTTGATAGCCTGACTCGACAGAAAAATCTGCTTCGATAATTGAACCTTCGTCGTAGCCTTTTTCTGCTAAAACTTGTTGGAATGCCATGATTCTAGGATCCCTTAGTCGCTGATGGTTTTTCTTTGTATATTCTGTTCCAGCAAGCATAGCGATATGTTGTGCATTCTGGGAAACAAAGTGCTCAATGACTTTTTGAACACTCGACTTAAAATCGACAACTATAGAATCGATTCCTTGAGAAGTGCCATCAGAATCTACCAGAAGCAAGGCTTGTTGGGATTGTTTCAAATCCAACAGCTGAGCTTCATCGAATTTCCCTAATGCGATCGTTCCATCTGCTGGAAGCTCACTAATGGAATCCCACGTTTCTTTCAACAAAGTAATGTTTGCTTCTTCTGCCTTTTTTTCGATTCCTAAACGAATAGACAAATAATAAAGATCTTCAAGTTCTTCTGTATCATCGTACCATTGGATCAGACGAAGGGTTTGCTTAGCATTTGCTGCATTTTTGCGGTGCTTCGTATAATTCAAGCGTTCCGCTGCTTCAAAAATTTTTTGCTTTGTGGCTAAGCCGACGGAAAGTTCAGGATCGTAGTTGAGCACTCTTGAAACAGTAGCAGGAGAAACTCCTGCCAACTGAGCAATGTCTTTAATTGTTGCCATTTGTCTCTCCTCCTTTTTTCCGTTTATAAAATCGCAGTAAACCGTTCAAACGCTGCTTGTCCTTTTTCATCTCGCTTGAACACCCCGGCATCTTCTAGGACACGAGCAAAAACCTGACCTACAGCTTTTTGTACAACATCAGTGACCGCGTCTTTCGTCAAATCAGGATGCTCTTTTTTCAACTGTTCTGCCCATGGACGATGATATTCAGCCATCTGGTTCTCTTCTCCCAATAAGAACCGCTCTACTTCTGCTAGTTCCGATTTCAAACGAGGTGGTAAAACAGCAAGTCCCATTACTTCGATCAATCCAATGTTCTCTTTCTTGATATGTTGGACATCTTTATGCGGATGAAAAATACCATCAGGATGCTCATCTGAAACATTATTGTCTCGAAGGACAAGATCCAGCTCAAAATAATTGTCCCTTCTTCGTGCAATTGGCGTAATCGTGTGGTGTGGTGTACCATCTGCTGAAAAAGCCCGGATTTCTACAGTTTCATCCGAATATCCTTTCCACTTTTCCAACACTGAATTAGCTGCTTCAATCAGCAACTCTTTATCTGTTGATTGCAAACGGATCACAGACATCGGCCATTTCACAACTCCTGCGATGACTTGCGGATAATCTGCTAATTTGATGAGTTTTTCTATCGGTGCTTTTGCCATAGGAAATTCATGACGTCCTGCCTGATAATGATCATGAGAAAGAATCGATCCTCCAACAATCGGCAAGTCAGCATTTGAACCAACAAAGTAATGAGGCAAGACTTCAGTAATCCGAAGCAGTCTAACAAATGTTTCCTTTGAAATTTTCATTGGACGGTGCTGCTCTGATAAAATGATCGAATGCTCATTGTAATAAGCATAAGGAGAATATTGGAATCCCCAGCTTTCACCATCTAGATTCATTCGAATGATTCGATGATTGGTGCGGGCTGGATAATTCAAGCGTCCTCTATATCCTTCATTTTCCATGCACAGCATACATGTAGGATAATCTACTTTGGCTGCCTCGCGTTCTGCCGCAATTTGTTTTGGATCTTTTTCTGGTTTAGATAAATTGATCGTGATTTCCAATTCACCATATGCTGACTCTGCTGGAAATTTGATATTTTTAGCGATGGCTCTTGTTTTGATGTAATCATTTTTCTTACTTAAATCAAAGAAATAATCAGTTGCTTCCTCTGGACTTTTCGAATAATGCTGTGCAAAGAATGCATTGACAACGGAAGGCGGCGGTGTAAGAAAATCCATCAATTGTGCTTCAAAAATCTCTTGTTCTGCTGGTAATTCTGAAAGAACACCATTTTCTCTTGCCTTAGCGACAAGCTGATCCAATAAGTCTACTGATTCTTCCTTAACTGGTCTTACTTCGACGCTTTCTAGAGCGTCTTCTCCTACCATCCCTAAAAGACGATTCTGTAAATATAAGCGGTCCATTTCCATCCATCCGCCAGCTTCGATCGCAAGTGTGGCAAAATCACAAATCGTTTGACTGATTGACATATCTCATTCCCCTATTCTTCATAACCATTTGGATGGCTGACATGCCAATCCCATGCTGTTTTGATAATTTCTTTGATATCTGTGTATTCAGGTTTCCAGCCCAGAATCTCTCTCGCTTTTTCACTTGAAGCGACTAATCGGCTAGGATCTCCAGCTCTTCTTGGTGCTATTTCTGCCGGGATTTCTTTCCCTGTCACTTCTCTCGCTGCTTCTAACATTTCCTTGACCGAGTACCCTTTATTACTGCCTAAATTGAAGAAGTTGCTTTCGTTTCCTTCTTTCAAGTATTCCAAAGCTAAAATATGTGCGGCAATCAAGTCTTCTACTTGAACATAATCTCTAATACATGTTCCGTCTGGTGTATCGTAATCGTCTCCATAAACAGCCAATGCTTTTCTTTGACCAAGAGCTACTTGTAAAATGATTGGGACAAGATGCGTTTCTGGTGTATGATCTTCTCCGATAGATGCATCTGCTTTTGCTCCGGCTACATTGAAGTAGCGCAAAGCGACATAGCGCATGCCATACGCTTGATCACACCACTTCATCATTTTTTCCATCATCAATTTGCTTTCACCATACGGATTTTTAGGATTAGTTGGTGTATTTTCCGTGATTGGAGACTCTTTCGGCTCTCCATAAGTTGCTGCAGTAGAAGAGAATACGATTTTATTCACGTTGAACTCGTGCATGACTTCAAGCAAGATTTGCATACCGTATACATTGTTGTTAAAATACATCAATGGTTTTTCGACAGATTCTCCTACTAAAGAGCTTGCAGCAAAATGGATTACTCCTTCAATCGGTTCCTTTTCAAATACGGAACGTAGAAATTCTTTATCCCGAATATCTCCTTCATAAAAATGAGCATCTGGATGTACTGCTTGTTTGTGACCTGTGAGTAAATTATCTACCACAGCGACTTGATACCCCTTTTGAACTAGCTGGTCTACAGCGTGCGAACCGATATAACCGGCTCCGCCTAGTACTAAAATTGTCATAAAAAACACTCCTTTGATTAGTGAAATTGTGTTTGTTGATTCTATATAATTTAAAAAACGAAGTCTACTTTATGGTAGAAAAGAAGAAAGTAAAATTTCGTAAATTTATCTGGTAAATTTATAATAAAACATTTAGTAAACATTTTCAAGGATTTTTTGCAAAGGTTTACAAACAAACGTAAAACTAGCCTTTTTTTCTCTTTTGTTCCATAATAGATATAACAAATAATAAATGAGGTGGATTCAATGAAAAAATTTGTATCTGGAATATTAGTAGGTAGCTTGGCAACAGCCGCTGCCGTTGCTGGTTTGGTCGCTTCTGTGAAAAAAACAGTGATCGATCCGATTGACGAAAAAGAAGCAATGATCGAAGAAAATCGTAAAAAAGCAATGCGCAAACGCGTTTCTCGTTAATAATTATTTAAAAAATACGCATGAAGACTTGTGAAAGAACAGATAAGTCATCATGCGTATTTTTATTTGTCAGTCAATATAAGTTGTGCTATTTTATCTGCTTGTCTCAAATTCCATGGATCTGTATAAGGTCTAGCTGCTGCTGCAGTTAACCAATCCACACCTTCAACTGGTATTCCATAGCAATAAAAGCCAGACTGGATTTTCCCGGAAGCATCAATCACGCGATTCGTACCTCGCTCAACATCTATAGCTTCTGAATGATAACTTCCTGTATTATCTGAAAACGAAAAAGGGCGAACAAGTTTATTTTCCTTCAAATTTTTTATGACAGGATTACTTGAATGAGAAAAGCTTGTTTGTGGCAAACGAGCTTCGATCAAATAGCGACTGCTGATTTCTTTATCTTGTAGAGAAATAACATAGCGGTTTTGCTTTTGCTGAATATCAAGTGGCGGTTCGATCAAATGAAAAATACCTGCATCTATCAGTGCTGCTAACTCTTTCGTCCGAATAACTGGCGGACCAATCGTTAAAAAGCTGTTTAGATGAGTAAACCATCCCCACAGTATTTCTTTGTATTCCTTAGCAGAAAAAACGTGCCATTCAATAGCCTGTCGGATTGGATCACGCCAGTCTTTCAATGCATCAAATGTCGAAGTCAATGCCCCTGTGCAATTGCCTTTTTCCGCTTCTTTTATCTGCCCTTCAATAAATACTCGGCTAGCTTCTGCAAAGGACTCATCCTGATAGGTAAGAGGAGTTTCTAGATACGACCAAGACCATTTGTATGGAAGTAATGCTGGATACTTTCCAAGACACTCTTCTGAAGAGAGGGAAAGAAAATCATGCTCAAAAGTTTTCCTTGAAATCGGCAAGTGATGTTCTTCGATGATTTTCTTGTAATAAAACAACTCAGCGTCTTTTTTCAGATAGTCAAAAAATGTTTCGCCAGTCAAAAGTCCCGATCGATGCCATTGCTCAAGGTTCTCTTTTGTAAGTAGCCGTGGCCATGCCATTGCTCCGCCTTGCTTTTGATTTCTCCCTCGAGGATAGTAAGGCAGACCTCTTCTTGATCCGCTGTATACAATCGGTTCCTTGCCAGATGGATGATAGACTAGTTTTCCCTTTTTGTTTTCGAAGCGCCCTCCTCTTGATACCGTAAACAATCCGACATAATCAAAAAAGCTTAAACCAAGCCCTCTTAGAAAGACATTTTCTTTTGGCGGTATCTTTGAAAGATCGACATCTGCAGGATTAGAAGGAAGCTGATACAGTAAATCATTTTTCTTTGCATAGTCTACCCAGGCTCTTTCCTCTTCTGTCTGATCATTTTCCCAATGACCACTCGCTAAAATGAGCTGATCGACAGGATAGCTTTGCTGATCTGCCTGTAAAAGAAAACCGTCTTTTTCTTTGCTGACCTTTTTCACTAAAGAATAGACAAGCTGAGTAGAAGCTGGAAATTCTTCTTGCAACTTTGAGAAAAACCAGCGTTGATAAAGCCCGTATAGGCAACGAGTAGATTGTTGGTCTTTTTCCAGACGGTTAATTTCTTCTATAAATAGTTGCTTATTTTTGGTTACCGTCTGTTCGATATAATCTGTAGCAGGTCCTTTACTCCATTGAAACAAATTAGGTCCCAGCATTACCGTTCCCCCACTGGACAACGTCTCGTCTGTAAAAAGCGTCACTTGTTGAGAAACAGAGTTCATTAATAATTCTGGCGGCTGATTCAACCGCCAAACTCGACCGCCTGGACCTTCTGGATCAAAAAGAATAAGTTCAAGAGAATGTCTGCCCTGATTATTATACAGAATCCTTTCTGCTACACTTAATCCTCTAGGTCCGGCACCAATGATCCCTATTTTCATTTGTACACCTCCTTTTCGATAAATTCTTTTAACACAACGGCATGGTTCTGGTGCTCGTTTTTTGCACCATAAACGAAAGTAATGACTGGATGTTCTTTCATAAGTTGGGTGAGTTCGGAAACAGCTCGCGTCTTTTCTTCTTCAAAAGACAATTCTTGCTGATATTTCTTTGCAAATAAAGCAAAACGTTCTGGTACGTGGTCAAAAGCTTTGCGTGCTTCATTACTAGGCGCAATTTCTTTCAACCATAGATCTAAGTGTGCTTTTTCTTTTGAAATCCCTCGTGGCCAGAGCCTATCCACGAGTATCCGAAAGCCATCCTCTTCTTCAGCATCAAGGTAAACACGCTTTAATTTGATCATAGTTGTTTCCTTCTTTCTGCCTTTTTTCTTTTATATTTTATATGTAGATAATAGCACAAAATAAAAAATGAACGACACAACTATCCCTCGTGTCGTTCATTTTTTCTTAGTCAATACCTGATTATTGATCTAGTTTTTCCAAAGCTGTCATAAAAATATCTGCTTTATACTTTTTTGCTTTTGATTTTTCCAGACCAGCCGTCATATCCACCCTTAAGCAAATAAATCTCTTTATAACCTGCTTTACGTAATTTATTTGCCGTGCGGATACTCAAGCTTTTCTTTTGATCATAGATATAGACAGGTTGGTCTTTTCGAATCGATCCTAGTGAATCTTTCAAAACAGTGTAAGGGATGTTTCTTGCACCTAAGATATGCCCTGCATCAAACACATCTTTTTCGCGAACATCGATTACTTGTGCTTTTCTCATTCCTTCTCGAAACTCTTCTTCTGTCAAAGTCGTTGCTGAACGCTTGGCCATTACTCGTAGATAGACTTCCCAAAAGATGATTGCAAGCACAATCAATAGCAAAATGATATTAATTACCCATAAAACCATGTAATGCCTCCGTTTTTTTAAGCAAATTTCAAGGCTAATGAGGCAGCGCCAATGACACCAGCTTCATTTCCAAGCTCTGCTAATTTGATTTTTGTTGATTCTCTTACTTGCGGGAAAGTGAATTCTTTAAAATATTTCTCTACACGGCTGCGTAAAAATTCTCCTGCCGCCGATACTCCGCCGCCTAACACAATACTTGACGGATTCAATGTATTCCCCAAGTTTGCGCAAGCTAAGCCTAAATAGAAGCATACGCGATCAACAACCATCAATGCAAACGGATCGTCTTCTTGAGCCATTTCAAAGATATCTTTACTTGTTACTTCTTCACCGTTATCTAACATTGCTTTCAGTTTTGAATCTCCTGCGTATTCTTCTGCCAGGTAACGTCCTAGACGTACCACACCAGTAGCGCTAGATACAGTTTCTAAACATCCGCGTTTACCGCAAGTACATTCGAACCCTTCAGGATCCACAGTGATATGGCCGATCTCTCCGCCTGCTCCGCTCACGCCATGGATCAAATTCCCGCCAGCAACGATACCACCGCCAACACCTGTTCCTAGAGTAACGAATACAACGTCTGGATCGTTTTCTCCAGCACCTTTCCATCGTTCACCTAAAGCAGCCACATTCGCATCATTATCGATAGCGAATTTGATTCCGGTCCCTGCTTCAATCAGTTTTTTCACAAATTGTACTTCTGTCCAGTTCAAGTTATATGCACCAATAACTGTTCCAGCGTCACTGTCCACGCTTCCTGGAGTACCCATACCGATTCCAATAAAGTCTTCGACTTTCATATTATATAAATTCAATCGATGGTTGATTGATTCGATGATTTCAGGAACGATATGTTTGCCATCATCCAAAATATTGGTATCGATGCTCCATTTTTGTTGAATCTCTCCTTCTGGTGTTAAAATTGCAAATTTTGCTGTTGTTCCACCTAAATCAATCCCAATAATTTTCTTGTCCATTACAAATTTCCTTTCTTTCGGCTTTCTTCAATTCGGTGCTCTCTTTTTAATATGCGCCACGCTGTCATGTATGTATCATGATCGATCAAACGGCTATCATACAGATTCCGCAATTCAATAGTCATCAATTCAATATCATAGATGCGTGCACCCACATAGATAAAGATGCCAAATTTTTTGAACAGCTGCTGTACATCATATAAGCTCTCCATCTTTAAGCACTTCCTTCATATTATACAAGTAAACCATATTTTTTTAAACCCAGTAAAATACATATTACAAAAAGAAATACAAAAACTAGTGTAGAAAGAATCTTCTGGTGTATCGAATAGCTTGTCTGCTGTTTCGGTAGCCCTAAAATGTTCCCTAATACTAAACCGCCCACCAGTCCGCCGACATGTCCCCAAACATCTACAGAGGTGTCAAGAAGACCAAAAACAAATGTCATCGCAATAAATAAAAGAAAATGTCTGACTAGTTGTTGTATCGCCGTATTATATTTAAAATGAAATCCTAAAAGAAACAACGCACCAAACAATCCGAATATCGAAGTGCTTGCACCACCAGACAAAACATTCGCTTCGTTGAAAGCAAAACTTGCTGTATTTCCCATTATCCCGCTGAACATATAGATCAGGA
Source organism: Enterococcus sp. HMSC061C05 (assembly GCF_001814765.1). Lineage (NCBI taxonomy): Bacteria > Bacillati > Bacillota > Bacilli > Lactobacillales > Enterococcaceae > Enterococcus > Enterococcus sp. HMSC061C05. Next base: position 168,508 of record NZ_KV817733.1, read on the forward strand.
AAAAACGCCAGTGACCGTATATTGCCTCGATTTGTTGCCCCATAAAATACAATATCAGTGAGTTCATGACGAAATGCATCACTCCAAAATGGATGAAGATTGGTGTCACTAAGCGCCACCATTCATTGAAGTGAACAAGATAAGGACCATACATTCCAGTATAATAAGGAATTTCAAGACGCGGAAACAACTCCATTATAATGAAGACTATTGTCTGTATCCCCAAAAAAGCATAGGTCCATAACGGTCGCCTCAACCATGCACGCATTTTTATTTGCTGTTGATAATTCATGAAAACCTCCCATTTCATTTTAGTCAATAAATAATTGTTGGATCTTCTGATCAAAACTTTCCGGTTGCCATTGTTCATTCAATTGTTCTCGAAAAACGAGGCTGCATGTTTTTCGATGGAAATTTTTTAAATACCGGTCGTAATAACCACCGCCAAAACCAATTCGATAACCGGCTCTATTGTAGATAATCCCTGGTACAATGAGGAGGTCGATCATTTCCGGCAAATAAAGCTTCTCTGATTGTGGCTCGAGAACGCCAAAACTCGAACGTTCAAAAACGGTGTGTTCATCCATTTCATAAAACGCCATCTGACGTTTTGGTAAAGTTTTAGGAACAACTATCTTCTTTTGTTCTTTTTTCGCCCGTTGGATAATCCGCTGTGTATCCAGCTCAAATTCATTTGACAAAGTCGTCCCTATCACTTGTGCCGACTTCCAGTACTCGCTTGCGAATAGCTGTTCACAGATTCGCTGTTCTTTGTCCTTTTTCTTGCCACTTTTGGCCAGATTTTTCAGCTTTTCGATTCCTTGTCGGCGTAATTTTTCTTTCATTTGCTCCAAAAAATCACCCTTCCTTCTCTCATAAAATGGTATAGGAAAAAAAGAAAAATAGCAATCGAACTTTCAAATAAATGTATAAATAAAAGAAAAAGAAGACCTAACAATGATCGGCCTTCTTGCCTTTTAATGAACTTCAACTGCTCAGCACGTGTTTTTGTCTGATAAACAATACATACAGAAAATATGGCGCACCAAAAAAGGCGATCAAAATCCCTGTCGGTATTTCCCCACTTGGCAGAATCACTCGTGCAACAATATCTGCGCTAAGTACAAAAACGGAACCAAACAAACTGCTTAGAATAAAGGTCCAGTGATTTTCTTTACGTACGACTAGCTTCGCAGCATGAGGAGCCAGTAGTCCTACAAAGGATAAACTCCCTGTCACCGCTACGCTACCGCTTGCTAAAGCAACAGCTAACAACAAAAGGATTTTTTGACTTTTAGCCACATTTAGCCCTAATCCTTGCGCGCGTTCTTGACCAAATGATAGCAAGCCAATCCGCTGCGCATAAAATCCTCCTAGCGGAATCAAGATAATCGCCCATGGAAGAAGCGCCCAAACATAGGACCAGCTCGCACCCCAAATCGATCCCGCCAACCATGCATTGACAAATCCATAATTTTCCTTTGACAATTGGATGGTGCACAACAACGTTAATGCAGAAAGACCCGCATTAACGGCAATACCAGACAATAAGATACGATTCATCCCTAAAAATCCATTTCGATCATAGGCCGCAAGATAGACACAGCAAGCAGCGAGAATACCACCTATAAAGGCTACGACTAGCAACAGAAACGGCAGAGAATATTGTGAAAAGAAACCTAAATAAAGCATCACTAGAAATCCAGCTCCCGCATTGATCCCCAATATGCTAGAATCTGCCAATTCATTTCTCGTCACTCCTTGCAAGACATAACCAGAGACGCCAAGACAAGCACCTGCTAATAAACTGATCAGTAATCGAGGAACACGAAACTCTCCAACAATCAGCGCCAAAGAAGAGGAGCCTTTCCCTATGAACGTGTCAAAAAGCTGATCAAGATAAATAAAAGGCGTGCCAATCATCAAACTACCTACAGACAAGACGATAAGTAGAAAAAGCAAGAAGTACAACGTCCAATATATTCTTTTCACCGTTGTTCCCTCCTTACTTGTATCAGTAAAAACGGAACGCCAATCAATGCGATGACTAATCCAAAAGGTGTCTCAAAAGGTGGATTGATCATCCTTGCTGCAAAATCCGCCAACATGACCAGTCCGCCTCCAACTAAAAAAGAGACAGGTAGGACATAACGATAGTCTGTCCCAACCATTCCGCGAACAATCGGCGGAACCAACAGCCCAATAAATGAAACAGGTCCGACTAACGAAACGGCAATGGCTGCTAACACTGCAACTAGACAGAAAACAATCAACCGTGTTCGTTTAGGATGACCTCCAAGAGCTAATGCATGGGTTTCACTCAAACTAATCAAGGATATCGCTTTTCCTAATGAAAAAGAAACCAAGACAGCAAGCACATATACAGGGAACAACACTGTTAATTGTTTCCATGTGATATTGGCAGCTCCACCTACAAACCAAAAAGCAAGATCCTGCTGTAGATTAAAAAATTGGGTAAGTGCTTGACTGATTGCAGTAAAAAAAGAACTAATAGCTACGCCAGCTAAAATCAGCTGTAAAGGATTCATGCCCATTTTCGAAAACTGCAAAAAGCCAAATACGAGTAAAGTCACAGCAAAAGAACCTGCCAATGACACCAGAAACACAGAAAAGCCAGAAGCTTTGGGCCAAAAAGCAAAACTAAGAGCCATTGCCAATGAAGCACCAGCGTTGATTCCTAGTAAACCTGAATCTGCTAACGGATTTCTTGTCACTCCTTGCATCAATGCACCGCTCAATGCAAAACAACTCCCTACGAGAAATGCCCCTGCGACCCGAGGCAAGCGAATGTTTCTTATGATTTGATGACTTTGTTTTGATCCATCAAAATCAACCAACGCCTGCCAAAAGGCTATTTTTCCCACACTCGCTGCGCCATTTGAAAGAGCAATAAAAAAAATGATCAAAAGAACAAAACAGATCAAAAGCAAGAGTTTATTTTTCTTCCTAGCTTTCATAGTTGCTCCTCCTGCTCTTTTGGCAACAGATCATACGTCAGAAAAACTGGTTTATTCGTTTTTGGTAGTGTGACAATCGTTGCATCAATCTCAAATATTTTTTTCATACACTCTTTTGTGATCACTTCTTCAGGTGTACCTTCCGTGATCAATTCACCGTTTTTCATTCCTAGTAAATAATCAGAAAAACGTGAAGCAAGATTAATGTCATGGATCGACATCAAGATCGTTGTTTGTTTTATTTGATTGATTTGAGTCAATAACTGTAGGATCTCTAATTGGTGTGACGGATCTAAAAACGTCGTCGGCTCGTCCAAGATCAAGATATCTGTTTCCTGAGCAAGTGCCATAGCGATCCAGACACGCTGGGTTTGTCCACCAGACAACGTTGCGATATCTCGCGTGCGATATCCAGACAAACCTGTTGCATCCAAAGCCCACTCGATTGCTTCATGATCTTGTGCATCCATGCCGCTAAACAGTTTTTGATAGGGATATCGTCCGTAAGATACTACTTCTTCTACTGTCATACCTATAGGATGTTCACTAGTTTGTGCTAATAAAGCAATTTTTTTTGCAAGTTCTTTTGAACTGTATGTAGATATATCAGAATCATTGACAATGATCTTTCCTGATTTCACAGGTATTATGCGGGTAAAGCTTTTCAATAAAGTAGATTTTCCACTTCCGTTTGGTCCAATCAAGCTCGTGATTTTCCCTTCAGGAATCGTAACAGACATGTTTTCAATAATTTTTTTATTTTCGTAGCCGGCTGCAATATCAGCTGCCCTTAGTCTCGTCATTTCACCCATCCTTTCGCTGAAAATCATTCTCAATTATGACGCTGTTTCACTATTTCGTCAAGCGCTACTTTCATATCTATAGCTAAATGAAGCGGTTGACAGCATTCGAAATATCAGGAATAATAACCAATGAGAAAGATTCTCAATTATGTCAGGAGGAAAGAAATGAACTTAAAAACAAAAGTATTCACATTATCTAGCATATTGCTGTTGGCTGGAGTATTGAGCGCTTGCTCCCCCTCTTCAGATAAAGAAACAGCTACACCTACCAATTCGACGACTTCATCCACCAGCACGCATACAGTCACAGATACGCTTGGACATAAAGTCGACATTCCAAACGCACCTAAACGGATCATCGGTAGTTACTTAGAAGACTATCTGATTTCCCTAGGAGAAAAACCTATCGCCCAATGGACAGTGGGCAGTGGTTCTATCCAAGATTATCTGCAAGATGATTTGAAAGATGTTCCAACTATTTCTTATGATCTTCCTTACGAGAAAGTATTAAGCTTCGAACCTGACTTGCTGTTGATTTCTTCTTCCGCTACTGTCGAAGGTGGGAAATACGAGCAATATAGTAAAATCGCGCCAACTTATGTCGTAAAAAACGGAACAGACGTCACATGGGAAGAACAACTAAAAGATGTCGGCAAGGCTTTAGCAAAAGAAAAAGAAGCGGAAAAAGTCATTTCCGATTATCAAAAATCCGTCAAGAGCACTCGCGAAGAATTAGCAGATAAAATTGAGAACAAGACAGCTGCAGTGTTATGGGTGACCAATAACTCCGCCTTCATGGTCAGCAAAAATCGGTCAAGCGGTAGAATCGTATATGACGATCTAAAATTTGGTGTGCCTGATTTAGTAGAAGAAGTGTCCAAAGAAGCCACTTCTGACTGGTCTGCTGTTTCTTCGGAAAAACTAGCTGAATTAGATGCTGATTACATCATTCTTGTAAACAGTGATAAAGATGCCGCTATGTTCAATGAACCAAGCTGGAAAAATCTCAAAGCAGTGAAGGACGATCATGTACTGCAATTCGGCCCTGAATCTAGCTGGCTATATAACGGACCTATTGCCAGTCAGGAAATGGTCAATGATATCAAAGAAAAGCTAAACTGATTTTAACTAAAAAAGCATCTTCACGTTCATTCGTGAGATGCTTTTTTATTATTAAAAACTGAATACCAGATATTATTCTTCTTTTGAAACAACCCTATTTTTTACTCTTTCCCATTTTTGAAAACGATGGGCATATAAATTTTCCTGATCCGTTATTCCCTCGTATTCCTCTATAAGAGTGAAGTCTGAAAAATCGATATCCCCAATATACGTATCTCCTTCAAACGTGCTATCAATCAATGTCCGCCAGATTCGACCGGTGTAAGGAAGAAGTTCTTGAAAAATCCGACTGCCACCCGAAACATAGATATCTTCTGAGATTGTTTGACTATACGCCAAAAGTTCATCGATTGAATGCATCACTTCTGCATTTTCTTTCGTGCGAAAGTTCGGTTGCGTTGTCAACACGATGATATGGCGATAAGGAAGTGAGAGATCGCCCATTCCTTCATAGGTCTTTCTTCCCATCACTAAGATTCGATCCATTGTATGTTCACGAAAAAAACGCATGTCATTTGGCAATCGCCACGGTAGCAATCCATTTTTGCCGATCAGACCATTTCTATCTTGTGCCCACATTGAAATAAACATATCATCCGCTCCTTATGATTTTAGATGGTTTGAGATAAAAAAAGTCTCAATTCTTTGACCAGCAAGGAATTGAGAACTTTAAAAACATTATTTTGTTTCACGGTGCAAAGTAACTTTGCGTTCGCGTGGGCAATATTTTTGTTTTTCCAAACGATCAGGATTGTTACGTTTGTTTTTGCTTGTTAGGTAGTTACGTTCTTTACAAGAAGTACACTCTAAAGTGATGTTTACGCGCATGTTTTTCCCTCCCATTTTTACAAGAATCCTCTAAGATGACTCTCAGACTTGATTATCTTACCATGATTTTTTCTAGATTGCTAGTGTTTTTCACGATTTTGTTAAGTAAAACTACTTGACGATAAATACAACGGTTTTACTTCTCAAACAAAATCTTTTTCTTTTTGTATAAATACCCTTACACTTGTTTATATAGATTATGTTTTTTAATAAAGGGGGATATTAATATGCCATGGAACATGAAGGACTTTCCTGCATCAATGAAAAACTTAGATAAACTGACAAGAAAAAAAGCAATCGACATCGCAAATGCACTGTTGGATGAAGGGTACCCTGATAGCCGTGCGATCCCAATTGCCATTGATCAAGCAAAAAAATGGGATGAAGATGCTAGTGAATCAGAAAAACGAACCTTCGAAAAAGAAAAAAATCCAAGCAAGACGGATGAACACGATACGAATCCTCGTGCCGGAAAACTGCTTGATTCAGATGTGATCGTAGAATATGAGGAAGAACAATGGATCGTGAAATCTAAAGGGGCAAAAAAGGCAAGCAACCATTTTGATACAAAAAAAGAAGCAATCGAAAAAGGAAAGCAAGTAGCTCAAAACAAACAATCAACTTTGATCATCTATAAAAAAGATGGGACAAAAGAAAAAGAAATCAGTTACTAAGCGCTTAAAAAGAAGCATAGAGACAAGGAGATCATCTCACATGTTTCTATGCTTCTTCTCATATTGTTGTTTCTTTTTTATCAAACAGTCACATAGTCGATTGCTTCTGCTTGCGGAATCGTTTCATCGACAAAGTAAACTTTATACCATGTCAAGAAACTGAAGATCGTCCAGATTTTACGTTGTTCTTCTTTACGTCCTTCGTGATGGTCATCTAGCAACTTCATGATTTTTTCTTGATCAAAAAATTCTTTTGCAAAATCTGCTTCGAATAATGCTTTGACTTGTTCGTAGCCGTGTTCTTCTTTCAACCAAGCTTTGATTGGCACAGGGAATCCTAATTTCACCCGATTCGACCACTCTTCTGGAAGATGTTTGTTCGCAGCTTGTCTGAAAATATCTTTTGTGTTGTTTTGATTCAACAAGAACTTACTTGGTATTTGTTGAGCCAATTTCATGACTTCGATATCCAGTAAAGGTACTCGGACTTCTAGAGAACTAGCCATAGAAAGTTTATCTGCCTTCAACAAAATATCTTTTGGCATCCATTGATGAAGATCGACGTATTGCATCTTATTGACTTCATCTTTGATTCCTTCTGTTTTCTCGTAATGAACAGTCATGATCTCATTCACAGACGGCGCTGTTTGATATTTTGGCGTCAACACTTCTGATGCTTCTGATTCTTCGAACACTCGAGCATGCCCGATAAAATATTCTTTTGCTGGCGCAAGTGATTCATATAAATGGATACGTCCATGGAAATTTTTCATTTTTCCGATTTTACGTCCTAGATTATAGCGTGTCCCTTTTGGCAATTTTTTCAGTCCTTGCGCAATCACACGGATAAATTTTGAATTCGTGTGGAATCCATACGTTTGGTATCCCGCAAATAGTTCATCTGCCCCTTCTCCTGATTGAACCACCCGTACACTTTGTGAAGCGAGATTTGCTAAAAAGTACAACGGCACGCAAGAAGGATTTGAGTCTGGTTCATCTAAGTGATACTGAATCAATGGGAATGCTTTAAAAGACATGTCTCCGTCGATCACTGCTGCCGTATTGTCTAAGTCCAATAATTCTGTTAGTTTTCTGGCTTCAATCGCTTCATTATAGGTTTTATCATCAAACCCGATTGAGAAAGAATGATCTGGTTTCAATACAGAGGTTACATAACTGGAATCGACCCCGCTGGATAAGAAAGAACCAACTTCTACATCGCTGATTGTGTGTGCTTCAATAGAAGCTTGAACAGTTTCGTCGATTTTTTCGATCCATTCTTGTCGGGAATGCGTTTCTTTTGTTTCAAAATCTGCATCCCAATATTGTTGAATGTCCAGTTTTCCGTCTTTATACGTATAATAATGGCCTTCAGGCAAACGATAGACACCTTTGAAGAAGGTTTCACCGTTCAATGGAGAATATTGGAAAGTCATATAAGGTTTCAATGCTTCTTTATTCAATTCTTTATTAAAATCAGGATGAGGCAAAAAACTTTTGATTTCTGAACCAAACATAAATGTTCCGTTCATTTCTGCATAATAGTATGGTTTGATCCCAAAATGGTCTCTCGCACCGAATAACTCATTTTTTTCATTATCCCAAATAGCAAAAGCAAACATTCCGCGGATTTTTTGCAATAATTCTGTTCCCCATTCTTCGTAACCATGCAAAAGGACTTCTGTATCTGCATGTGTTTGAAAAACGTGACCAGCTGCAATCAATTCTTCTCTCAAAGGCTGATAATTATAGATTTCGCCATTAAAAATAATGATCTTTGTCCGATCTTCATTGTAAATAGGCTGAGTACCGCCCTCTAAGTCAATAATACTTAATCTTCTGAATCCTAAAGCAACGTGTTTATCGATATATTCCCCTGAACTATTAGGTCCACGGTGAACGATTCGATCCATCATTGTATTAATAATTGTTTTTTTGTTGTCCTTGTCGTTAACAAAACCTACAATACCGCACATTTAACTTTCACATCCTAATATAAAATTACTGTTTATTTCATCCATATGCATCTTAACATAGAATAAATAGCGGACGAATATTTTCTCTCTTACAGTTTCGTCACGTGAAAACAAAAGATGAAAGTTTCTGTTTTTACAGAAAATAAAGTCCCGATATCTAATTTACCATGTTTTCTTTTTTGAGGCTATCTTATTCTCTTCGTGTTAAAAAAATATTAGTGGATGCTGTTCAAAAAATAGCCTCCAGACAAAAAGACACGACCGAAAGATCGTGTCTAATTATGACTATATAAGAAAATATGCAGCCAAAGAGAGCTCTTCATTCGCTCATCGACATAGTTGAATTGAAATTATGATTTCTTGGAATGATAGTAACTACTTCATTATAAGAAATCTCATAATCAAAGTTCCTTCCAAAAGAATGGTCTTTCGTTGCATAAGTGATCGCGGTGCACATCGCTTTCCCCCTAAACCAAATCGTTTTTACACTTTTATCTTACATCTGGTATTTTTATATCAAAAGAAAAGTCCAAGGAGATTTATTTCCTAGCATGTATGAAAGATCGTACTCAGAGGAAATCAAAAAATATTTTGGGCTAAACATACAACAAAAAAGACACGATCGAAATCGTGTCTAATCGTTGATATATAAGGAAGGTACAGGATTTGAACCTGCGCGCCGGTATTAGCCGGTTCGCCGGATTTCGAGTCCGGTGCATTACCACTCTGCCAACCTTCCGTAAGTACTATTTTTAAACTTTTTCCACGAAATGTCAAGCCTATTTCTAACAGATAAATAACAGAAACCGTTTTTTTACAAAAAAAGTCCATTGACAGTTTACAGCCAACGGACTTACCGGTCAAATTCATAATGATAGAACACTATCTGATTGTTTCAGGATTATCTAGTGCTAAAATCGAGTCAATTGTCCGTTTGATCAGTGCGATGATTTGTTCTTCTGTTGGATGCATGATGTTTGATGACATCAATGATGCTAAGCCAGTCACCGCTACCCATGTACCAGTATGCAAGGCATCGATATAATCATCCGATAATTGATTGTATCTTTCATCTTCTTTGACTATTTCACGGAAATAGTTGTAAGAAAAATCATGCATTTTCTTTCCGTCCCCATGTTCATCAATGTACAATGCCATGTAAAGACTATGATGTTTCTTTGCAAAGTAGATATAGTTCAAACCGAGATCAATGATTTTATCACCCGTGCGCTCAATAGGGAAAACATCTTCTTTTAGTTGTTCAAAGATTGAATCCAATAACGTATTTTTCAAATCTTCCATGTTTTTGAATTCCAGATAAATTGGCTGAGTCGAAATCCCCATCTTTTTCGCAATGTTTCTCGCAGTAAATCCTTTAAACCCTTCCTTTGCAACAACATCATAAGCAGCTTTTAGAATTTGATCCTTGGTATAGACTTTTCTTCTCATTAAAACTCCCCCACTTCTTTACTGCAGTATATGTTGTTTTATTGTACCCTATTTTTAGTATTTTTTGCAAACATTTTACTCAAAACGTTATATTTTAAATTTTTTTCTCAGTCTTCTTTAACTTTTTTTGCAAAATTAAAAAAATTTGGTTAAATTCACTGGGTTCCCTTACATTTTTAGTTTTAACCTAAATGATAGTTGACCAAATCTTTCATTTCAAGTTATAGTTAAAGAAAACGAAAAAGAAGGTGTGTAATGGAAAACGAAACTGACGTTATTTATATTCATCCTCAAAAAAGAATCGTTTCACAGAAAAGAAAATATTTTTATCTTAGTTTTACAGGTGCTTTTTTTCTTTTTATTGGCTTAGTTTCTGGTACACCTGCCGCTAATTGGAGTGGACTACTGACTATTCTTACCTCGCCAAGCAATCTTCTGACAGATTATTTTGCTTTGGGTGGTTTTGGAAGCGCATTTATAAACGTTGGGATCTTGACCTTACTTTCTGTGCTTTTGGCTTACCGGCAAAAGGTGATTTTAAATGGCCCCTTATTCGCTTCGATTTTAACAGTTACCGGTTTTTCTTTTTTTGGCAAAAACCTTTATAATTCGATCTCGATCATTTTAGGTGTATACCTGTATGCTGTATTTGTCAATAAACCTTTTTCTCAGTATATTATGATAGGACTGTTCGGCAGCGCATTGTCGCCGGTCGTTAGTTACATTACTTTTGGTATGCGCTTTCCTTTGCTAGTAGGTGTTCTGCTGGGCAATTTGGCCGGTATAGCAATTGGTCTTCTTCTTCCGCCATTGGCTGCTCAAACTTTAGTTTTCCATCGCGGGTTCACGCTTTATAATATTGGATTTACCTCAGGCTTGATTGCCATGGCTTTTACTGCTGTTTTGCGATTGTTCAGCTACTCGATCGTCGAGAATACATTGGTTTCCAATGAATACCATTCCCCTCTCGTCTGGATCATTTTCGGCTTTTTTTTGCTGACAGTCGGTTTTGGTTTCTATTATAATTCCTTTCGACTTTCGGGTATTCGAGAGATTTTCGATTCATCTGGAAAACTGACAACTGATTTCATTGCTAATTCTGGTATCGGTGCTACTTTGATTAACATGGGGCTAGTTGGTCTAATGCTTTCTTCTTATGTTTTGCTGGTTGGTGGTAAGTTAAATGGTCCTGTCATCGGTGCTATTTTATCTGCGGTTGGTTTCAGTGCTTTTGGTTGTCATTTAAAAAACAGTTTTCCGATACTAGTCGGAATCTTTCTTGCTTCTTTGTTTGGGACGTTTCATGAGATCACCAGCACCGGCATGCTCGTTGCCGCTGTGTTTGGGACAGGCCTCGCGCCCATAAGCGGTTTTTACGGAAGTTTTTACGGTGTAATAGCTGGTATGTTACATATTGCTCTTGTCCATAACGTCAGCACTTTGCACGGAGGACTCAATTTATATAACAGTGGTTTTTCAACTGGATTCGTTGCAGGTATCCTTGTACCGATACTAGATAACTTTACCGCTGTCAGAAAGGAAAAAAAGACACTTGGAAAAAGAATTATCAAAAAGAATCATCGATGAGCTTCTTACTTATCTATATTCCCACGAAATAACTGAAATACGTATTGGCGTAGAATTTGCTGAGGAGGGACTTTTCATAGAAATACAGGGCACAACAGAAACTCAGCCAGAAGATCTAGATGTACTTGCTGATTTGCTGAACAATCCTCGAGACCCTAGCATGGAAATCTACTATCAGGAGCTATTAGGTAATCCTCGACATGATCGGGAAGATTATCATCTGCTAGGTAGTTTGATTGACGATGTGGAAATCATGTATGCCCAGCCGATTATCAATATCAAGATTTTCCGGCGTGCTTCTCCTCGCCCCTATTATTAACCTATTTTACAAAACAGCTTCATCCACCTAAAACAGCTCCTGAAAGTTCGATTAAAAATCTACTTTTAGGAGCTGTTCTAAGCTTGATATTATTGATTTTCCAATCCTTCGTATAGTTCATCTGTTACAGGTTCTAAAAACTCTGAATTACCAGCAGTGATCGCCAAATGTTCAAACCAACTGTCTTTTGTCGCACCATGCCAATGTTTGATCCCTTTGTGCGTTACGACGACATCTCCAGCCATTAATCGTCTTGCTGGCTTTCCTTCTTCCTGATACCAGCCTTCTCCTCCGGTCACAAGTAAGATTTGATAGCCGTCTGTATGGACATGCCAGTGATTGCGACAGCCTGGTTCAAAAGTTACATTCCCTACACCAACAGAAACTTCGGGATCGTTTACTAACATATTCAGATAGCTTTGCCCGGTAAATACTTGAGCGTATGCTTCGTTTTTTTTACCTGCTGGAAAAATCACGCCTTTTTGTATTTCTTCGTGTTTTGTCATCATTTACGCCTCTTTCTTATCTTCGCTATTTTCTTCTAGATAGATTTCTTTTGCTAAACTAAAAGCCGACCAAGCTTTTGGCCACCCTACATAAAAAGCTAAATGGGTAATGATTTCTGCTATTTCTTCACTAGTAATGCCATTTTGCTTGCCAATTTTCAGATGAGCTGGCAATTGTTCAAAATTCCCTCCTGAGATCAAAGCAGATAGGGTGATGATACTACGCTGATGAGGAGATAATTCTTCTCTTGACCATACTTGTCCAAATAAAACATCGTCATTCAATTCTGCAAATTTTGGTGCAAACTCCCCCAATTGTTCTCTTCCTGCGGTTTGTTTTTCTGCCATTTTTTTATTTCCTCCGTTCGTGATTGCTAGGTGATTCGATCATTGTTCTTAATTACATCATTATCTATTGTTTCTTCGCATTTTATTTTAAGCCCCATTTTTTAACCTGTCCAATGCTTAGTTTATTCCATCAGTATGCTTTCCAAGCATAATTGTTAGCGTTTTCTATCTTTTTTCTATTTTTGAAAAAACAAGAGATTAAATAAGTCTTTAGTTGGATGTTTTTTTGAGATTATTCTTTTATACTTATAATGAACGTATGATGAACTTACAAAATTGTTTGTTTTCTGTCATCTTAAAAAGTGGCGCAGACAGTTGCTTTTCTAGTAAAGTATAGATATCAAAGAACCTCTAAGGAGTTGATGAATAATGAATATTGCTGCTTCTCGAAAACTGATAAATTTCATTTCTATTATCGGATTAGGTCTATCAATCGCGCTGACGATTTATTTTATTAATTTAGGTGTTTTCAAAGATTTGAATGCTTTAAGAGGATTAGTAGGTGATTCGATCATTTTAGGTCCGGTCATTTTTATCTTCATCCAAATCTTGCAAGTGGTTATTCCAATCATTCCTGGAGGAATCAGCACTGCAGCGGGTGTCCTGATATTTGGTCCTTATGCTGGCTTTATTTACAATTATGTTGGAATCTGTATTGGTTCGATTATTATCTTTCTTCTAGGAAGACGTTACGGAAAACCATTCATTCTTTCCATGATCAGCGATAAGACCTATAACAAATATATTGGCTGGTTAGACAATCAAAACCGCTTTGAAAAGCTGTTTGCTCTAGCTATTTTTCTTCCTGTTGCTCCGGACGATGCGTTATGTTTAATGGCTGGATTGACAAACATTTCAGTGAAACGATATACACTGATTATTTTGATTGCTAAACCACTATCGATTTTTTTATACAGTATGGCTTTGATTTATGGAGGACAATATCTAAGTGGTCTTCTTGGTTAATATTTATTTTGCAAAATCAGTTATTGATTGATTACCAATGTTAATTCTGGGAAAGGGTCTGCAAGATACATTGCGCCCTTTCCTTTTTCATTGGATTTGCGCTACAATGTGAAAGTAGGTGATAGGATGAATTATTTGAAACGTAGCTTAGGCAACGCGTGGGATTTTTTGAAAGGGACACAAGCTTATTTCCGTGATGTCTTGCTGATGCATGGCTTTATTTTATTTATTTGTTTACCCTTATTGAGCAGTACGACTCGTTTTATTTTGCACCGAGGAGCAATTGACTATTTATCTTATGACAATATTCCTTTGATTTTCTCTCAGCATCCTGGAGTTCTGCTGTCGTTAATCGCCGTTTTACTGACGATTTTACTATTGGTTTATTTCGAATTTGCATTTCTTTTGATGAGCGTCTTTTTTATTAAAAAGAAAGAACCGGTTTCTTTAAAGCAGCTCTTGCACTTGACGATACTTCAACTGAAAAAAGTGAGACCTATTACTTTTTTGTTTTTTCTTGCTTATTTTTTATTGATTCTACCGATCAGCGGGTTAAGTTTCAATTCTGATTTACTGTCAAAAATAAAAATTCCTGCTTTTATCATGGATTTTATTTTTGCTAACCGCTGGATCGTCGTCAGTTCCTTTTTACTCGTTTACATTTTTCTTGGCTATATTGGGATTCGTTTGATTTTCGCTTTACCTGAAATGATTTTACGAGATCGACCTTTTCGAGCATCCATTCGAGAAAGCTGGTTGCTGACCAAATCACGTCTTTTTGCCATCATAGGACAATTTATCGTGATTGGCGGTACGATTTTACTTCTTTCTTCTTTGGGATATATCGTTGTTATTTTGGCACAAAGTGTTGTTGAAGAATTTTTCCCGAATTACGCATTGATCAGCGCTGTATTTGCGATGACGCTTTTACAAGGAATTTTATTATTCAATATCGTGATGTCTACTGTAGGAATTTTTTATATCATCGTTGATTTCATGGATGACGAAGGTTTCTTACCAGAGATTCCCAAGTGGTTTACGCCTCAAACACCCAACGTGCGTTTATCTGCGCTGAAAAACACTGGTTTGACCCTTTTTGCAGTTTTTTTCGGTATTGGCGTTTGTCTTTACAATATGGATTATCTGACTTCGGCAGTTCAGACAAAACCAGTGACTGTATCTCACAGAGGTGTAAGTACGCAAAATGGGGCGCAAAATACTTTAGAAGCACTTGAAAAAACAAGCAGAGACTATCATCCTGATTATATAGAGATGGATGTGCAGGAAACAAAAGATGGCCGTTTCGTAGTGATGCATGATGCAAATCTTCGCCACTTAACAGGGGTAAATCGAACACCACAGGATTTGACATTGAAAGAATTGACAAATCTTACGGTTACTGAAAATGGGTTCCAAGCCCCTGTGTGTTCTTTTGATTCTTATTTAGAAAAAGCGCATGAATTGAACCAAAAATTACTTATTGAGATCAAGACCTCTAAAAAAGATTCGGATGACCTGGTCGAACGATTTGTTCAGAAATACCGCAAAGCGATCTTAGAGAATCATCATATTTTGCAAAGTTTGACGTATCAAACTGTTTCTGATTTAAAAGAAGCAGAACCAAACTTTTATGTGGGCTATATCTTGCCTTTCAATATCGTTGGACCACCCGTAACGCCTGCTGATTTTTTGACAATGGAGTATAGTACGATCAATCGTAACTTCATTAATTCTGCCCATCAAGATGGAAAAAAAGTATATGTATGGACAATCAACGATTCAGATGCTATGAGTCGCATGATGTTTTATGGTGTGGATGGTATCATAACCGATGAGATGGGACTACTAAATGAAAGTGTGAAACAAACAGATGAAGAAATCACTTATTCAGACAAGCTACTAAATTTTGTTTTGGGTGTTGGCTAATCAAAAATAGTTGATGAAATAAACCTTTATACAACAAAAAACGCATAACCTGTTACCGCAGGTATATGCGTTTTTTGTTTGACATTCATAACGTGTCCTTAACTTTCTCTTGATTCCTTCATCGCACGAACAATAGATAAAATAGCAGGAATTGCAGAGATCACTGCAAGAATAATTCCCATTTTCCCTGAACTTTTTCTTTTTGGCATATCTTCTCGCTCCCTTCTGTCTTTATTTATATTATAAGGGAGTTCTTGCGAATTCTCAAAAATACTGTTTAAGAAACCAATTCAGCAGGTGCACTAATATCACAGAATTTTACGAGCATGCGGTACTTGCTTTCATGGATGATTGGATGGTCTCGTTGGTCATAACTTTCAACATACACGACAGCCGTGTTGTTATATGTACGTTCAATACAGCCGATTAGTTCGTGAGATACGCCGATCGGTTTGCATATATAAGTTCTTCCTACTTCCGCTTTTACCATTTCATTCCCTCTTTTCTTTGTTTTTCTTTATTTTATAATAACAAATCTCCCTCCATTTGAAAACGTTTTATTTTGCTTTTTTATTTTTATTTGATTTATTTTTTACTTTTTAGATAACTATTTTCTTATCATAATTCTAGATGTTGTGACAAAAACGTTTGTTTATATTCCTATGTTGTTCGTGTGTTCTTTTCATTATCCTGCTAAATTATTTACAGGGGGTGAGCATATGATCTATATCCAAGCAATAGTCTTTGTAACGTTGATGGTTGGACTACTTATTGGCTTGAAAGAAAACAGCTAATTGATTTAAGAAAAAGTAAACAAGAAAAGTGATAAATGCTTTTTAATTGCATGAAAAAACGGACGATGCTAAACTTGTTATAGGTTCGAAAGTTTAAAGGAAACTTTCAAGAACTGAATTACATTACAAAGGAGATGAATTTTATGACGTTTACAAAAACAAATATGCAATACCGCGTAGCCTTTGATACAACTTCTAACCGTTTTATGGCGATTGATGCACAAAACGAAAATAACGTTGCGTTTGGTATTACAATTGAACAAGCAGTCCGAGCATTAAATGAATCTAGATAAGGAGTGACCCATTCCAAATGGCGACTGATGAGATCTCGGAAAATCAATAAAAGACGTTTGTAACGGTGATCCGCGACAGACGTCTTTTTGTATTTTTTACATACATCTGGTCATTATATCTGTCATTGGTTCTTGACCTAAACAAAAATATAAGTTTTAATATCAATTATCGTCGCTTTTTATGACAATATTGTTAGCTGTTTCGATGATGATATTCCGTTATTATCTGTATAATATTTAATATAATAAAAATAAAAAAGGAGATCTTTCATGAAAAAAATTTTAGGGTTGATCGTTATCATATTGATTGCTTTTATAGGATGGAAAGGCTGGGACTACTATCAGTCTACTTATGTAGGAAAAGATTATTATGCAGTAATCAAAGCACCGATGCCTCCAGAAACTGATATTAAAGCAGATAATGGAGAAGTAATTGGAAAAGGGTTTAAATATAACGTAGATGCGTACGCTGAAAACGGTGAAAAAAGACAATTGGATTTTGATGTCATCACTTCTGGCGACTCTGCTAATGGTTCTGCCTATCCCGAAGGAACAATCTTGCAGTTGAAAGCAAGCGAAAAGCGAATTATAGAGAAAAAAGTAATCACTAGCGATAAAGTACCTTCATCTGTAAAAGACAAATTAGGGCTATCTTAAGATTAAGAAACTATCGTAAAAAAGCACTCGATTTAAGTGCTTTTTTGTTTGTCGATTTTAGAAAACAAAAAAATAGAATTGGTCTTCGAAGTCACTTTCCTGTTCTTCCAGTCCTTAACTAAAGAACAAGGCAATGAATCGATTCCCATACAAAACATACTAAGATTAGAGGGGAACATCATTGACGAATGATGTTCCCCTCCCTCTATTTTCTATTTTTAGATTATAGTGAAGAGTGAAAGAAAGTTCGAACAAAGTCCCGAGGACTACGAGTCCCTATCAAAAACCGAACTTCTTTACTGTCATTTTAGAATCAGGTTTACGTATGTTGGGGCCATGAGCCCGTGTATAGGAAATTGGAATCGAAATGAAGCAGTAAAGTTCTTTCAAAACTTAAAAAAGAGGAATACAAATGCCTTACATTCTTGCATTAGATGTTTCAATGTGACACAGCTACAGTGTCCTATACAAAGACGACACCTGCTTATTTGAAGACGAGATCGAACACACTCAAAGAGGATTTCATGCATTACTCGAAGAGATCCAGCACTTGCCTGAACGTCCATTGATTGTTTTTGAAGCAACGGGGATTTATTCCAGACCAGTCGAAAAGTTCTTTCAAGATCATCACTTTTCTTACTGTTTGTTAAACCCGTTAGAAGCGAAAAAACAGATGGAAGAAAGCACCTTACGCAGTTGGAAAACAGATAAATCGGATGCCCATCGGCTCGCACAGACTCATCTTAAAAATCAACGTCAGCCAAAAGAAGTACAAAGCAATTTTTACTTAGAGATGCGCGATTTAGCCCGTTTTTATCAAGAAATTGAGAAGAAAATCACTCGTCTGCGCATGGATTTACACAACTGCCTTCAGTTGACTTTTCCAGAGCTTGAACAGTTCTTTTCAAACAGGCTGACCCCTTACGCATTGACATTGATCCGTCTTTTTCCCCATCCAGATTTTGTATTGGCATCTACTCGGACAAAAATAAAAAATAAACTGATCAACGAAACACGGAAAAAAATCTCCGCGAATCGTGCCGAGCAAAAGGCAGATCAAATCATCCACTATGCACAGTGTGCCTATCCAGCTGTTGAAAAAGACAGTATCCACTGTCAAAAAACGATCTATTACGCCGAACTTCTCCAAGATTTACTCGAACAAAAAGAAGCACTGGCGACACAAATGATCAAAAAAGCCGAAGGCTCTCCTTGCTTTTTGTTGTACCAAACGTTCCCTGGGATTGGCGCACTCACAGCCGCTTTATTGCTCGGTGAATTAGGAGATATCACACGATTTGAAACCCATAAACAATTGAATGCCTTTGTCGGAATCGACATCCGACGGTATCAATCAGGTAAGTATACTGGCCAAGACCGCATCAATAAGCGTGGTAATCCCAAAGCACGGAAAATTATTTTCTTCACCATTCGAAATATGATTCGCCAGCAACGCGCAGCTCCTAATCATATTGTCGATTATTACTACAAATTAAAAAAGCAACCTATCCCTAAGAAAGATAAGGTTGCCACAGTTGCTTGTATGAACAAGCTTCTGAAATGTATGCACGCTATGGTTAGGGCACATACAGAGTACGACTATGCGTACGCGGTCTCAGTGGACCATTAACTAAACCACTTACAGTATACCACTTCTTTGCCCAGATCGAAAATTTTTTTACGAACGGGGCTTTATTTGGTGTGCCTTGATTTTTTCGCTTTTGTTTACGAGCTATTTTTATTACATCTTTTACTTGACTAATCGTAGGAACAAGGGGCTGTGACAAAATTCTTGTCACAACCCCCTTTTTCCGAATAAACGGTGTTAATATGTGTTAAGCACCTAAATGGGTACCAGCTTTTATTTCAAAGCCAACATGTTTCTATCACTGATTTTTTAAATCTAGCGAGAAACCCTTATCTTACAGGCGTTCGTTCAATTCTTTAGCAAGATCTTCAAAGCCTGGTTTGCCTAGAAGTGCGAACATGTTTTTCTTGTAAGCTTCTACACCTGGTTGGTCGAATGGGTTGATTCCATTCAAGTAACCTGAAATACCTACAGCAATTTCAAAGAAGTACATTGTGTAACCCAATGTGTAAGCATCCATTTCTGGAATTTTGACTAGCAAGTTAGGCACGTCACCGTCTGTATGAGCAAGCAATGTTCCTTCAAATGCTTTTGTATTTACGAAGTCCACTTCTTTTCCTTGCAAGTAGCCTAGACCGTCTAAGTCTTCTGCTTGTTCAGGAATCGTGATTGATTTACGAGGTTTTTCAACTTTCACAACTGTTTCAAAAATATTGCGGCGTCCTTCTTGGATGAATTGTCCTAAAGAGTGCAAATCAGTTGAGAAGTTTGCGCTTGAAGGATAGATGCCTTTTTGGTCTTTTCCTTCAGATTCGCCATACAATTGTTTCCACCATTCTGAGAAGTATTGCATTCCTGGTTCATAATTGATCAACAACTCAGTTACTTTGCCTTTACGGTAAAGAATGTTGCGCATTGCTGCGTATTGGTAAGCTTCGTTTTCTTCTAGTTTGTCGCTTGAATAAGCTTTGCTTGCATCAGCAGCTCCTTGCATCAATGCGTCAATATCTGCTCCACTAACAGCGATTGGTAACAAACCAACAGCCGTTAATACAGAGAAACGTCCGCCGATGTCATCAGGAATCACGAAAGTTTCCCAACCTTCTGCATCTGCTTCTACTTTAACTGCACCTTTTGCTTTATCTGTTGTAGCGTAGATACGTTTGTTTGCTTCTTCTTGTCCGTATTTCTTAACAAGAAGCTCTTTGAATACACGGAAAGCAATCGCTGGTTCAGTAGTTGTTCCAGATTTTGAAATAACGTTTACTGAAAAGTCGCGATCACCGATTACTTCGATCAAATCAGCGATATATGTTGAACTGATTGAATTTCCGGCAAAGAAGATTTGTGGTGCTTTGCGTGTGTCGCTATCTAATAGATTGAAGAATGTGTGATTCAAGAAGTCGATCGCTGCACGAGCGCCTAAATAAGAACCACCGATACCGATAACAACTAATACTTCAGAATCAGATTGGATTTTTTTAGCTGCTTCTTTGATACGTGCAAATTCTTCTTTGTCATAGTTCGTTGGTAAATCGATCCAGCCGCGGAAGTCGCTTCCTGCGCCAGTTCCTTCCCGTAATTCGTTGTGGGCTGCTGTTACTTGGCTTTGCATGTACCCTAACTCATGTTCATTGACAAACGGTGCTACTTTTGAATAGTCAAAATGAATGTGTGCCATTTGTTCTCCTCCTTATAGGTTTACTCTACAGGTAATACTTTACGTTTTTTTTTATTATTTTTCAAGCAAATAAACAAAATGCTGACAATATTTCCAAGAAAGTTTCATTTTTTAAACTAAACCTTCTGCTGCCATTGCTTTGGCAACTTTTTCAAATCCAGCAACATTTGCTCCAAGAAGCAAGTTCTTTTCATCGCCATACTCAGCGGCTGTTTGGCGACACGTATGGTAAATCGTTTCCATGATTTGATCCAGCTGCTCATCCACTTGTTCTCTTTCCCAAGTCAATCGCTGGGCGTTCTGACTCATTTCTAAAGCAGATACTGCCACTCCTCCAGCATTAGCAGCTTTTCCTGGACAATACCACACGCCTGCTTCATGAAGAACAGAAACAGCTTTTACTGTACATGGCATATTAGCGCCTTCTGCTACGATTTTGATCCCATTTTCTACTAAGATTTCAGCCAAGCTTTCGTCTATTTCGTTTTGAGTGGCACATGGCAAAGCGATATCCGCCTTTTCTTTCAATGTCCAAACAGATTCTCCAGCATGATAAACAGCAGAAGGACGTTGGTTCGCGTATTCTGTTAAACGTTGGCGCTTGATTTCTTTGATTTCTTTCAATAGTGACACGTCTATTCCTTCTGGATCATAGATATACCCGTTGGAATCTGAACATGTAACCACTTTTCCACCTAGTTCTTGCACTTTTTCGATTGCATAAATGGCTACATTCCCACTTCCGGAAACAAAAACTATTTTTTGATTAAATGAATCTTTTTCTTCGTTCAATAGATGTTTGACATAATACACTAATCCATATCCAGTCGCTTCTGTACGTATCTTGCTTCCCCAGAAATCTAGAGGTTTACCTGTCAACACACCAGTATCATATTTTTTCAATCGTTTATATTCGCCGAACAAATAGCCGATTTCTCTAGCTCCTACACCGATATCTCCCGCAGGAACATCAATCGATGGCCCGATATGTTTTGACAATTCCAACATGAAACTTTGACAAAAACGCATGATTTCATTATCAGATTTCCCTTTAGGATCGAAATCACTCCCACCTTTTCCTCCACCGATTGGCAGACCAGTTAAACTATTCTTGAAAATCTGTTCAAAAGCCAAAAATTTTAAGATACTTAGGTTGACACTGGGATGGAAGCGTAATCCACCTTTATAAGGGCCGATAGCTGAATTGTATTGGATACGATAGCCTCTATTTACTCGCCAGTTTCCTTTATCATCTTGCCAAGGTACTCGAAATTGAATAATTCTTTCTGGTTCTGTTAAAAGTTCTAAAATATTCTTTTCGATATATTCGGGATGAGTGTCCAAAAAAGACATTACTGTGGGCATAAATTCATCGATTGCTTGTAAAAATTCTTCTTGTCCTTGATCCTTTTGATGTAGCTTTTCTTGAATTGCTTGAACATATTCTGTTGCGTTTGTCATCGTTCCACGCTCCTTTGCTTATCTTCCCTCATTTTAGCTCATTTTCTCTTTTGGCTCAAAACATTTTTTTCTGTTTTCTTTCTTCAAATATGCTACACTTTCCTTGAGGTGAGGGAATGGAAAAACTGTATGATGTGATCGTAGCCGGCGCTGGAACAAGCGGGATGATGGCAGCGATCAGTGCAGCTGAACAAGGCGCACGCGTACTTTTGATCGAAAAAAACAAAAAAGCAGGGAAAAAACTACTGATGACAGGTGGTGGTCGGTGCAACGTCACGAATAATCGTCCTGTTGATGATTTAATCGCACATATTCCTGGAAATGGAAAGTTTTTATATAGTACATTTGCACAATGGAATAATTTCGATATCATGAACTTCTTTGAATCACAAGGCGTACATTTAAAAGAAGAGGATCATGGACGGATGTTTCCTGTGACAAATAAATCAAAAACGATTATCGAAGCATTACTTAATCGTCTGAAAGAACTAGATGTGACGATCCTATTCTCTACTCGAGTAGAGAAATTGATCCACAAAGAACATAAAATTTACGGTATACGCACGGAATTCGAAGAGTTCCATGCTCCTGCCGTTATCTTAACGACTGGTGGTCGGACTTATCCCTCTACTGGTTCTACTGGAGATGGGTACAAGATCGTGAAGCGAGTAGGTCACACGGTGACGCCTCTTTATGCGACAGAGTCCCCCTTGATATCGGATGAACCGTATATTCAAGAGAAAACACTTCAAGGGCTTTCTTTACAGGACATCACTTTACGTGTTCTAAATAAAAAAGGCCGTGTATTGACTGAACATACGATGGATTTGCTTTTCACCCATTTCGGTATTTCTGGTCCGGCTGCACTGCGTTGTTCAAGTTTTGTCAATAAAGAATTAGAGAAAACGGGAGAACCAGTGACCCTTTCTCTGGATTGTTTCCCTACACAAACCAAACAAGAGCTTATTCATTTATTGACAGAAAAAAGTAAAGCCACCAAAAAGAACTTAGTAAATGCTTGGCACGGTCTATTACCTGAGCGATTGTTGGTTTTCTTTCTTGAGCGGCTTGAAATGGACAGCCTAACAGGACAACAAGCCTCTCAAAAACAAATTCAAGATTTCGTTCAATTATGCAAAGAGTTTAAGCTATCAATCAACAAGACTTTTCCTATTGAGAAATCATTTGTAACTGGCGGAGGGGTTTCTCTAAAGGAAATTCATCCTAAAACGTTGGAGAGTAAAATCATTGATGGTCTGTATTTTGCCGGAGAATTACTGGATGTCAATGGTTATACTGGCGGCTTTAATATCACAGCGGCTTTCGCTACAGGACATGTAGCAGGAATGAATGCTGGGCAAAGAGCATAATGTATAAAAAAGAAAGAAGGAGACTGGGCAAACAACATCCCGGCCTCCTTCTTTCTTTTATACGTATGATTTATTGTTTTATATCTGCAAATTGTCCGCTCGTTAATGCACAGATATCTTGAGGAGCTAATTCCATCTGCAGCCCTCTTCTGCCAGCTGATACAATGATTTGATCATAGTTTTCTGCGATTTGATCTAAATAAGTAGGAAATAGTTTTTTCATTCCTATAGGCGAGCAGCCACCACGTATGTATCCGGTCGTTGCTTCCAAATCTTTCAAATGAAGCATTTCTACTTTTTTATTCCCTGAAACTTTTGCTAATTTTTTTAGATTCAATTCGGCTTCTCCTGGTATCACAGCAACAAGAGGCCCCGTCACATTGCCCACAGCAACCAGTGTTTTAAATATACGAGATTGGCTCTCTGGGAGCTGTTCGGCGACAGAGGACGCACTTAGGTGGTTTTCGTCCCATTCATATTCGTGTTCTGTATAGGGAATCTTTTTTTGTTCGACCATACGGATCGCATTCGTTTTTACTATTTTTTTCTTTGCCAAAAAATATCACCTCAAACTTGTTCTACAACGGTTCATTTAATAATTGGATAATTTGCTTCAATGCTTTGACCGGTAATTGTCCTGGAGCAGAAACAGAATCACTGCTTAAGGAACCAAACGTCATGACAGATCCTGTCGTTCCGCCAGCCAGACGAGAAATTTTCCCCAGATCGCCCATAGACATCGTAATGATAGGCATGGAGACAAAAGCATTTGCCCGTCTAGTCAACTCCATCAACCGCAAAACATCTCGTTCATTGTTGGGAGTCACTGCCAACTTTCCGATATCAGCGCCAAAATGTTCCATGACATTCAACCGGTAAAGCAAGACAGGGTCAGCTGGTGTTTCTTTAAAATCATGACTACTGATGATCAAAGGGATATCTAAAGATTTGATTTCCTCTATCAGTCCTTTCCCTAAACTTTCAACTTTGAACAACTCGATATCGACCATATCTACTAATCCAGTGTGTATCACATGTTCATAAAGATCGCGATACTGACGGATCGATATGTCTTGTTCTCCGCCTTCAGCTAAGGTACGGAACGTAAATAATAACGGCAATCCATCAAGCATCTCATGGATAAGAACCAATGTTTCTGCAACTTCATCAAAAGAAAAAACCTTACGATAATGATCGACTCGCCATTCGACTAAGTCGGCCCCTGCTTCACGTGCAAGAACTGCTTCACGTAATACTTCCTCTCGGACGGCTCCGATAAGAGGCGCACAAATCTTTGGTCTACCGCTTCCTATATTCAATCCCTTTATCCGAACCACTCTGCATCGCTCCTTCTAATGGTTATTTTTAATTTGATAAACAAACACTTTCAGATAATTGCCTTCTAAAAAGGTATCCGTCGTCTGGAAATCTTTTGGCAGACGATATAAAGCAAGTTGTTCAAAAGAAACATTCTTGGCATGGAATTCCTCTTCGATCATTGTTTGGAATTGTTCGATCGAGACATTCGCAGCATTTGTAGACGCAATAAGTATCCCATCTTCTGCTAAAATATCCAGACTATCCTTGATCAGTTCCCCATAATCTTTTGCTACGCGAAAGACTTTTTTCTTGTTTCTGGCAAAACTTGGTGGATCCAATACAATCATGTCATATAAAAATTGTTTTCTTTTTGCGTATTTGAAATACTCGAATACGTCCATAACAATGATTTTTTGCTGATCGACATCCAGGCCATTCACTTCAAACTGTTCCTGTGTTTTTTTCAAACTGCGTTTTGCTAGATCGACACTTGTCGTTTCGATTGCCCCTCCCATTGCGGCAGCAACAGAAAAGGCGCCGGTATAACTAAACATATTCAAAACTGTTTTCCCAGAAGCGAAACCTTCTGCTAATGATCCCCGTACTTCTTTTTGGTCTAGAAAGATACCAGTCATCAATCCTTCATTCAAATAAACGGCAAATTTTACTCCGTTTTCTTTTACGACCAAGGGCTCCGGTGCCTCTTTTCCGTAAATGAACTGGCTCTCAGGCAGATTCACTGATTCAAAACGAATTTTCTCATATCCGCCGATGATTTCCGGATAGATTTCACGAAAAGCTTGAATCAATAATTCACGATGTGTATATAACGTCTCGTTATACCAAGAAAAAACAGCATAACCTGCATAATAATCAATAATCAGACCGCCGATTCCGTCTCCTTCTCCATTGAATATACGAAAAGCGGTAGTAGAATCATCTGAAAAAAAGAAAGTTCTTTTTTCTTTTGACTTCACAAAAAGTTCTTCAAAAAATGATTGATCAAATGGGATATCCTGCTGGCTCAATACCCAACCGATCCCTTTATTCTGCTTTCCTAGATATCCTTTTGCGATAAATTGGTTTTGCGGATCAACTAATTCCACCCATTGCGTGGTTTCTTTTTGGGGATGTGCAAGGTCTTCTTTTTGGATCAGTGGGTATCCTTTTTTTAATCGACTGCTTGCTCTTTTTTTTACTTGTACTTTCATTCCTTCACCTGCTTTAGCTTTCTCTTCTCAAGTATAACAAAAAACATAGGTCTTGTCTTACTGCTCCTTTTTCATCAAGCTTAAAGAAAAACTTAATGAAACAGCACAAAGTTCTGGTTTCAATTGACACTATATTGTCATACTAGTAAAATAAATGAGAATAAGTGAGCTGTGTAACATGGTTTCATGACACTTCTGTGATTAAGAAGTGCAGAAAGGAAGATTATCTTGAAATATATAAAAACACCTGCCTTTTTGAATAAGAGGCTCGGATTTTTTTCTTTACTAGTCGTTTTACTTTGGTTGAAAACGATTTTTGCCTATTTGGTCGATTTCCATCTCGGAATTGAAAGTGGCATTCAATACTTTATCTTGTTTATCAATCCTATTGCAACTACACTGTTATTACTTGGAATTGCTCTTTATATCAGACGCCCTAGAGTTGCTTATATCACGATGATGGTCATTTATTTTCTTTTGACATTGCTTGTTTTTTCGAATGTCACTTATTATCGAGAATTCACGGACTTCATTACGATCAACACGATTTTAGGTGCTGGGAAAGTAGCAAGTGGTCTGGGAGAAAGTGCCATTCGACTGTTTCGCCCATATGACGTGATCTATTGGATCGATTTCATTATCTTGACTGTTCTACTGATCGCCAAAAAAATCAAGTTGGACCCTCGTCCGATTCGAGCAAGAATGGCTTTTGCGATCTCTACATTAGCCGTTATGATTTTCTCAGGAAATCTTTTTATGGCGGAAGCTGATCGTCCAGAATTATTGACTCGTACATTCTCTCGGGATTATTTGGTCAAATATCTTGGCTTGAATGCTTTCATGGTTTACGACGGCGTTCAAACTTACCAGACAAACCAAGTGCGGGCAGAAGCAAGCCCCAATGATATGAAAGAAGTAGAAAATTATGTAAAAGAACATTACGCAGCACCAAATGATGATTTGTTTGGACTCGCTAAAGGAAAAAATGTGATTTATATCCATTTAGAAAGCTTCCAACAATTCTTGATCGATTATAAATTGACAGATGAGAATGGTGTCCAACATGAAGTTACACCTTTCATCAATAGTCTTTACCACAGCAATAGCACGTTCAGTTTTGACAACTTTTTCCATCAAGTAAAAGCAGGAAAAACAAGTGATGCGGAAACGCTGATGGAAAATTCATTGTTTGGCTTGAATCAAGGCTCCTTGTTCACACAATTAGGCGGAAAAAATACTTTCCAAGCTGCACCTGATATTTTAAGTCAAACAGAAGGCTACACGAGTGCCGTGTTCCATGGGAACGCCGGCACATTCTGGAATCGAAACGAGACCTATAAGAATTTAGGATATGATTATTTCTTCGATTCTTCTTATTATGACGTTAATGATGACAATTCGTTCCAATACGGTTTGCATGATAAACCATTTTTCCAACAATCTGTACAATACTTGGAACGTCTGCAACAACCATTTTATTCAAAATTCATTGCTGTATCTAACCATTATCCTTATTCGAAATTCACCAATGACGAAGCTGGATTCCCGTTAGCCAATACAAACGATGAGACGATTAACGGTTACTTCGCGACAGCCAATTATTTAGACACTGCCGTACAAGAATTCTTCAACTATTTGAAAGAAAGCGGCTTGTATGATAATTCAGTTATCGTTCTTTACGGTGACCATTATGGTGTCTCGAATTCTAGAAATAAAAATCTAGCTGAACTAGTTGGAAAAACAAGTTCTACTTGGACAAATTATGACAATGCACAAATGCAGCGTGTCCCTTATATGATCCATATTCCTGGACAAACACAAGGCGGGATCAATCACACTTATGGCGGCCAAGTTGATGCTTTGCCTACACTGCTCCATTTACTAGGTGTAGATACAAAAAATTATATTCAGTTAGGACAAGATCTATTCTCGAAAGATCATGAACAGCTTGTTTCTTTCCGTGATGGCGATTTTGTTACTCCAAAATATACTTACTACGGTGGTACCATCTACAGTAACGAAACTGGTGAAGCCATTACTGAACCTACTGAGGAAGTACAGAATGAAATTGATTCACTCAAAGAAAAAGTTGATAAACAGTTAGCTGTTTCTGATCAAATCAATAACGGTGATCTTCTTCGGTTCTATACGAACAGTGGGTTAGACCCAATTGATACCAGTGATTATGACTACAAGAATGGCTTAGAAAAATTAAAAGAAGCTGAAAAATCTCTTGGTGACAAATCAACTAGTGTCTTTAGTCAACACAACGGACAATCAACTGTTGATCTTTATAAAACACAAACGTATCAAGAACTTCACGGAACGACCACAAGTTCTTCCGAATGATAAAACAAATCTGAAAGGAGCTGCGACAAACATCTTGTCGCAGCTCCTTTTTTCACAACCTCTTGCAAAAAGCAAGAGGTTTTCTGGTTTTGGTTTTAATTCGTGATTTTACTAAAGGAATTTCATACTTTATTCATATTCATTTTTTATACTTTTTATAGAGGTGAAAAGTATGAAAATGATCCGCTATGCTACTGCTCGATTAATTTATTACAAAAAGCAGACAATACTCTATTGTTTATTTTCAAGCTTTTCTGCTTTTTTATTGATAGCATGCCTGACTCTCTACCATTTGCAATCGGCTTTAGCGAATCAAGTCCAAGATCGGCTTTCATTTATTGGTGCTTCTGCATCTACGGAGCTTCTTCCGGCTTTAGAATTAGCTAGCCGATTTTATCTAAAAGGCATATTCAGTTTATTTTTTCTGTTTGCCTTCTTTTTTATCTTTTTCTTTTACTATTCACTCAGGCAAAACCAGCAAGAATTGATGAATTGGCGCCTGACTGGTCTTTCTAAAGCCAAACTGTTCCTTTTTATTTTTTGGCAGCTGTTCTTTCCTCTCTTTCTTTGTTGTATCTTGGTTTTATTGTGGATCGTCAGCTTCCAGTCGGTTTATGAAACACTGCTTCAAAGGATCAATTTTCTTGTCTTAAAGACTGCTGAGCTGCCAGATATCCGTGATATCTTGACTTCAGTAAGCGGACTTACGATTCCGATGGATCAGCAGACTTTCTTTACTATCGATTTTCAAAATGATCTGTTTTTCACAGATATCCTTAGAGGCTTTGCCCAAACACTTGTTGGACTTAGCGGGTGCTGTCTGATTCTCAGCCTATTCCCATTCACTTTTTTTATCCATCACTTGCAAAGCAGGAGGTCTAAACGTAATGAAACCTGAATATTTGATTAACGCTGACCATTTGACCGTTATCTTGTGTCCCCTCGAAAAACAGGATAAGATATTGGAACATTTAAAAAGAGAAGTTCTAGTTGCTAATCTGGAAAATTTCGCCATCGTTCAAAAAGATTGGCCAATGTTTCCTTACCTAAAGCTCAAAGACCATGTGCTGTTAGATTTACCAGAAAAGGGAATCAAACAAGATCGTTTAGCCTATCAAGAAAAACTTGATATCTCTTCTTCGTTACTTAATTGTGCGGCGACTGAGCTTACGCCTTTTGAGAAAGTAAAGCTTCAATTGCTTCATGCGTTGCTTTCCAAACGAAACAATATTGTTATTGAAGATACATTTGATGAACTTAGCATATTGGAGATCCAAGAACTGCTCCACTTGCTTTCTTATTTAGCTCATGAAGAAAATCAAGGTATCTTACTCTTTACGCATGACGCTACTATTGCCCAGAGTCCTTACATTGATCGTTTAGAGCCTGCGGGTTAAATCAGTCCTTTTATTATAAGAAAACAAGCGATATAGAAGATCGATTCATGATCTTTTATATCACTTGTTTTTTTTACTCTTCTTTGATTTCTACGTCAGGCAAACGGACGGTGAATTTCGTTCCTTTTCCTAGTTCACTTTTTACGTCTAATTTACCTTTATGCAATCTTACAAGCTGTTGCACGATTGGTAATCCTAATCCTGATTCACCATATTTTGTATTTTTTCTTGAAGGATCTACTTTATAATAGCGATCCCAGATACTTTTCATTTGTTGCTCAGACATTCCAATTCCCGTATCTTCGATCGTAATGATCGTTTCAAGATAACCTTTTTCCAGAGTGACTGTGATTTGGCCGTTTTCAGTAAATTGTATCGCGTTTTGAATAATATTGACCATGATTTGGACAAAACGGTCATAATCCGCGTAAACATCGATATCATCATCGGCTTTCAGTGTCAACGTATCCCCTGCTGCCTCTGCTTTAGCTTCTAACTGGGCAACAATATTCCTCAATGTTTCTGTACCATTGAATTTTTTAATGACCATACTGATTTGATTCGTACGGATTTTTTCATAATCCAAATTTTCATTCACTAAACGGATCAGACGCTCTGTTTCATTCTTCATCAATTTAATCGCGTTTTCTCGCTGATTCTCAGGGATCGCATTGTATTCCAACCCTTCCAGAAGACCGTTGATCGTTGTAAGAGGTGTTCTCATCTCATGGGAAGCATCGGCCATGAATTGTCTTCGACGATTCTCCTGTTCTTCGATTTCTGCTTGAGATTCTTTCAGTGAATTCGTCATTTTATTGAAATCATCTGCTAACTCATCAAATTCATCTTTATCATGTACGGGAAGCTGTACATCAAAATTACCATTCGTCACTTCTTTCGTCGCATTCCTTAAACGATTGATCCGCTTGACTTGGAATGCTGCAAAAGCATAACTAGCAATGACCGCCACAATACTGGAAAAAATGAAACCTTTGAACAGATTCAGTGTAATTGGACGAACACTGTTATCGATATTCCGCGCGGGTTGACTAACTACTAAAGCTCCGTAAAATTCATTATCTAAATAAAATGGAATCAGTGCATAAGAGGTTGCTTGCTTCTGCCCCAAGATATTTTTATCTGATGTAAACTTTTCTTGACGACTGTTTCTTAGATTTTCCCATTGATCACTTGTCAGAGAAAAGTCTAGCATCGCTGTATCAATAGGATAAATGATTCGTTCATTTTTATCGATGAATATAAAATTCACATTTTGTTCTGTCAGTACTTGCTCCGTCAACAGCAATGCATTTTGAAATGCCAGATCTTGATTAGGTTGTGACATTCTGTTTGCATATGTTTGCGTTGTCTTTTCAACTGATTCAGCATATCCAAACAGTTGCTGATAATTGTTTTCTTCAATCGTCTGTTTTGTCAGTTGCGTAAAAGAAACTCCGACGATCAATAAGATCAACGCGACCATTCCGCAAAAAGCTAAGAGTTGCTGATAC
Source organism: Enterococcus sp. HMSC061C05 (assembly GCF_001814765.1). NCBI lineage: Bacteria > Bacillati > Bacillota > Bacilli > Lactobacillales > Enterococcaceae > Enterococcus > Enterococcus sp. HMSC061C05. Next base: position 199,622 of record NZ_KV817733.1, read on the forward strand.
AAATAACGCATTAGGCAACACCAGAATCATCAAATTTGTAGCCGACTCCCCAAACAGTTTGGATAACTTGTGGTCCGACCTTTTCAATTTTTTGACGCAATTTCTTGATATGGGCATCTACTGTCCGTTCATCACCAAAATACTGGTAATCCCAGACTAGTTCAAGCAACTGTTCCCGAGAAAATACTTGTCGTGGTTTTTTTGCTAAAGTAAACAATAGATCGAATTCTTTAGGCGTCAAGCCTTCGATGGGCCGATTGTCCAGATATGCTTCTCGTGTTTTCGTATTCATCTTGAAATGACTGGTCTCAATATCAAAATGGTCATCTGAAACCGCTGCTTCTTCTCTTGCTTCTGCCAACTCGCTACGGCGATGTAAAGCTTTCATTCGAGCAATAAGCGTCAGCGGACTGAAAGGTTTTGTCACATAATCATCTGCCCCCATCTCTAAGCCGATCACCTGATCACTTTCAGAATCTCTAGCTGTCAGCATGATAATCGGCACTGTGCTTGAAACTTTGCGGATCTCTCTTCCTACTAGCATGCCGTCCATTGTAGGCAAATTCAAGTCCAATGTAATCATGTCCCAGTGTTGGGGGTTTTCTAAAAAGGCGTCGAGCCCTTCTTTTCCATCATATTTGAAGGTTGCTTCCCAACCTTCATTTAAGAAAAACATCTGCATCATTTCAGAAACAGATTGATTATCTTCAATCATTAAAATATTCATTATCGTTCCCTCCAGTTTCCAGGTCATATCTCTGTAATTTTTTTTCTGTCATAATAAAAATGGGCATAATTGGAAATACCAATAATAGCATTTCGATCAAAAAATAATTCGTATGTCCAGATATCTTTAAATAATAACCGATCAATGTCATCAGTAAGCCCATAAGGAAAAACCAGTTCCCGCTTGTCTTTTGTGCTAGTCGCCAATGAGCGTCTGTTTTTGCGGCAAGAGGCGAATGGTACCCATAAAAAGGCAGGTTTCCTTTTGAGGGCAGAATCCGAAAAAGACTGCCAATTATTAAGAATAAGATACCAATACTGAAAAAAATCATTCTTTCCCTCCTAAATTCTCTTCTTATAGTATACTCTATATTGTTGACTGAACCAATATGTTCAGGAATTCTTCACGAAAGGTTTGTCTTTTGTTCATTCTTTGTTAAGATAAACTTATTCCAATAAAAAAGGAGTTTTATTTGTGTCAAATTATCGTGCAATCACTTTCTTTGATCTTGATGGAACATTACTAGATGCGAAGTCAAAAATCACACCCGAAGTGGCAAAAGCTATGAACGCATTAAAAGAAAACAACGTTCTTCCCGTCATCGCCACAGGACGTACAGAAGCAGAAATCCACTCGATCATGGAAGATGCGGGCATTACTTCTGCAGTCACCATGAACGGTTCTTTCATTCGAGTAAACGGTGAAGAAATCTACTCTCAGACATTTTCTTCAGAAGAATGTCAAAAAATGTATGATCATGTACAGTTGAATGGGCACGAACTTTCTTACTATAACGACCAGAAAATCTGGTGTACCGGTCATAGCCAAACAATGATTGATGCTTATGACTTTATCCATTCAGATGTGCCGAAAATAGATCCTCTAGGCTTTAAAGACAATACAGTAAATATGTTACTTATCTTATCTCAATCGGGTGACGAATACTATCATGAACATTTTCCTGAGCTAACTTTTTATCGGAATGGTCCTTACTCGATTGATACAGTGAAGAAAGGAATCTCAAAAGGCGCAGGTGTCAAACGACTGAAAAAAGAACTTCAATTAGAAGAAGTTCCTACTTTTGGATTTGGCGATGGTCCGAATGATTTTGCCTTGTTGGAAGCTTGCGACAACAAAATCGCTATGGGCAATGCCTATGATGGATTAAAAGAGCTTTCTACTTTCATCACAAAGAAAAATACAGAAGGCGGGATTGTCCACGCATTGAAGCATTTTGATCTGATTTAAGGATATTTTTTCGAAACTGGACCCTTTCTTAAAAAATCACTTATTTTTTCTTAAGAAAGGGACAGTTTTTATATAAATAATGGGGTATCATCCGCTTTTTTATTGAATTTATCCCAAGATGTGCTATACTGATTTTGTATGAAAAATACACGTAACCCTTGTTAGCTAACGGGGACGTTACGGATTCGACAGGCACAGTCGAGCTTGAATTGCGTTTCGTAGGTTACGTCTACGTAAAAACGTTACAGTTAAATATAACTGCTAAAAACGAAAACAACTCTTACGCTTTAGCTGCCTAAAAACAGTTAGCGTAGATCCTCTCGGCATCGCCCATGTGCTCGAGTAAGGGTCCTAACTTTAGTGGGATACGTTTCAACTTTCCGTCTGTAAGTTGAAAAAGAGAATATCAGACTAGCGATACAGAATGCCTGTCACTCGGCAAGCTGTAAAGCGAAACCTCAAATGAGTTGACTATGAACGTAGATTTTTAAGTGGCGATGTGTTTGGACGCGGGTTCGACTCCCGCCGTCTCCATATATGTATGGTTGAGACTAATAGATACTGTAAAAAACGTTGATAAATCAACGTTTTTTTATTTTGGCTTAAAATAAATTTGAATTTTTTGCTTTTTATTTAACAATTAGAATTTCGCGTATATTGTCACACTTAGTTTTTCTTTGTCAACAGTCTTTCCTTCAATAATTTTCTTTATAGATTTATCCGTTTTAACTTTATTAGTTCCTATAAAAAAATACCAATCAGAAATTACCATAAATAATGAGTATCTATCTAGAAAACATTAGAAATAACCAGTAAAATGAACGGCCAATTGTACTTTTACTGGTCATTTATAGAATTTTTTTAAGGAGATAGAATATTATTAATACGTGACACTTCCATTTATGTCAAATGTTTTGGTCCGCTCATTACTTTCAAATTGAAGAAAATACGTGCCAGAAGTTAATGAACTTGTGAAAGTACCGTTGCTAGTTCCAGAAAAATTCCTAGAAGAAACTATAGTTGAGCCTATCAGATTCTGCCGTGCAATAGCAACATTCAACACAGTAGATGCTCCAGCACTCCGTCTAGTTAGATTATGCCTAACAGTATACGAACGTGTAGTTGAAGTAGACCACTGTTGACAGATCTCCATGACCAAATACCAGTCCCACTATATGTCATAGCGGTAGCAGCGTTTACAACTGTTGCAGAAAAAAAACTTAGTATTAAAAATGCGAGCGATAGTTTTTTTCATATATTTTTCATAGTATAGCTCCTTTATGTTTTTTTGTTATAATAATAGAAACAAATTTGAAAGGAGAATTCTACTATTAATAGCATAAAAATTAAAATAAAATTGTTATTTTTAAATGTTTCATTACTATGTTTATCGTTTTTGTTTTCCAGATGGTTTTACATGAAATATCTTTATTTTTACTCACTCTCTATTTTTCCTCCTAGTGGAGATGTTGATTTTTGGATTCCATTTATCCAAATAATAATTATTACTTTTTTTCTCTATATTTTTTTACTAAGTTTTTTTACAAAGAAAATTTATAAGGAAGTAATCATTGGATTTTATATTCTTTATTTTTTAGTATTAATTTATCTGCTCTTTTTAAAAAGCATTGGAATAAGAGGACTAGAATCCAATCCTTTATCATTTCTTTCTGATTTTATCAATGGGGATGCGATAATCGTGATGCTGAATATAATCATGTTTATACCATTAGGCTGGATACTATCATTAAATAAAAAACATCTAGGCATAGTGGTTTTGGGTATCTGGTTAATTGAAATAGCACAATATGTTTTTCATTTAGGAATATTTGATGTAGGGGATATTATTGCAAATGCTGCTGGTTTCGTTGTGGGCACTATAATAATGGAATCTTTATTCAATAAATTTTCATTTGAAATTACGTCTTTTAGTTTAAATAAAAAAATAAGATAAAAATAGAAACATATACTGGAAGCTAGAACAAGTACTTGAGGATATGACAAAAACTTTTTTAATGATTATGTTTGTTATTTAAAAATAATGTCTACAATTAAATAAAGTGAAATTAGAGAAGCTATAATCATTATACTTTATTTGTTATTAAATTTTGGCAACTAAAAGGACTTTAGAGATACCTTGTATATAATCTAAAAGAAGCGAAGGAGAATTTCTGACAGTGAAGCAAACGAAACTAGTTTTTATATACTGAACTAGATTCAGGTTGCATAGAGAATCAATTAAAGAAAATTTACAATTATTGTGCCACTTAAAAAGAAAAGAGACATATAAAAAACAACGCCAACTAAATAAAGTGCCTTCAAAAGCTTGGACTCCTCGCTTTTGAAGGCACTTTATTTAAAATCTTTATGAAACTAAAGTATGTTCATATTTATTGCTGTAATTATATAGATATTCTGTCGTTTCCAACTCATAAACGTGAGTGTATTTTGCCACTACTTTTCCGCATTTTTCTAATATTTCATTGCGATCGACGTCATGATATTCGTCTACGCAGATCACAACACAATTTTCTAATTTACTGATTACTTCTCCAACCACTTTTTGTTTCAAGCCAATAGGTTGGCAAATATATTTTTTTCCTAAAATGATAGTTTCGTTATTCATATTTCATCCATCCTTAATGTGTTTTTCATTATTTAAAATGATAATACCATTAAAATATGATTATGAAAACCAATAACACTTGTGATTTTATAAAAAAATAAAAAAACCGAAAAACAGATATGCCCACTGTCTTTCCGGCTCTTTTTATTTTTGATTTCTCTTCTTTTTTGTTTCAATAGTCAATTTTAGTTATTAATAAATGAAAAAGCATTTATATTAAAATTTGCTAATAAAAGATCTACATATTTTTCTAGAAATGCTTGATCGATTTCATCATACCCTTTCGTTACTCCGCAATCGATATCTAAAACACCGATTAAATGACCTTCTTTTACCATTGGTACAACGATTTCTGATTGTGCGGCTGAATCACAGGAAATATAATTTTCATGTTTTTTGACATCGTCAACGATCAATGTCGCTTGTTTTTCAGCTGACTCTCCACAAACTCCTTTTCCCAACTTGATACGTGTGCAGGAAACTCGGCCTTGGAACGGTCCTAAAATCAATTCATTGCCATCAAATAAGTAGTATCCTGCAAAGACGGTCTCAGGTAAAGTTTCATTCAGCAATGCAGATGAATTTGCTAAATTTGCTAACCAGTTATCTTCTGCTTCTAATAATCCTTGTTGCTGTAATAATAGAATTTCGTATGCATCTTTTTTCTGTTTTTCTGTCCACATGATAAAAACCGCTCCTTTTTGATCTATGGAGAAGATTATAGCTCAGTTTTTTGGTAAACGCTAGGTTTCCTCCTCAAAAAAACGAGATACGTCAGGTTGATCACCTTGAACGCATCTCGCTGTCTTTTTCTATTCTGCTTGTTGGATTTCTGCTGCTAAATCAGCATAATCAATCGTTTCATGAACAAAAGTCGGATCATCAACTGGAAAGTGCTGTACAAGGGACGAGATGCGGCTAATCTCAACTTTTCCTTCAGTTACTTCAAAATCCATTACATGTCCGCCAAATGTATGTGTATCATCGATAAAATGCAGATGAAATCCCGCTGCAGCAACTCCTTGGAATAATTCAGGCGTAAAGAACCCGACTAATGTTCCATGAATGTTGCTTTGATGGAATTCTGGTTGAGACTCTGAAATTTTTGCTAGTCTTCGATAAGGTTTTTCTTGTTTCGGCATGATACGGATATGCATGTTTTTGAATAATCCAGTTATCTTCACTGCTAAAAATAGATTTTCCCCATCTTCTTTTACTAAGATGTCTTTTTTCAATTGTTCTCCATCTGCAGATTCTGAAACAGAAAAACTAGTATCTGGCGTAAAATCTGTAATTGCTGCATAGGGGGTAAGTTCACTTCCATCTAATTGGACAACTGAGCCATCTGATCTTCCTTGATAAGCTACGCCATCTAAAAAGATAACTTCACCATCAAGTCCATGCAATGTTCCCAATCCCAGAGTTCCTTTTTCCAATATATGAGCAATCGTTTCTGTTCCATCCATCAAGCCGGCCATCAAAGCTCCTAATGTCCCGTGCTGGTATAAGATTTTTTTAGTCATGTCGACACTTCCTTAATAGAATTGATCTGGTAAGATTGTTTCTCCCAATTTCTCATTATCACGGTAATCGATCGGAATATCAATAATTACGGGTCCTTCTGTCGCAAATCCTTCTTCTAAAGCTTTTTCTAATTCCTCTACACTTGTAGCTCGGATTCCTTTAGCACCAAAAGCTTCTGCATATTTCACAAAATCAACTGGACCAAAGTCTACACCTGACGCCCGTTGATATTTCATTTTTTCTTGGAACTCTACCATATTGTAGCGTCCATCATTCCAAATCAAATGAACGATATTCAATTTTTTACGTACGGCCGTTTCTAAATCTTGGGCAGAGAATAAAAATCCGCCATCTCCGGAAACTGATACGATTTGTGTATTTGGACGTACCAGTGCAGCAGAAATTGCCCATGGTAATGCTACACCAAGCGTTTGCATACCATTACTGAATAACAGATGTCGGGGTTCATAACTTCTAAAGTGGCGTGCCATCCAAATATAATGACTCCCTACATCTACAGTAACGGTCATATCATCTGTTACTTTTGACTGAAGTGTGTTGATGACTTCTAAAGGATGCAAAATACCTGCTTCTCCTTTTGATTGGACAATATCCCGCTCCGTTAGTTTTGCTTGAAGAGAAGCTAAATATTCTTTCGCATCTTCTGACACTTGTTGAGGCTCTAATGAACCTGTCAATAAATCAAGAGTAGCTGAGATATCGCCAATCAACTCTCTTTCAGGCTGCATAAACGGATCAATTTCAGCTGGTGCTTCATCGATCACAATGATCCGCGCATCTTTTTCTGCGTTCCAGTTTCTTGCTTCGTATTCGATTGGATCATAACCAATTGCGATGACTAGGTCGCTTCGTTTCAAAAGCATATCGCCTGGTTGGTTTCTAAACAATCCCACACGACCAAAGAAATGCGCTTCTAATTCACGTGAGATCACTCCAGCTGCTTGGAATGTCTCTACAACAGGCAATGCTGTCTTTTCAACTAATTGTCGGATAGCTGATGTTTCTTTTTCGCTTGATCCCCGCATACCTACTAATAATACCGGTAGTTTTGCTTCCCTGATGCGTTCGGCTAAGTAACGGATATCATCTGCAGAAGCAGAACCTAATTTAGGATCACTCAATGGCTTGATGATATTACCTTCAACTGGCGCATCCACTACGTCTTGAGGAATACTGATAAAACTCGCTCCTTTTTTTGAGCTCTTAGCCATACGATAAGCATTGGCAATCACTTCTGAAATTGTTTCCGGATCTTGGATTTCTGCACTGTATTTTGTGATTGGCTGGAACAGCGCTGCATTATCCATGCTTTGATGGGTCAACTTCAATAGATCGCTTCGTTTTACTTGCCCGGCGATTGCTAAAACTGGGTCTCCTTCTGCTGTCGCTGTTACCAAACCTGTAGCTAAGTTACTAGCACCTGGACCACTTGTTGCGATAACAACCCCTGGTTCTCCTGTGATACGTCCGATTGCTTGTGCCATAAATGCAGCATTTTGTTCGTGACGAGTTACGATTAATTCAGGACCTTGATCCTCTAATTCATTAAATACACCATCGATTTTTGCGCCTGGTATACCAAATACATAATCAACGTGATGGTTAATCAAACTTTCTACTACAGATTTCGAACCTTGTTTCATTTTTTCGGCCATTGAACATCGTCCTTTTTATGCTTTATTTTTAATTATTAGTTAGAAATAATCACAAATAAGTGATACAGTTTCTAAACCTGTTTCATTCAGAAGTATAGCACGTTTTATTTCATTTGTTTAGCCATATGTTTCAAAAAATGAAAAAGAATGACAGATTTTACATAAAAAACTGTCATTCTTGGTTGAAAGTTTCAATTTATAAAGTCTACAGATCCATCGTTCTCATCAATTTACGATTGTTGAAGTAAATCAAACCAAATACGATAGAAGGACCTAGTAGAATACACCATTGGGGCTTTACGAAAAAGAAGAGAAACAAACTTGTCAATAGTAAAAAATCTAGTAAACTCACATACCATTTTTTCAACGTATAGTAGAACGCTATTCGTAGAACTTGATTTGGTTTTGACGCTGGATTTCTCACCTGAAAATACCAGCAGTTGATGCTAAAGGAAACTGATAAACAAGCAAGTAAAACAAACAACGGAATCAACCATTTTCCATAAGAAAAACGTATAAAAAAGAAACAATCAAAAATCGCTATCACACTAACTATCCAAGCAAATAGCCAATAAAAAAATCCCTTTAGCCAAAATCGGCGAAACGTCTTTATGAACAAACGTACTGATGAAAAACTTTTTTCTTTTGCTAATTCTTCTGTCATGCCTATCATCACGATGCAACCCGGACCAATAAAAAGCAAAGAAAAAATTAGGGAAAAGACATTCCTTCCATCTATTGACAAAAAGAACGCAGCTGCTATATACAAGATATTGACACACCAAAAACAAAGGCTACTTGCCAATGATTGATACAACCAATAAAAGAATTCCATATAAACATTTTTGTCAAAACGCTGCTCTTTCATAATCGCCTCCTATTCCTTCATTCCTGATGAAGCGATCCCTTCTACAAAATATTTTTGCATCGCTAAAAATATAAAAGCAACAGGAAGAACAGAAACAACTGAGGCAGCCATGATTAATGCGTACTCTGCATCAAATAGCCCAATAAACATTTTCAACCCTAACTGGATTGTTTTATTTTCCGTAGAAGACAAATAAATGAATGGCCCCATATAATCGTTCCATGTATTAACGAATGTGATGATCGTCAAACTGGCAATCGCCGGTTTTGTAAGGGGTAAAATGATCTTTCGATAGATTCCCCATTCTGATAAGCCATCGATCCGCGCGCTCTCACATAAAGAATCTGGGATACTACTGTAATATTGCTTCAACAAGAACACACCAAAAGCATTGAACGCTTGTAATAGCACCAATGACCACAACGTATCTGTTAAGCCCACTTTTCTCATCATGATGAACTGAGGGATCATATAAGACTGCCAAGGGACAGCAATTGTGCCGATATATGCTAAAAATAAAATATCGCGCCCTTTAAAATTCAGTTTAGAAAACCCGTAAGCAGCAAAACTAGAAGTAAACAACTGAATCAATGTGATCACAACGCTTAAAAAAGCTGTATTCTTAAAAAACGTCACTAAAGGAATACGAGACCAAATAACCAGATAGTTCTCTAAATGCCAAGTTTTAGGGATCCATTGAATCGGAATCGTGAACACTTCATTATTTGCTTTGAATGAAGCAGAAACCATCCATAAAAAAGGAATGATCGTCAATAAAGCTAGCCCTATTAGCAGAATCATACCCAACCATTGAATAAAGGTCATATCGTTTGAAAAAATTTTTGCTTTTTTCCTTTCATTTTGAACACTCTCTTCCATATCACACCTCCTAAGTACGACGCGTATTCCAAGAAAACTGAACAACCGTAACGCCCAAAACAATTACGAACAAAACAAGTGAAATAGCTGAAGCATAACCAAAATCAAATTTTTTGAATGCTTCATTGTAGATTTGGTAAACCAACACATTTGTCGCTCGACCAGGGCCACCATCCGTCATCACTTGCACCAGGTCAAACACCTTGAAACAATTGATGACAAGCATGATCGTTACAAAGAAAGTAGTTGGCCTCAACGAAGGTAATGTCACATTCAAAAATTGTTTCCATCGATTTGCTCCATCTAGTGAAGACGCTTCATACAATTCTTTTTGGATACTTTGTAGTCCTGCAAGGTATAGAATCATGTAATAACCCATCCCGCGCCAAATACTGACAATTACAATTGCCCAAAGCGCCCAATTTGAACTTGAAGTCCAACCTGGAGGATGTTCAATAAATCGCCTTAAAAAGATATTAATTGGTCCCATCGTTGGATGAAACAACATATTCCAAACAACAGCAATTGCTACTAAAGAAGTAACATACGGAAAGAAAAATATCGTACGAAAAAGCTTCATCCCTCTAATTTTCTGATTTAGTAGTAAAGCTAGCCCTAACGAACAAACAAGTGTGCCGGGCACTACAGCAGCGGTATATAAAAAAGTATTTTTCAAAGAAATCCAAAAGGTCTCATCGTTGGCCATTTTACGAAAGTTATCTAGTCCAGCAAATTCTGGCGTTGAAAAAGAATCCCATTTCATAAATGCTAGTACAAGCGAAAACAGGATCGGTATTAATGTAAAAACGAAAAAACCAATGAAATTCGGGGCGATAAACGAATAAGCGATCCACGTTCGTTTTCTACGCAAATGATTTGTAGCTTTCTTATTTATACTATTCTCCATTTCGATGACGAAACCAAGAGCGTTTGATCTCTTGGCTTCTCTCCTTTCATGATTATTCTTTTTCAGCAGCTACACGTTTCTCCATATTTGCCGTTCCTTTTTCCGGCGTTTCGTCTCCAACCAAAATCAAGTCATGTTCTTCTTGTAAAATCTTATCGATTGCAGGCCCATGCGTATCAATCGGAAATTCAAGTTTGATTTCATCAGGAGAAAAAGCTTTTTTAGAAATCTCATCCGTTGGCATTCCAGCGAGGTTAAAATAAAGCTGATCAATCTCATCTGTACGATATGAAGGAACTACTCCTACTCCTGCCAATACTTTTGCTCCTTCTTCACTAGCTGCAAATTCAATAAATTCTTGCGCTGCTTTTTGTTTCTTTGAGTTTTTATTGACAGCAAATGCTGTTGGCGAGCCAAACGTCGTGACCGATTCTCCTTTTTTCTTCTGAGGAATAGCTGTAATTCCCCATTCTACTTCTGTCTTATTTGCTTCTTTGTTCGCAAGTATGCCAGCCATATACCAAGTTCCCATGTACATCATTGCTGCTTTTTGTTCTTCAAATTGAGATTGATAGGTTACTTTCGTTGACTTAGCCGTGCCAAAATCCATTTGCGCGCCTTCTTTTTGCATCCTCAATGCTCGATCATAATAATCAGTCATAAATCGATAATCTGGTTCCACAAGATTCGCTTCGTTTTGAGCAGCTGCAATAGCTTGGATCGTCGAACGCCAGATATGTTGATATGCTCCATAAACTTGTCCGTCATTTTTACTAAGCTTTTTTGCTAAATCTTCGTATTCGTCCCAAGTTAGATTTTCTGGATATTGGATTCCTGCATCATCAAACATTTTCTTATTGTAATATAGTACCCAAAAGTCCGTTCGATAGGGCAATGCGTATGTTTTTCCATCGATATCATACATTTCATATGTTCCTTTAGCAGCATCAGTATCTAATTCTCTAATTCGTTCTGTTTGATCGACTAACTGATCTCGTAAAGCATAATTTGAATACGACAAAAGATTTTTCATCGTCAATACATCTGTCGTATCTCCAGAAGAAAGCATCGTAGTAAGTTTCGTGTCATAATCATCTGAAGCAATATCTACTGCTTTTACTTTGATTCCCGTTTTCTTTTCGAATGCTTCAAAGAGCGCTTTGAATTCAGGTGTTGTTTCATAATTCCATGTCGAAACGGTAATTTCATTTGCTGATTCTTCACTACTGCCTTCTTGATTACCACAAGCACCAAATACGAGTGACATTCCCAAAACTATTGATCCAATTATCATTTTTTTCCATCGCTTCATCATATATGAATCCTCCTCTTTTCTTATACATCACCAGTAACAGTACCATTTTTTAGCTAGACGAATGATCCCTTCTACATAAAAGTAATCGCCCCAGATCACACATTCATCTACACCTTTTAAGCTGTTTTTATCATAAACGGCATGGAGAAGCAGCCCGTTTGATCCATCTACTTGTTTCGTTGTATAGTTTTTTTGTAATTCTCCCAAGATTTTGACTGCCATCTCTTCGTAATCGAAATGACGATGATCTGAAACAGGCAGTTGTTTGGAAAGTTCTAACAATCCGCATGCAGCTATTGCTGCCGCAGAGCTATCTTTTTCCTCTTGACTACCTTCTTTGAATATTAGATCCCAATAACAAATCAAATCTTCAGGAAGCTCTTGTAGAAAATAATCAGCAAGTTGCGTGGCGGTCTCTAAAAAAGAACCGTCTCCCGTATACAAGTAACTTAATGTGAATCCATAGATCCCCCACGCTTGCCCGCGTGCCCAACAGGATTCATCTGAATAACCTTGTTGCGTACGACCATATTTAGGCACTCCAGTAACATCATCAAAGTAATACGTATGGTAAGTAGTAGCATTGTCTCTCACAATATACTTTTGAGTTTGTTTCGCATGATTGTAGGCAGCTGTTTTATAACTCTCATCTCCGGTAGCCTCAGTAGCAAAGTAAAGTAATGGCAGATTCATCAAACAGTCAATGATCATACGTCCACGCTGCTTTGGATCATCTAAGTCTCCCCAAGCTTGGATAATTTGAGATTTGGGAGAATACCGCTCCATCAATCGATCAGCTGCTTGTATCGCTATTTGTTTTGATGACTCGTTTTTATTCAATCGATAATCAGCAACAGCTGATAATTGATATAAAAATCCGATATCATGCGTATCCAAGGCTATATCTTTTTCTAAACGTTCTTTGAATGAAGCTAATTGACTTTCGATCGTTCGATCAAAATCTTTTGAGTTAGAAAGTTCTTTTGTTAAAAATAATATCCCCAACCAGAAACTAGCCGTCCAATCAGTGTTTTCTTCCGCTTCATATACATGATTGTTACTAGCTGCAGCAGGTACGAGAAATTTAAATTTTTCTTGATTTTCACGCACCTGTTTTTCAATAAAATCAATTTCTGAAACTAGCCAATCTAACTCAACTATATTTGTTCTATTGTCCATCGTTGTATTTTTCCTCCAACTTTACATTAATCCTTTGCCCTAGTTGCCCGATTTCTATATTTCTCCCAATAATTTCTACTGCAGGCTCTTCAAAAACCCGGTCTGGTAAAACACCGCTGATCACAGATATAAATACTTGTTTTCCGCTTTCAGCCACGCCTGTCAAATACGGTAATAGTGTTACCGGAAAATAGAGACTTGTATTAGGTTCAGGTCGGATAATCCCAGCTTTCTTGTATCCAATGATGTTCTTAATCCTCGAAGTACCAATGATCGATCGTGCTGTGGCACATTGTCCCGCTATACATCTATTTGTATTTTCCATTGGTACACTAAACCCGCCTTCATACACATACAGCAACCGTTCACTCCATATTTCGTGGATACGCAAATGCCCGTTTTCAAGCGGAACGATTGTACTTTTTATTGTCACATCTGACCAAGGACGCCATAAATGGACAACTCGGTCTAACTCGATTGAAAACATTTCATCTAATTCTTTTGTCCGAAAGTGACGGCCATCTTCAGACAACGCCAAACAACTATCATAAGCTCCTTCACCATATGATCCGTTGCTTTTTGGCACACTGAAACCAAAAAGCGTTGAATAGACAAATTTACTGTATTTCGCACTCCCATGATTTTGATTTTGAATGAACTGTCCCGCCGGAAAAGCTTGCACATGCTTTAATGTCTGATCATATTGATACATATTTTTACTAGAAGGCACTGCTTTTTTACGTACTTCTATTTTTAATCCGAGTGCTTCTGCTTGCCAATAAGGATGATCATCAGGGACTGCTAATAACAAAAACGTTTTGAATGCCCAATAAGGGGATCCTGGGCCATTATATCCTTCCGCAAAAACCATATTTTGATAATGATAACCAACTGACAGCAACCCATCAGTTGTCAGCATCTCTTGTTGATTCCAATATTTCAAATGTCGACTGATCAATCCTTTGATCTCGCCCCACGGCAATGCTTCGACATTAGCAAAAACTAACGCACTAAAAAACGACACTTGCGCAAAGCGATAAGTCAAACTACGCCCAAATGGAAGCCCTCTTCCTTCTTCATCAAACCAATATTTAAATGTCTGGGCAAACAAGCATGCCCTTTGCTTCATTCTTTTGACACGAGCCGGGTCTTCTTTTTCCATGAAGCGGCAATAGATCAAACTATAGTAGTGGATTGCAAAAGAAACATAGTAATCTACTTGTGTCTCGCCCCCGTCACAATACCACCCCTCTCCTTGATAAAAGCTTTCGATCGTTTCAAGATCCTTCTCCAACAAACTCTTTGAATAACTTCTTCCACAATTTTTCATCGCTAAATTGATCAGTACACGGAAGAAATGCCAATTATTTCTCGGTAAAGAAGATTCATTAACCTGCATTAGCCAATGATGAAGGTTTTTTTGTGCCTGCGGTTCTAATCGATCCCAGATATTTTCTTTATTCAGCAACAAGGATGTACTAAGAGAAGCCATCTCTACGATCAATTGATCAGAAGAATCGATTTCTCCCCAATAATCTGGACTTCTTGGGTCTACACCTTTCGTTATCCCTTCAAGATAAATATCTGTAAGAGGATGCGGCTTGTTTGTGATAAAAGGTCCTAATCCCCATAACGGTCTTAAGTATGCTTCGATTTGTCTACGATCTTCTGTATATACCGTTCCATGCGTTCCTAACTTCAAGCGCCCGGGTCGTTCCTCATAAAAGACGCTTAATGGCTCTAGCAAACCCAAAAACATTTCTTCAATATCTTCTTTTGATAAACAATCATTGAACCTTAAGCTAGTTTGTCTTGCTCTCTTTCTTTCATTCACTCTCGTTCTCCCTTTCAATCAGCTGTCCCTTTATAAAACCATAATATTCTCCATACACTTTAATCCGCTCTCCTACACGAAAACATTGATTCTGATCGTTGAATATCATAAAAACGTTTCCTTGGGTCCGCAATAAGAAGCGATCGCCATTTTCCACTTTGTTGCTTTTTCGATCTGATTTGATGATAGTCCCCTCTAAAGAGACTATTTCACGTAAAGGTACTTCATCGTTTTGCCATTCTTGTTCAGAAACGCTTCGAGCATTTTCTTTTAACTTTTCCTCTTGTTTTTTACTAAAATTATTTATTTGCTCACGATTATCATTCGTATATCCTATTGCTAAAAATAGACTACAAATAACGATAACCGCAGCTACTATCCCTTTCAATTTTATCCCACCCCTCTTTTTTGTTAGCGCTTCCTTAAGAAGATAGTACTTTTTTACTCAGGAAAAATCAATAGTTTTTAGTAAAATATTTTTATTTGTAATTTTTTTACTTTGCTTTTTTACTTGAAAGAAATATACTGTATATAAGAAATTGAATGAATGAGGGGTACAAAATGGCCACTATTACTGATATCGCAAAAGCTGCAGCAGTATCAATCTCTACCGTTTCTAGAGTATTGAACTACGATCCTACCTTATCTGTTACTGAAGAAACGAAGCGGAAGATTTTTGAAATTGCTGAAGAATTGAATTACACGAAATATAAACAAAAAAAGAAACAGAAACGAACCATAAAAAAAACAGGAGAAAAAAAAGAACGATCGCTTGGCATCATCCAATGGCGCTTAGACGAGGAAGAATTAGATGATATTTATTATATGTCCATTCGCTTAGGAGTAGAAAAACGTGCTGCCGAGCTAGGATATAACGTATTGAAGATTTCTCACTTAGATGATCAATCAATAGAATCAGTGGATGGTCTCTTAGCTATTGGTAAATTCACCCAAGAAAGAATCGATGAATTCGCAGCACTTCATGAACATTTCTGTGTAATAGGAAGTAATTTCCCTTTGAACAACTATGATTCCGTAAACACCGATTTTGCTCAAGCAACTGAACTAGCCTTAGGACATTTATTTTCTCTTGGACATAAAGATATCGCTTTTATTGGGGCTGAAGAAACGGATAATCTTCACAGTTATCGTCGATATAAGACACCAACTACTAACACTTACATTGATGTTATGCAATTTCATGGCTTGTATAAAGATGACTATTTTATCTTGAAGGAAAATAGTCGCTTGGATGTCCCTACAGGAGAAGAACTGACCTTGCAAGCATTGAAAAGCTGGAATGGAAAGTTGCCAACTGCTATTTTAGCAGCAAATGATTCATTTGCGATCGGTATTATCCATAAATTGACAGAAGCTGGGATTCGTGTGCCGGAAGAAATCAGTGTGATGGGAATAAACGATCTTTCGATTTCTCGTTATGTCTCACCTTCTTTATCAACTGTCCATGCATTTACAGAAGAAATGGGCGAAATGGGCGTGAACCTTTTAGACGAACGAATTAAAAATCCAGGAATCGCTAAACGGATTCTACTTAGTACAGAATTAGTTATCCGACAATCGACAGCTGCGCCACGTCAAATGTAGAGAAATAAGAGATAATGAAAAAGCTGTCCTACACTAAGCATAAGTACAGTTCTTCCTGTTTTATGGATAGTGTGATTTATAAACGTGGAGTTAGCAGGAAAAGTGGTTTACTCCGAAAAAGGGCAGTGACAAGTTGATTGTCACTGCCCTTTTTAAGTTAAAGTGTTCAAGTTTATCACATAAGTACAAAAGAAGTAATAATCTCAGCCTCTTTGGCAACCTGATACATCGCTTGTATTTGATGCGCTTCACAAAGACCACCATCGTGCCGGTGATATTGTTTTTTTATCACATTGAGGCTAATCAAAAAACGCGTATCGAATTTGATTTCAACGACTTCGTTGCTTGTTCTTAGAATAACTTTTTTCTCCTCTATTATTGGTTCAATAGGAGACACGAAATTCTCTATGATCTCATTTTTTGCTTTACTGAAGCAAAACCGATCATGGAGCACTAAGATTTTTTTCTGTTCATGAACAGAAAAATGACGGGTAAATTTTTCTATATAAGATTCAGTACTATATGTTTCGGCCAAGCTGTAAGTGATTTCCCCGTTAGCGCAATCCGTTCTTACCACTTCTGCTTTTCCGTCGTTAACAACTTGAGAACAACCATTTAAGATAGGCAGATGATGGCTCTTAGCTGAAGTAACAAAATACTGATACCGTTTTGATTCATTAAAGTATTCTTTAGTATATTCCCCCGCTCCTAGGTCTGTTAGGAACAATACTTCGTGATTTCCAAATACAAAATGACCGACATCCAAATGATTATGGCTTTCTCGATTGTTCCCACCTTTTGCTGCGAAAAATAGATCTTGTTTTACTGAATTTAGGATAAACCATTGAGCATCTGGAAAATAGTCACACTGCCTGTTAGAAACACTCGACTCCTTCTTTTTTGTCCATTGAAGGTTATGATAGAGATGAGCAAAACGGTAACACTTGTCAAAATCCAAAGAACTGACTGTCTCTATAGGAATATCTGCACCAAATCTCGATACGCAAAAGCTTAAGAGACCGCTTGGCAAGTTGGGTTGAGAAAAATCTGAAAAAGGAAGATAAGTATTGTTTATTCTTACCTTCCCAGGAAATTCCGCTATTTTCTTAACCTTATTTATCTCTAAATAATAATGATTCCCTGTCGATTCGGCTAATTTTTCAGCATAATAAATATAATAACCAAAACCATAACCCCAATATCCCACACCTTCTGTGCAGATACCGTCTTCTCCAAAACTATGAAGATAGTTCTTAAGTGAAATATCGACTTTTGTCAGGAGGCGTTCTAAACGATCGCTTTGTTTAGGAAGCAAGGACAAACAAGCCATCCCAACGCATCCGCCAATCACAGCACTCCAATTGTTTTTCTTTTGTTCCCATTCCCATGACTGTTTTTCAAAAGGCAAGATCAAACGTTCCTCTACTTCCTTTCTTATACGATTCGCAACGATAGGTGATAGCTCTTCTCCGACTTGCTCATAGATCTCAGCTAATGCCTGCCCTGTTTCAGCAGAAAATAAGTCGATATAACCCCTTGCTTGATCGTTGAATAAAACTTGCTCTGACAAGTGAGCAGGCAGCGCCCATGTCCATTCATTACAAACTTCCCAAATTAATTGTTCCAACCACTCTTTGTTCTCACTGTTCTTTTCATAGAAATAAGCTAAAGCGGCCACAACCAATTGTCTTCTTCTAGCAAAGTAACTAGATTCGTATCTCAATCGTTTACCCGTTTCAAAAAATTCCATAAATTCTTTTAATACAAAAGGTTCAATCTTGTTTTGCTGAATATACTCTTTATTGGCTTTAAAAATCTCAATTTTTAAAGGATCAGCTATTGTTTTCATCATATCCTCCTTGAATGACACCTTTTTATCTCATTTTACCAGAATTCAGTAAAAAAATATATTTTTAGTAAAAAAATTGATCTTTTTTTGGGGTTCGATTTTCATCTTTCCTTTGCTGTTAAGAATATAAGCAAACTCTATCTGATTTATATCTGGATACCATGAGTAATATAAAAAAGATTGTGACAAAATTCTGATTACAACCTTTTGGCAAACGGTAGATTCACCCCTATTTTCTACGTAATTCTTCATGCATAATTCAGCAACAATCGCGTCTCATCAATCAGAAAGTTTAATTTCTGGCCATTTTTCAAAGTGACAGTAATCATCTCACCATCTTCTTCGATCTTATCTGCTTTTAGAGGAAGATAGTTCAAGTAATCGTCTATGATTTGTTTTTTTCCTCGGTTATTTTGATCTTCATCAAAATAAGATAACCGTACGACTTTTTTGTTCGTTTCATCAATGATTGCCGTTCCGTAGCCTGTTTGCGTGAGGAATTCCATTTGCCAAAATACGCTATCCCCTGAAATCAAAACTTCATAGTCTTGAACAATCACTGGCTCTTTTGGCATGGCTAGCTTTTGAAATAGCTGATTTAATTCCTCTCGTAGCCGATTGACCATATCTAATTGGCTCTGATCTGATTCTTCCATGATAGAAAAGGATTGTGCTTGGCTCATTGCCGTTTCGATAGAGGAAGAAGCTGAACTTAAAGAAGAAATATCTACTGTTCTTTGTTCTTTTGTAGTAATGCTACTCGCTAAAATATCTGGTAAAAAAAACAATCCTGCGCTGAATACCAGAAAGAAAGCAGAAAGAAGGTATAATTTAATTTTCATCTATTTCCCCTCCTAAAGCAAAATCGATCGTGATCGTCGTCCCTGTACCAAGTGTACTTTCTATGTCAAAAGAACTATTATGCAATTCGGTTATTTTCTTTACTAAAGCTAATCCAAGTCCTAAATGTTTCGTTGTTCTTGAAGGATTTCCTGTAAAAAATTCATCTGTTACTTTAGACAAATTTTCTGTTGGTATCCCTCTACCATTATCGGAAAACTTCATAATATAACGCTTTTCTTCCTTTATTCCTTTGACCACTAATTTTCCATCTTCTGCTATAGCTTCTAATGAATTTGCCAAAATATTCATGGCTAATAGCTTGAAAAGATTGAGGTCTAGCAAAATATTGGCAGGTTCTAGTTCGATGGTATAAGTAAACCCTTGTTTCATTCCTTTAAGAAACTTGTTTAGATCATCGCTAATCATATTAGTCGAGATTTCTTCAAGAGAGACACTTGTTCTTTCCAGTTCCATCAATTTCAAAATATCATTGGACAGATGTTTTAATCGGTTGCTTTCTTCAAGGATATAATCGACAGATTCTTCGGCTGATTGGTCCAATTTTTCCCATTTCAACATTTGAGCATAGCCAATAATGGAAGTCAGCGGCGTTCGAATTTCGTGAGAAAAGCTAGAAACGAATAAATCTTGCTTTTCCTTTGCCTGACGGAGAGTTTCTAGATCGTGGCTCAATTTATCGGCCATATTGTTCAAACTGCTCCCTAATTTTCCAATCTCGTCTTGAGTATTGACTATTGCCCGTTCTTTCGTCTTACCTTCTGTGATATGCTGGGCAACGGAAATCAGCTGATTGATTGGTTTTAAGATCATGCCTGTTAGAAAATAAGTGACTGGAATAATGGCCAAAAGTAAAAAGAGCAAGATCAGACGAAAATAGACAAGAGAATCTTTGACGATTTCTTCATAGTTTTTTGCTTGATGGTAAGTTGCTAAACGATAGGCAGTATCAGGTATCTTTGAAGTTGAATAAAGCACCTGTTTGTTTTTAACAGTAGACATGTCGCTGATTTCCACGGTACGATTAGACAACGCTTCTGGAGGTTCGTATTTTTCAAACAAAGTGGGCTTTGTAGTAAAAACCGTTTTGCCTTTTTTGTCTAGAATCTCAAACTCTCCGATTTTGGCTGCGGCTACGAATTCACCATTTTTTCTCATTTCATCTGTTGTTTCATCTCCGTCTGTTTTCGTCGACAACAGCAATAAGAGATTTTTCTGCTGGTTGACCAGCACTTCTTTTTCTTGAGAAACTGTGCGCTGATAAATCGCATGCAGTGTAAAACCACTGACCACCAAATAAATGAGTAGAAAGAAGAATAATAATGAAAAGAAAACTTTGCTTGTATATTTCAAGTTCATCCCTCCAATAGGTAACCTACACCATAAATCGTACGCAAGTCCTGCCCTAATTGTAATTTATTTCTGATTCTTTGGATGTGTAAATCAAGCGTTCTGGAGTTGGGCTCTTCTTCCCTTCCCCAGATTTTTTGATAGATTTTTTCTCTTGGCAGAATAATCCCTTTATTTCTAATTAAGTAAAGAAGTAATTCATATTCTTTAGGAGTCAAAGAAACAGCTTGGTTTCTTGCGGTGACAGCTCTTGTTTTTTCATTGATTTCGATATACTGCCATTTCAGTAATTTATTGGAGTCGTTTTTTCCATTTCTTCGAAGAACAACTTCCACCCGTGCCAGCAATTCTTCCAGATCAAATGGCTTTGTTATATAATCTTCAGCACCTGATCTTAAGCCACTGACTCGATCGGAAAGCTGATCTTTGGCTGTCAAGAAAATGACAGGAAGGTCATATTCCCGCATATACGCAAATACTTCATAACCATCGATTTCAGGAAGCATGATATCTAGCAAAACCAAATCAAATTCCTGTTGCTCAATGATATCGGCTGCTTCTTTACCTGTGAATACCGAATAGACTGTATAACCATTTTTTTCTAATGTACGAACTAAAAGTTTGTTGATCGCAGGATTATCTTCTACTACTAGTATCTTCATACAGTTCCTCTCTTTCTGCCAATAGAGCAAATTTGATTCCTAACCTATAAATATACACGAATATCAGTGAAAAGAAAAAGATGAGTACGATCAACAAAAAAGACGGACCGTCTATTTTGGTAAATGCTTCAACGAATCTCATGAACGTTTCCTTGCTGTCAGTGAAGACATCCGTACTGTTCAATCTTAAAAAGCGACCGAAGTAAATCCCTATAGCATTGATAAACAAGACGACGCTGATAACTAACCATTGATAGACGCCTATTCCGATTTTTTTGACAATTACATTGGTAACCATCCATAAGCTTTCACAACCGAAAAATGTGGTTGGGAAAACAGAAAGAACGACTAGCAATAATTTATACCAAATTTTCATCTTCATGCTTATCATCATAGTAGATGGATCGTAAGGTGAAAGCAAAGACAGATGGAATAAATCGGTGAACAAATAAAAGTTATTTGGAAAAAACAGTAGCCAGAATAAGATCAGCACGAGAGAGACTAGTTTGGAGCTGCTGACTTTTACCCACCTTGCTAATTCAATCGGGATATATGCCAGAATCGTATTAGTAAAAAATAAATAAAAAACACTTTTTTCATAAAAAGAAAGATAAAGAACGAGCAGCAGCAAAATGTAATATCCTCTAATAAAATACATCTGCTTTTGAATCATTGGACATCTCTCCTTTTTTGACTAAGCGGGTCGGTGATCCTTGCGCCCATAATAATTTTCTATTTTTGATGGATTATCTAGCAAATCGCTGATGGTCGTTAAAGTATATCCTTCTTTTTTTAATTCATCAATCAGCACAGGAACAGCATCTACGGTCTCAGGATAGATATCATGTAGTAATATGATGGCGCCATCATATACTGTACTTTTTACTTGCTGTAAAATTTTTTCCTTTTGTCTGGATTGCCAATCTTGAGAATCAACAGACCACTCGATCATTGGTCGATGAATGATTGCTGCTCCTTTTTTTGTAATAGAGCCATACGGAGGTCGAACATAGGCTGGCTTTTTACCAATTGCTTTCAAAATAGCGTTATCTGTTTGAGTGATTTCCTCACTGATTTCTTGGTCAGATAGACCAGCTAAATCCTTATGAGAAAAAGTATGACTGCCGATTTGATGACCTTCTTGCACCTCCTTTTGTAAAAGCTGTTCGTTCTGGGAAATATTTTCCCCTAGAACAAAAAAAGTGGCGTGTACGTTTTTTTGTCTTAAAATCTCCAAAAGTTTTGGGGTAGTGGAGGGATTAGGTCCATCATCGAAGGTAAGAGCAACGGTCTTTGATGATTCCTTTGTATCTTCTGTTTCTTTATTTTTTTCATTTTTTGCTTGCTGTTCCTTTGTGGTGATCGTCCGACTGGTAGAATTGGAACTTTGCCATTCTGTTCGTTCTTGTTTCCTAGAACTCTCAGTATTTTCTATTGTTTTACTTTCGTTCGTTGAGGGCGTGAAGACTCTGTTCGTCATATAGATGCTTCCACCTGTAATCCCTATTAGAAGGACGATCGTCCCAAGGGTTATCAAACTTTTTTTAATCATGTGCCTCTCTCCTGCTTTACTGTAATTGCTGACTGATTCGTTTGATTTCTGTGTCAGTCATTTTTTGGTAAGAGATACCGTCAATTATTTCTTCTTCTCCTTTTAATTGATCCGTACTCATTTTAAATTGGGTATTCTTTGTTAAATATAATTTAAATAATTCTCCCAAAGGTAAATTTGTTTTCATATTGTTCCCTAGAACATTGATGATTTTGTCTATTTTAGGTATGGATTCCACAGTCAACAGCTTCTGCATGATTGCTTTGATCACTTTTTGCTGTCGTATTTGCCTCCCATAATCACCATTAGGATCATCATATCTCATTCTTGACCATGCAAGTGCTTCTTCTGGAGATAACGTAAGGGACCCTTTTGGAAAATCATAATGGTCAAAGTTGAAAGCAAAATCATTGACCACTTCAATATCGCCAACAATACTTAGCATACTCTCTAGCCCCTTCATATTCATTGTCATATAGTAAGGAATAGTAGTATGAAGCATATTTTCTGTCGTTTGTATAGCTGTTTGTTCTCCTCCATAAGCATAAGCGGCATTTAATTTATCAAAACTATTATGTCCTGCGATTTGAACATAAGTATCTCGTTCTAGACTGATAAGTTTTACTGTCTCATTTTTAAGATCAACATGGGCAGCAATCATCGAATCCGATCTTCCTTTTTCTGTCCTACCAAATTCTCCAGTATCTACACCTAATAGCAGTACATTGAACCGATCCGGTAAATGTGTGGCTGCATCAGCTGAATATTTCACATTCATGTTGGCTGCTGTTTTCTTTGAAACTTCAGACAAGTTTTGCAATTTCATATATTCGCTTACACCATAAGCGCCTGCTGCTATAATAAACATCAATAGAAAAATAGATATGACTTTTAAGATTTTGTACATTTGTACTCTCCTCCTTTGCTGTTAAGGATAGAAGCAAAATCTATCTGATTTGTATCTAAATCCTATACTTTAGAAAAATTCAAAAAGGTTGTGACAAAATTTTGTCACAACCTCTTGATAAAAGCGGTATTTCAGAAGTAGCTACTCCGAAAAATAATTTATTTACTGGACTGGCCGATGATCGTTTCTGCC
>NZ_KV817734.1:0-14497 GCF_001814765.1 Enterococcus sp. HMSC061C05
AAAAAACGGCAAAATATGAGGAGCTATTTTCCCGTTTTTTTCTCTAATACTCAGATCAAACCGCTGATTTCACAACCTCTGATTCACGGTGTTCCAGAAGTAACTTCTTCGAAAAATAAGCCGAAATGTTACAAAAATTTGAGAAGCAATTTTCGTCAATTCCTTCTTATTTCTTGAAGCTGATCACTTCTGTCACAACCTCTACTGACTAAGGCTTGATATAAGCATAACCTTGGGATTGCAGTTCAACTAAATCAAGTACACCTGCTGGTACAACGATTACTTGTTCAGGTAAAGAACTTTCTGAAATATGATTAGCACGCATAGCATTCGCACAAGCGTGAAAAACGACTTCTTTCAAATCTAAGAATTCTGCATTGGCAGAGTCTAGATAACCGGTAATTGCGATACCGTTGACGGAAACGACGATCGTCGTTTCAGGAGAAGCTTTTATCAGGTTTTTTACGTTTTTCCCTGTTTCTGACCATTTTTCTAATTCATCAATATGGAAAACGACTTTCATTGAAATCATTCCTTTACTTTTTAATAATCATCTTGATCGCTTGCTCTAATTTAGCCGCTTGTTCTTCTGGATTACTATCGGGATTTTCAAAGCAATTTTTCAGATTATCTGCAACGATCATTCCCATTACGCGATCAATGCTAGAACGAACAGCGCTTAATTGAGTGATGACATCCATACATTCTTTTTCATCTTCGATCATTTTTTGGATACCACGAATTTGCCCCTCTGTACGTTTCAAACGGTTCAGGATATTTTTATTCTCAATCTCCATAGCACATTCTCCTCTATTTTTTATAACTCGATAATACCCCTAATCGGTATTTTATGCAAATATAAAAAGCAGTTAAAAAAATGAAGAGTCATTCTGGTTGACAGAATAAGAAAGCTCCTGTTTAATATACCCCGTAAGGTATTTATAAAATATAAACGAGGTGCAGAAAATGAGTTTGTTATTTCAGCCAATAAAATCGATAACAGTCCCAGAATTAAAGGAAAAGCTTTTAGAAAAGTCAGTATTACTTGATGTTAGAACACCTGCAGAATACCGGGGCGGGCATATAAAAGGAGCTAAAAATATTCCATTACAAAGCATAAACAGATATGATGGAGACAAAGAAAAGACCGTTTATGTGATTTGTCAATCAGGGATGAGGAGTAAACAAGCAGCAAAAGAATTAAAGAAATCTGGTTATGATGTGGTGAATGTACGTGGCGGTATGAATCAATGGTTTGATCGAACAGTAGGAGGGAAATAAGATGAAAATCGTTATTGTCGGAGGTGTAGCAGGTGGAATGTCTGCTGCTACACGGCTTCGCCGATTAATGGAAGATGCAGAAATCGTTGTTTTTGAAAAAGGACCGTATGTTTCTTTTGCAAATTGCGGCTTGCCTTATTATCTTTCTGGTGAAATCAGTGACCGGGAAAATCTTCTTGTCCAAACGCCAGAATCATTATCCGCTCGTTTTTGTTTAGATGTGCGTCCAAATCATGAAGTGACAGCTATCTTTCCTGGAAACAAAACGGTAGAAGTCGTACATGAGGGTCAAAAACACTTGGAACAGTACGATGTATTGGTTTTATCTCCTGGTGCAAAACCAGTTGTTCCGTCGATTCCAGGGATAACAGAAGCCGACAATGTTTTTTCTATTAGAAATGTACCAGATATCGATAAAGTGATGCATGTATTAGAAAAACAGCCAAAGCGTGCCGTGATCGTTGGTGCAGGATTCATCGGATTGGAAATGGCAGAAAACCTAAAAAAAAGAGGTTTAGAAGTCATGGTGATCGAACAAGCACCGCATATTCTTCCGACACTGGACGAAGAAATGGCAGCTTTTATAGAAAAAGAATTGTCTCATCAAGGAGTAGAAGTGATTACTTCTCATGCTGTCGCTGGATTTGAAGACCATGGGAAACGATTGCGACTGGATGACGGGCGTACCATTCCTGCTGATTTAGTTATTTTATCCATTGGTGTTCGTCCTGATAACCAGCTAGCAGTGACTGCTGGAATCGAATTAGGTATACGCGGGGGTATCCTAGTAGACGAACGTTATCAAACGAATATTCCTGATATTTATGCGGTGGGGGATGCTATCGTTGTAAAACAGCCAATCACTGGAAAAGATGCACTTATTTCTCTTGCTTCACCAGCCAATCGTCAAGGTAGACAAGTTGCGGACACGATTTCCGGAATTTCTCGAAGAAATCAAGGCAGTATTGGCACAGCAATTATACGAACGTTTGGAATGACTGCCGCATCCACCGGATTAAGTGAAAGAACAGCCAAAGAAAACGAGCTGTCTTTTGAAGTCGTTCATGTGTCAGGAAAAGATCATGCAAGCTATTATCCAGAAGCAACAGATATTTTACTGAAGTTGATCTTCCATCCAGAGACTGGCGAGATTTATGGTGCACAAGGTGTTGGGGCAAAAGGTGTGGATAAACGGATCGATATTTTAGCAACAGCAATCAAAGGGCATTTGACGATCTTCGATTTGCCGGAGTTAGAATTGACGTATGCACCGCCATTTGGCTCAGCCAAAGATCCAGTAAACATGCTAGGATATGCAGCAATGAACATTGCAGAAGGGCTTAGTGAAACCGTACAATGGCATGAATTGCCGACAGAATTAGCCAAAGGAAAAATTTTATTAGATGTGCGAACAGCAGAAGAATTGGAAAAAGGCAAATTCAAGGAAGCCAAACATATCCCTTTGAATGAACTTCGGGACCGAGTAAATGAATTAGACAGCCAACAAGAATATATCGTCAGCTGTCATAGCGGATTACGTAGCTATCTAGCGGAAAGAATCTTGAAGCAGTCTGGCTACCACGTAAAAAACCTTGATGGTGCATTTTCTTTATATCAAACTGTCCGACCTGAAGAACTGATATATCCTAACAAATGATACTCGTTAAAAAGCTTGCATTCGACTCTTAAAAGAGGTAAACTAATCGGTTCCGCCACTTTAAAAAAAGAGGAGAATGTGTATGGTCAACACACAAAAGCAGTTAGAAGAAGCATATCTGAAGAACGTGTATCAAAAGCTAATCGATAAAAGAAACGAACTGCGTGAATCGATGGATACGGCAAAAGTAGAAGGAAACCAGTTGCTGAAAGAAATGGCTGGCGAGCTTCGATTGAATTTTAACAGTTACTTAGATAACCTGGATACTTTTTCGATGATTGAAATGAAAAATAGAGAAATCGATCAGATGAATATCAAACAGAAAAACGCAGAAAATCAGCTAGCAAAGATCGAACGTTTATTGAAAAATCCCTACTTTGGAAAAGTCGTTGTAGACTTTCTGGATAATGAGCCAAAAGAATCCTTTTATATCGGTACAGCAAATTTCACAGATGATGCAGATGAAAATCTTGTTTATGATTGGCGTTCACCAATTGCCGAACTTTTTTACAATAACATGATTGGCCCATCTTCTTATACGGTTCGTCAAAATAAAATCGATACGGTTATCAAAGAAAGACGTCAATTTATTTTGGAAAGAGATCGTTTGGTCAAGTTTTTTGATACGTCTGTAGCTATCCAAGACGATGTGTTATTAGAAGTGTTAGGTCAAGATGAGACCAATGAAATGAAGGCTATCACTGCTACGATCCAATCGGAACAAAACACAATCATTCGGGATGTGAAAAGTCAAAATATCTTGGTAAATGGCGTAGCAGGAAGTGGTAAAACCTCTGCTATCATGCAGCGTATTGCGTATCTGCTCTATTTATATCGAGATACGATGACATCTGATGACTTGCTGATTCTATCACCTAATCATCGGTTCATCGACTATATTTCGAATGTCCTACCATCATTAGGCGAAAGAAATCCACTGAATCTAACCATCTTGCAGCTAGTTTCACAGCTTTCAGCAGAGGAAATAGAAGGTGAAGAAGCTTATTTCAAACGTATCACCAAAGAAAATGTATCAGAGCAAGCAGAACACTTGCGTAGTAAAGAGTATATTGATGATCTAAAACGATCAGATCCTTTGTTTCTAGATCATCCTGATTTTATCCGTGGACTTACTAAAAATGGAAAAACAGTTCTTTCTAAAAAAACGATCGAAAAAATATATGAGAAAGTCCCTGCTCATCCTAAATTGATCGACAGGCTTCAAGCAACGAAAAAGGCACTGATGAGCGAATGGAAGAATCATCTTTTGAAACAAGCAAAAAGTCCTGCTGTGCAGAATCAGGTACTCTCGTTGACAGAAGATAGGCAGTTGAAATTATTCGGTGAATTGATTTCTGATGATTCGGAACAAAGTATCGCAGTTTATGCAAGGAAACTTTTACAAAAAAACTATCGAAAAATAACCAGACAGATTGAAGAAATGGCATGGGTGGATGAGCACCGATTGTTTGAAAGAATTTATGAAAAACGATATGGCTCAGCTTATGTTTGGCCACACACACGTACTGTTGATGAAGCAGTCATTTTATTAGCTATTCATCATTTGCTTGTTGAAAAGGTAAATGTACCAGCGTTTCGCTATCTATTGATTGATGAAGTACAAGATTATACCCTGGCACAATTAGGTCTATTGATCGAATTATTTCCAAAAACTCACTTTACTTTAGTAGGTGACGAGAATCAAGCAATCTTTAATTCTTCCACTACTTTTGCTGATATTATGCGTTGTTTCGACGACTACCATCTGCCGATCCATCGGTATGATCTTAGAAATAGTTACCGTTCTAGCGGAGCAATCACAGAGCTTTTCAAAACCTATGCTGTGGATCAAGAGAAGATCGACATCGTATCGATCCGACCGCAAGGAAAAGAACCCGAATACCGCTCTTTTCGATCCTCTGAAGAATTGTTGGAAATACTAGCTGAGATTTTGACTTCTCTAAAAGGAGAAAAAGCGGCAATTATCACCCAAACAGAAGAGGAAACCCAAACGCTACAAGAATCGATTAAAAAAAGTTCATATGGATTAGAAAACTGCCAGATCATCCCTTTGAGTCTAGCAAAAGGACTAGAATTTGATCATGTAATCTTGTATCCATTTGAAAACGATAGAGATGAGAAGAGAAGACGCAGACAAATGTACACGGCGATATCTAGAGGAATGAAAAGCATTGTCGTATTGGAAAGAGAAACATAATTAAGAGATAAAAAAATAAAAAGAATAACTGATAAAAAGAACAAAATATTTTTCATTTGCCGATGAGAAATGTTTTGTTCTTTTTCTTAGGAAAAATTTAGGAACACTTTATGTGAAAAGAAATGAAAAGTATGGTAAACTCCTACGTCGTAACAAAAATGTGAGGTGAGGATATGAAAAAAGTAACAAGAGAAGAAGTTGCATCGATTTTGGTGAAAGATAAGTATTTTTCAAAAGGTAATTATTGGTTAAAAATTTGGCAAACGCTAGTGGCTCTTTTGGGTTGGATGATCGTTGTTCTTCCTTTTATATGGGTGTTTTTTCCATTGACGAGACCAGAAAGAGCCAAAGATTTTTACTTGTACGCTTTTTTATTGGAAAAGAAAATGCTGTATTTCTTCATCGGCTTTTTTGCATTGATCTTTTTCAGCTTCCTGATTATTTCATTTGTGTTGACTAGATGGAACAATCGAAATTTGTATAGAAAAGTAAATAAGTCTTTTGAATATGAAGATGAAGAATTGAAAAAAAGACAAGAATTACTTGAAGAAATGTATACGGAACGTTTTGGAACAAAAGAAGAGAGAGAAACGGTCCGTTTTTATTCTGTCTCCGAAGAGAAAAATCTAGATACGACACTCATTGCAGATTTGTATAAAGAAAATGGGGTGGAACTGAAATGACCTCAATCACTCATACAGGTAATCAATTCCTAGATACTTGTTTGTCTATCATGTATTTTTTTCTCGTTTCTTACCCGATTTTAGGCGGATTTGCATGGTTTATTGGTGTCTGGTGTTATGTTTTTTTATACAAACATAAACAAAAAGAATGGGTAGATGTTCCATCGGGTGTCGAACCGTTCATTACGATCATGGTGCCAGCCCATAATGAAGAGATCGTGATCGAAGATACGATCGAGTATTTGATGACGAAATTGAATTATCACAACTATGAAGTATTAGTGACCGATGATGGTTCAACGGACCAAACACCAGAAATATTAGCCAGACTGATGAAAAAATACGCTAATCTTCGTGTGGTTCGGATCGAAAAAAATAAAGGGAAAGCCCATGCGTTTAATATCGGACTTGCCTTTGCAAAAGGGAAATTGATTTTAAGCAATGATGCAGATACGGTACCGGAGCCAGATGCACTGAACAGGTATGTGAATTATTTCATTCGCCCTGGTGCAAGACATATTGCTGCGGTCACTGCAAATATGGATGTCCAAAATCGTACCAAGTTGATTGCAAAATCGCAAACGGTTGAATTCTCGAGTATCGTTGGTATCATCAAACGAACACAGTCAGCTGTTTTCGGTGGCCTTTATGCGTACAGTGGGGCAAATACGATGTATCGAAAAGAAGCCTTGATCGATGTGGGCGGATTCAGGCAAGATCGAGCGACAGAAGACATCAGTATTGCGTGGGATCATCAGTTGA
This sequence comes from Enterococcus sp. HMSC061C05, assembly GCF_001814765.1. NCBI lineage: Bacteria > Bacillati > Bacillota > Bacilli > Lactobacillales > Enterococcaceae > Enterococcus > Enterococcus sp. HMSC061C05. The sequence goes on from NZ_KV817734.1 coordinate 6,602, forward strand.
ATGATTGGGTATCTGTTTTTGCTCCTGGGATCATCTTTTTCATGGAAGTACCTGTGACGTTGAAGATGCTATATCGACAAAGAAAACGTTGGGCAAAAGGTGGAACAGAAGTCTGGCTGACGAATTTCAAAAAAGTGATGCTCCATCCTTTTGAACATATCGGAAGAACGATCATCTTCATTGATCAAACATTGAGTATTGTCTGGTCAATATTCTTTTGTATTTCCGTGATTCTTTTTATTGGATTGATTGGGCATTATGTGTACCAAGGAAACTATGAACAGATCTATGTCACTTTTACATTCAGTTTTGTGTTCATCTGCTTTGAAATGGTCGCAGGATTTTTCCAGTTGCTAGCTTCGCTGATTGTAGATGATCGACGAAGAAAATTGAAATATCTTCTTTTCGCGCCACTATATATGCTTTTGTTCTGGATAGTGAACGCGATAACGATCGTGACGACTTTCATTCCAGCAGTCAAAACGATTTTAGGTTATGGAAGCGGGACATGGAAAAGTCCGGAACGTACAAAAAAATAAAAGATGCACCGTTTTTTAGACAAACAGCCTGTTGTGTTTATGGTTCTTCCAATCATTTTTGCTTATAATAAGAAATTAGTTAAAAAGTAGTAAGGATGGGAAAAGTGATGAAAAAAAGAATGAAGCCGTTGATCTGGCCGATTGCTGTTTCCGGTATTTTCTTCTTCGGACATACGGCTTTTGCAGAAACTTCTGAACCTGCTCAAACAGAGCCTTCAACAACTATAAGCTCTTCTGATGCTGAAAACGGAACCTCGGAAACAGAAATGACTTCCAATGTACCGACAGATAACTCAGGAGAAACGATTTCGTCTTCAGAAGATACATCAACGAATAGTTCTACCTCTTCTGACCAAATCGATCATTTGCAAGACTTGGAAAATAAAAGAAAAGAACTCGAAGAAGCATTAGAAGCTGCAAAAAACAAATTGAAAGAAGACCAAGCAGCAATCGATCAAGATTTAGCTGATCTTAAAAATAAAGCGGGAAATGACCGTGCACAACTTGAGAAAAAGCTTGCTGAAGCGAAAGCAAAAGCGGAAGCTGTCCAAACAGATCTTGACGGGAAGATCCAACAAGCAAAAGAATTCAATCAACAATTAGATCAGGTTGCTCAAACAGCTTCTGGAAAGCTAAGTCAAACTCAAGCGGATATCACAGCGGCCAGTCAAGCAATCCATGGAAAGATCAGCGAAGCGCAAACAGTTGCTGCTGATTTTGAAGCAAAAAAAGCAGACTTAGCAGCTAGTTTCCAACGAATAAAAGATATTTTGCATTCGGCAGGAGAAAAATCAGTGGCCTCTGGAACCACGACAGAAACAGTTCATCAAACGACAGAGCCATCCGAATCAACAAGTCAGACTTTACCAAAAACAAATGAAAAAACAGCTTCTGTCAATTATTCCTTCGTAGGTACAGGTGTGCTAGTTGCAGCAGCTTACGGAATCATTCGCAAAAAGAAATAGAAAAGAGAGAATGGGAAGGTAGTGAACCTCGAAGTTAGACTGAAAAATCTAACTCTTGGGTCCCACTACATGTCCCATCTCTTTTTATTTATTAAGACAGCTATTCCTACTTATCTTGTGGAGACAGCTGTTCCACTACATGTGACCATTAGCATACCATTGTCGCTGCCTAATACTTCGTAGTCCATTTTTACGCCAATGATCGCATCAGCTCCTAATGCTTTTGCACGTTCGGCCATTTCCGCAAGGGCTTCTTCTCTTGCGCCCATTAGTTCATTTTCATAACTTTTTGAACGGCCGCCAAAAACGTTTCGCAAACCAGCCCCCAAATCTTTCAATACATTGATCCCAGTAATAACTTCACCAAAAACGATTCCTTTATAAGCTACTACGGTTTTTCCTTCCACACTATTCGTGGTTGTTGTAATCATTTGATCACTCCTCTCTTTAATGAAAGTATAACAAAGTTCAAGATGTGCAACACATATTTTCCCAAAATTAGGAATTTATTATATACTTGAATTGTTCATTAATGAAAGCGAAACCAATCGTTAGCAACTATGTAAAAGAAAGGAAGATTCTTGTGAAAAAGAGTATTTTGCTTATTTCTCATAGTCAAAAAGTAACAGATGGTATTAAAGAAATGATTGAGCAGATGCAAAAATCCGAAGAGGTGCAGATCTTTTCTCTCGGCGGAATAAATGGCGAGATCGGTTCAGACCCGATGAAAATCGTAGAAGCTGTCAATGAGTCAAGCGATGCAGCTAGTTATTTTGTTTTTGCGGATATCGGCAGCGCGGTATTGAATTCGGAATTGGCAAAAGACATGTTGGAAGAAGAACAGCAGCAACGTTATCATCTGGTGGATGCGCCTTTAGTGGAAGGAGCTTTTGCAGCAGCCATCACCGCCGGTATAACGGATGATACTCAGCAAATCTTAACAGAAGCACAAAATGCCGGAAAGAAAGGATGGGAATAAATTGAAAAAAATCATGAATGATCCAAGCAATATTGTCGAAGAAATGCTGGAAGGATTAGTAAAAAGCTATCCAGAACTTGTTCATCGTGTAGAATCTTCCCGTGTTGTAGCCAAGAATCAGAAAGCGGAACAAGTTGGTTTGGTTTCTGGTGGAGGAAGCGGACATGAACCATCCCATGCCGGGTTTGTAGGGGAAGGAATGTTAAGTGCAGCGGTGCTTGGTGATGTGTTTACTTCTCCAACTCCAGATCAGATTCAAACGGCTATCAAGGAAGCGGATAGTGGAAAAGGAGTTTTACTGATCGTTAAGAATTATACAGGGGATGCATTGAACTTCGATATGGCAAAGGAACTAGCTGCTATGGACGATATTGAAGTAGAAAGTGTGATCGTAGATGATGATATCGCCGTTGAAAATAGTACGTATACTGCTGGAAAACGCGGAGTTGCGGGTACTGTCCTTGTACACAAAATCGTGGGCGATGCAGCAAGAAACGGTGCTTCCCTAGCAGAGTTGAAAGAATTGGGAGAAAAGGTCGTACAGGCAACTAAAACGATCGGTGTAGCGCTTCGAGCAGCAACTGTACCAGAAGTAGGGAAACCAGGATTCGAACTAGGAGAAGATGAGATCGAGTATGGTGTTGGTATCCACGGTGAGCCAGGCTATCGTCGAGAAAAGATGCAGCCTTCTAAAGTACTGGCAAAGGAACTTGTTACTAAGATTTTAGATGATTACTCGAATTTGCCAAAAGAAGCAGGTGTATTCGTCAACGGAATGGGCGGGACGCCTTTGATGGAACAGTTCGTATTCATGAATGATGTTTTAGCTCTGTTGGAAGAAAGAGGCGTCAATGTAGTTTTCCGAAAAGTCGGTAATTTTATGACCTCACTAGATATGCAAGGCCTTTCTCTGACGCTGATCGACTTGACGGAGACACAATGGAAAGATTCTTTAGAAAGCAATGTACAGACGATTTCATGGTAAGACAATCTCAAGATAAAAGGGTGATAATATGAAATTAACCGTTCAAGAAATCCAAGAATGGCTCTCACAATTTGCAGAGGCAATAAATCAGAACAAACAATATCTCAGTGAGCTAGATACCCCGATTGGCGATGGAGACCACGGAAATAATATGGGAAGAGGGGTTTCAGCTTATGAAGAAGCTTTTCAAACCGATCATCCTGAAACAATTAGTGATACATTCAAAGTATTCTCTATGGCGATGATATCGAAAGTCGGTGGGGCTTCTGGTCCGTTATACGGATCTGCATTCATGAACATGATGAAAGCGACAAAAGAGGTCGATTCTATTGATTCTCAAGAAAAATTAGGAGAAGTGATCGAGCAGGGAACAGCGGGTATTCAAAGCCGAGGAAAGGCAGAAGCTGACGATAAAACGATGTTAGATGTTTGGCTCCCAGTTACAGAGGCATTGAAAGCAGGAAATCTAACAAAAGAAATCATTGAACAGGCAAAAGAACACACCAAAGACTTGGTAGCTAAAAAAGGACGAGCTTCCTATCTAGGAGAGCGTGCAATCGGACATATCGACCCGGGAGCTGCTTCCAGTGCCATTTTATTTACGACACTACTCAATGTGATCAAAACTTCATGACCGTTCCTGTAAATGGAAACAGAGGCTGAACTCGAAAAGCAAGCAGTTGCTTTTTCGATTCAGCTTTTTTACAGTTGTTTCTTTTAAATAAGATAGTTAAAATAAAAAAGAAAAGAGGGAACAAAATGGATCTAATGAAAGAAGACTATCAGTTATTTGACAGAGACAATTATGCATTCAAACAACTCAAAGAAATACATACACCAGATGAAGTCGAACAAATCAAACAAGAATACAAAGCACATTGGCAAAAATGGAAAGAGATCCAACTCCAGACTGCTGCACTTTTGCCTGATACGTATGGCATGAGCAAACCTAAAATCGAGAGTTGGACGAATGGCTGGAATTTACGCAGTCATTTTTGGAGCGCGTACCGAAGCGAATCTCGTCAAGACGAGAATGCCTGTCTAGCAGTTTTGTTGAATCAAAAACAATACCAAATCTATTTGATGTATCAGCACTATAAAAGTGACACGAGAGAAGGAAGCGTTGAAGGATACAATCAATTGCTATCTTTACTGCAGGAATGGAGTACCCAGGTAGCGATTGAAGAATATTATATCTGGCCTCAGCCTGAAAATGAGCTGGAAGATCATTTGCCTTTATCCGTTTATTTATCAGATAAGAGGAAGCAAGAAGAGCTGCGAGAAACAATGGGCAATCGAACCTTCCAACTTGGCAAACTGTTTTTTTCTCCAAATGAATACACAAACATCGAAGAGAAAACTGCTGAGGCGCTCAAAGAACTAGCGCCATTGTATCATGCGATAAAAAATAAGTTATGAAAAAGCTGATTGCGTTGCGTACTAAATAGATGGCACATCATCGAATCCACTGCTCTCATGATGCAACATAAACAGACACCTGCGAAAAAATCATTTTTTTCGCAAGTGTCTGTTTGGTTTTTCCATCAGCCAAATCAGAATAAAAATTTAAACAAATCTAAAAACATAACGGTTAACGATCTCTAAAAAACGACGATTGCTTGCGTCCCGCTTATTCTTTTGTATATGTGTTTCGATTTGCATAACAGAAAAAATGAGAAAATATTCATTTTGTTATCAAACAAGGAAAAGTAAGAAAAAGGCTTCTTTTTTCACTGATAAGCCTATGGTAAAATCCATTTAAAGCGTTTTCTTTGTGAAGAGAAGTAAGAAGGAGTAAGCATGAAAAAAATCATTTTCAGAGGAGTCATAGTCATCATCGCACTGAGTATAGGAGGGAAAATATTGATGGATAGAAGAGAAAAAGACAATGAAGAACTGCGTACCATCCAAACCGATCTGGCAAATTATTTGTATAATCATTATGAGATTTATACAAAAGATAAGGACAAAATCGATGAAGCAGATAAGAAATACAATGGTGGTAATGGAACAATAACAGATGACGAATACTTAGAGAGTTTAAAAAATGCTAGGCAATATTTCAACATCGAAAAAATAGAATTTACAGGTTTCTCTGTAGGCCCGATGAAAGGGTTGGTAGTTGGATTTATCATCAATGATGTTTACCCAGATGAAACGACGCTAGATACGAGATCAGCCGAAACAAATAAGTGGCTGTATTCCTTCAACACTGGGAATACTAGGAATTCATATGTACTAACTAAAAAAAATTCTTCGACAGATGAAAAAATGCCCGAAGAAAACATTATCTATTATGACAAGGGAGTCAAGTGATGGACCAAAACAAAGAATTCTCTAAAGCAGTATATGGCGTTGAAACAGGGAAAGTAAAAGTCAACGAAAAAATCGTTGAGGATAAATATCTTGTTATTGATGTCATTGATACCGACAAACATACGATCGGAAAAGAAAAAACACCAAAGAAAAACGGTATGCAGGCCATGGTCGTGGCTGAAATCAAGGATAAATACAAAGGCTATGATAAAGATGATTTGAAAAAGCAAGCCGACTACCCCAAATCGGTCATCAAAAAAGACCTGACCATCGCCTACGCGGGCACTAAAAACTGGCAGGACTGGAAAACGAACATCCGAGAAGTCGGCTTCGAGGACAAACACGACAACGGCGCCTTCCAGTCTGCTTTAGCGTATGCCGATGCAATCGAAAAGACCTATTCTGTCAAAGACGGCTACACCATTTCCACGACCGGTCATTCCTTAGGTGGAGCACAGGCAATCTATGTCGCTGTTTTAAAAGGTTATCACGGATTTACATATGCAGCGGCAGGCCCAGGCCTGAGTGAGAAACAGCTCAAGAATTATGAAGGGCAGATCATCAATCTGTATGACACTTCAGACATCGTGACTAGTGGCTGGCTGACTGGCGGGAAAGGCCAACTGCCATTTCACAGTTTCGGAATCGACAACGCCGGCTGGAAAAACTATGGACACGATCTAAATCAGTTCAATCTCGACAAAAACGGGAATTACATTGATAAATATGGCGATATCGTCATCTATTCCGACCAACATGGTGGGGTCGCCCTCGAACAGACCTTACTCGCCCAGCAAATCATCAAAAACAAAGCTATGATCCGTCAAATGGAGACATATGGCGAAAAAAATCAATGGGAGAAAGATCGGATCAGTCAACTGAAAGAAGAAAACAAGTGGCTCCAGCTACAAATCAGTGCTTTCTCCAAGCTAGTGACTTGGCGGAAAAGATTCACAGCGAGCAGCGGCGGTCTGTCGACCAATGAACAGATCTATTTAGACGACCAGCAGGCGCTGATGATCGTGAAACATGCGGCTTCCGTCTTCAATCAAGCGATGGAACAAGTGCTAGTCATTTACCAGCGTGGAATTCGTGATTTGGAACAGCTGTGGGCAGATGGTCTTGCGATGGTCCGCAGACAGACACCGCTTTTGTCTCAGAACGAAATGCTCGATGCTCTGCGAGAAGTCGGTTGTACAAAGCAGACGATCGTTGATGAACCTACGCAGGAATTCCGGGAAAAAATCTTCAAAATCAAGCAGCTTTCAGCAGAATTCTCTACCTTGGCAAAAGAGATCGAAGCGAAAATCAATGAGCTGGTCCAACGTGATCGGGACTTGGCACGACAATTATTTTAAAACAAGGAGTAGTGAGATGGAAAAAGAAAACCAGATTCATGAAACATACCGAAAAGAACGACTGCAGCTAGAAGATCAGGAAGATCAGCTCAGACAGATGCAAAAGAACATGCAGCAGCTGGCAGAAACGACTTATTCCAATATACGTTTTTCGGTGCGTTCCTTTGAATGCCCGAAGGATTCTTTGTATTTTGCACAAAAAGAACTCAGACGTTTAGAAGAGAGGTTCTCTCATGAATTGATGCAGAAACGAAAAAAAATCTATGATCAGCAAGATGAAGTCGAACGCCGTTATCGTGCTGATCTGCAACGATTAAACAAAAAGTAACAGGAAAGGAGACAATAAGTGATCGTTCTAGAGGAAAAAATTTGGGAAGACTACCAGAAAGAGATACAAAAAATCTCAGCAAGAGCTTTAGGGATTGCGATGACTCAAGACAAAGTCACGAAATGCAAAAAGGTGAAACAAGTCGCAGAGGTGGAAGCAAGCACGGCAAAAAAAGCGGTATCCTCTGCAACGACTGGATTGGAAAAAGCAGTAAAGGGTCGTTTCGGCAAACAAGTAACAGCGGCATTTAGTAAAAAAAGCCGAATGTTAGTAAGTTTTTAGAAAATCAGCTACAGTAATAAAGAGGTTGTGAAAAAGCTATTCTGCATCAAGCAGTAAGAACAAGCAGAGAAAAATAGCTTTTCATATTTTTCATCTGATTGGGCTTAGTGTCGTAGATGCAAGCTTTTGAACACCGTTTAAGGA
>NZ_KV817735.1:0-1695 GCF_001814765.1 Enterococcus sp. HMSC061C05
TTTTTAACAAGCAAGCAATATGCTAGCAAACAAATTGAGCTTAACAATCGCAAGATTGTTCGAACTTTTTATGAGAGTTTGATCCTGGCTCAGGACGAACGCTGGCGGCGTGCCTAATACATGCAAGTCGTACGCTTCTTTTTCCACCGGAGCTTGCTCCACCGGAAAAAGAGGAGTGGCGAACGGGTGAGTAACACGTGGGTAACCTGCCCATCAGAAGGGGATAACACTTGGAAACAGGTGCTAATACCGTATAACAATCGAAACCGCATGGTTTTGATTTGAAAGGCGCTTTCGGGTGTCGCTGATGGATGGACCCGCGGTGCATTAGCTAGTTGGTGAGGTAACGGCTCACCAAGGCCACGATGCATAGCCGACCTGAGAGGGTGATCGGCCACATTGGGACTGAGACACGGCCCAAACTCCTACGGGAGGCAGCAGTAGGGAATCTTCGGCAATGGACGAAAGTCTGACCGAGCAACGCCGCGTGAGTGAAGAAGGTTTTCGGATCGTAAAACTCTGTTGTTAGAGAAGAACAAGGATGAGAGTAACTGTTCATCCCTTGACGGTATCTAACCAGAAAGCCACGGCTAACTACGTGCCAGCAGCCGCGGTAATACGTAGGTGGCAAGCGTTGTCCGGATTTATTGGGCGTAAAGCGAGCGCAGGCGGTTTCTTAAGTCTGATGTGAAAGCCCCCGGCTCAACCGGGGAGGGTCATTGGAAACTGGGAGACTTGAGTGCAGAAGAGGAGAGTGGAATTCCATGTGTAGCGGTGAAATGCGTAGATATATGGAGGAACACCAGTGGCGAAGGCGGCTCTCTGGTCTGTAACTGACGCTGAGGCTCGAAAGCGTGGGGAGCAAACAGGATTAGATACCCTGGTAGTCCACGCCGTAAACGATGAGTGCTAAGTGTTGGAGGGTTTCCGCCCTTCAGTGCTGCAGCTAACGCATTAAGCACTCCGCCTGGGGAGTACGACCGCAAGGTTGAAACTCAAAGGAATTGACGGGGGCCCGCACAAGCGGTGGAGCATGTGGTTTAATTCGAAGCAACGCGAAGAACCTTACCAGGTCTTGACATCCTTTGACCACTCTAGAGATAGAGCTTCCCCTTCGGGGGCAAAGTGACAGGTGGTGCATGGTTGTCGTCAGCTCGTGTCGTGAGATGTTGGGTTAAGTCCCGCAACGAGCGCAACCCTTATTGTTAGTTGCCATCATTCAGTTGGGCACTCTAGCAAGACTGCCGGTGACAAACCGGAGGAAGGTGGGGATGACGTCAAATCATCATGCCCCTTATGACCTGGGCTACACACGTGCTACAATGGGAAGTACAACGAGTTGCGAAGTCGCGAGGCTAAGCTAATCTCTTAAAGCTTCTCTCAGTTCGGATTGCAGGCTGCAACTCGCCTGCATGAAGCCGGAATCGCTAGTAATCGCGGATCAGCACGCCGCGGTGAATACGTTCCCGGGCCTTGTACACACCGCCCGTCACACCACGAGAGTTTGTAACACCCGAAGTCGGTGAGGTAACCTTTTTGGAGCCAGCCGCCTAAGGTGGGATAGATGATTGGGGTGAAGTCGTAACAAGGTAGCCGTATCGGAAGGTGCGGCTGGATCACCTCCTTTCTAAGGAATATTACGGAGACTACACAATTTGTTTTTACTTTGTTCAGTTTTGAGAGGTTTACTCTCAA
>NZ_KV817736.1:0-7688 GCF_001814765.1 Enterococcus sp. HMSC061C05
CGCAGATGCAAGCTTTTGAGCACCGTTTATCCGGAAAAAAGGGCTGCAACAAGACTTTTGTCACAGCACCTACTCTTATCTTTACTACTTCTTATAAACCAGATTTCACTTAATGTTCGATATGAATCACCTTCTGCGGAATTTCTTTCCTCTGCGATATACATAGAAACCACCGACTAAAAGAACTGCTGCTAGGGCCCCGATAATGATATACAACAAAGAATTTGTATTATTTTCTACAGTAAAAACCTCATGATTGACTGAGTTTGCTTGTTCTTTCGTAATCGTAAAGTCTTTTGTCAGCAACCACTTTTGCCCTGTCTCATCTTGTGCTTCGACTAAAAGTTGATAATCCCCCGATTCTAAAGGTTTCGTATTTCCAGCTTCCCCATGATAAATAGGCATAGCAAAAACTGATTCAGGAGCAATACCACCATTTTCGATTTTTCGTGTCATTATCGGTTCTTCCTGTCCTTTTGAATGAACAGTTGCTTCAACGGTCACTCCCTTGATATTGATTGGTTGAGGATTTTCTAGCACAGCAACCACACCAGCATTGTTGGTGATCACTTCGGAACGTACCTCATTCAACTTCAGATCCGGCACAACTTCCTTGTCATTTGCGCTCATCATCAACCCAACCACATAAGCGTATTCGCTAAAAAAAGGCTGATTACTTTCTTCTTTTTCAGCTGAAAAATCTTTTTTCACTTGGATCCCGCCTAATAAGATTCCATCAAAGGAAGTATCAGGTGCTTGTACTTCTAAAGTAACGACTCCTGCTTTATTCCCTGGAATCACTGCTTCTTTTGGATAATCGACCAATGCGCAGATGGGTTGCTGAACGATTGACTCCTCTGGTAATTCATTTTGTCCGTAGTCAATCACTATGTTTCCGTTTGTCTGAGCTGTATTGACATTGATAAAATACGTTTGCTCCTGATCAGAAAAATTATTGATCTGGATCTGTAGTGTCTGTTTTGTTCCAGGTTCTACTCGTAAATCAAAGAATGAACGTCCTTCTCGCTGATTGTCCGGTAAAATAGGATGGACGCTATAGTCTGCTCCATGATTTTCATCAGCAAAAACGACGATTCCAGGAAAAATTAGCTGTATTAACAAAGTTATCAAAACCAATACTAAATGTCGTCTCACTTTTCATCCCTCCATTTTATGTAAAAAGGATGGAGTTAGCTTATCCGCTCCATCCTTTTGCGGTTGTTTACAAGTAAAACAAATTATTTTACTTGAAATACTGCTGTTAGATCGAATCAACTGCTGTGTAAGTAACTGTCCCAGTATACTCTCCAACCGGTGTATTCGCTTTGACTGTTAGTGTTGGCGCTTCTGATGTGAGTTCGTTTATATAATCAAAAGTACCGGAAACATAAGATATCGGAAGAGTTGTTGCAGATTCTAATACATTTTCTCCATTGATCGTAAGAGCAGAAGCAATATCATCTGTTAAGTTTGTTGCACTGACTGTCAATACCCAGTCTCCCGCAACTACAGCATTCTCCCAAGCTGCTGCCAGCTCTGTTGTATCTTCAACACCAGTGTATTCGCTGATCAATTCTAAAGCTTCTGTTTTGCTGGCTTCTAGCGGACGAAAGTCGGAAGCTCTTAATTCTCCAACGAAAGAACCTTCAACAGTAGCATTCGTACTGATCTGTTCGACCGTATGTTCACCAAAATCGATATCAGGAACATCATCGAGTGTAAAAATTCCTGGGTAAGTTGGAAGATCATCCACTACTAAAAAGTCAGTGATCTCCACTCTAGTCGTTCCATCCATTGGTTCACCAAATTCTGCTGCCATGACTGTTGGTGCAAAACATGTAAATAACATTGCACTTGTACTTAAAACCCCTGCTAATTTTTTCATTTTTTGTCCTCCTTTTTTTCTCATCAAAATTCTGCATTCACAAATCGCCAATAATGTTTCGAGTAGTAATGACCACTAGATGTCCCCTCAGGAAAAGAGAGTGTTGACTGCTCGCCAGGAATCGTATATGTAACGATTCCACGTTCTTTGTTTCCTGTTGACTGGATGATCGTACGATACTCTTTTCCTGCATCTTGGTGATCATATTCGAAAGCTTCCAATCCTTCGACTGCTTCTTCGTTCTTTCCGCTGAACATTCCTCTGCCTAATTGATAATCGGCAGTCAAAAGATGGCCATCTTTTTTACAACGGAAGTCTTCTGTTTTCAGTTGTAGTTGCCATTTTGTGCTCTCTTTTCGAGAATCAAGAAAGGTAATCGATAAATCGTTGCTCTCTCGATGGATTTGATTGTGTTCATCTGTATAGCGCGATACGAACAGTAAATCATCAATGTATAGCATCCGTGGAAATTCTTCATTCAAAGGAACGATTTTCAGAGAAGTCGTGCCCTCGGTCTGTCCGTGAACAGCAGAAGAACAGCTAAACATTCCTATGAATAATGCACTCCATAACGCTAGCGAAAATCTAATTTTCATGTTTTTCGCCTCCACGTATTTGATGACGATAGACTAAAATAACGCCGATAATCAACAGCGTTCCAACAAATGAAATCAATCCTGCCTTTGCTTCATTTGCCTCTGGAAAACTGCTTTTCTGTTTTTCTTCTCCCTTTTCAGTCTGCTTTCCTATCTCCCGTTCATTGATTTCTATGACTGCATGCGTTTCACCAGCTTGGGTAGCAGCATTCACCACTGGCATCGATAACGAGAACAGGAGTAGAAGAAGAACAGAAATCATCCAGTATCGGGTTTTTGATTTCATTGTTTTCTCCTTTCCACTTTTTTTCTAGTATCTAGCCAGCCATACGATCCCCCCTTTCAAAGCTAGCTTCTTGCTATAACACATCTTCAATTTTCCACGTGATCGTTCCAGAATATACACCTAACTCATCTTGATTGTTTAGCCGCAGCAATAGCCCTTCTTCCTCCGAAAATTCATACTTTTTGTCAATCTCAAGCGTTAAAGCAGAAAGTGCGATTTCACCCCATTCATTTTTGAACACAAGATACTCTTCACTAATCGCATGTTGCATATCCAGATGATTTAGTTCTTCAGCGGATACGGTCACTCTATATGAATCCGATGTATTCAACGTGTTTCTAGTAACAACACGCATCCCTTCTTCACGAGCTTGTGCTTTTCTGTTCATTGGCAATTGTGATCGAGCATACTTCCAGCTGTATTCTTCTGTCACGAATTCAAATCCGATAAATCCTTCAACAGTGAAGGTTCCATTTAGCTCTAGATAAGTGATCTCATCATTGATAGGCCGATTATCAGTAAGGGTGAGCTTGATTGTATTTTCTCCTAGTTTGAAAACACCATCTGAATCTTTTAGATCGATTTTGAACCCTCTTGATTGATGCATTTTGAATTCTTCTTCTGCATCTGTGATTATCTGATTTTCAATCAATAACTCATCATTGATCCATACACTGTAATACAAACGATCTAAGTCTGGATCAAGATAATCAAATGTAAAGTGGAACGGATCTTGAAAATCAATAAATGTATCTTTTTCGCCAAACACTGCATTTGTCGTTCGTAAGTTGTCAATTTCTGGTGGGTGGTTAGGTTCACGCTGAATCTCGTATTCAACTGCATGTTCGACTTGAGCATGATAATACTCACCGGTTGTAGTGCCTGTTCTCCCAATAAACTCTACCCGCTCATAGACGTTATGATATTCAAGCCCTTGAAACTCTGATTTTACTTTTGTTTTGTAATGCAACGTCACTTCTGTTCCTATAGGAATCTCGATAGCTTCCTCTGGATAAAAGCGCTGGGTGGATGAATCATAAAAAGCATTTACATCTATTCTTGTAGCATTTTCACCGTTACTATCTAGTTCTTGATACGTAAAATATGGTTGATAGCCATCTTCTGATAAGATTAATTCAGTAAACTCAAAAGGATTGGATTTGCTTTCTTCTTCATCAGAAGTCAAGATAGTGATGCCATTATCTTCACTAGGATTAAGGAAGATACTACCATCGCCTTCTTCGTTGTAAAATGTAACTGCGTGTTCCAATTCTGTATTGATAGGGATTTTTTTGCCATTCACATTCACCGTCACGCCTTGCTCTTGCGTTGTAATTTCATGCACCAATTCCCCTTGGACCTCAAATCGTGGATTGGTTAAAAAGATTGCTGCATCTGCACGAGGACTAAGAAGAGAAAATTCAGCAGTCGCAGTGAATCCCCAGTATAGTTTCTTCGATGGAAGATTGGTAAAATAGTCATTGATATTGATGGTGCCTTCTGTTATGCCATATCCTCCTGTTTGGCGCAGATCCTCCATTGTAAAGGTAAGCATCCCTGCTGGGGTAATGTTGATATCCAATTTCCACCAGCTGTTAGTCGAAAATTCACTGTTTATGCCAAAGTCTTTTTTAAAAGATTTAGTAGTCGGATTACCTGAAGGCGCTGCTGCAATATGGGCACCAGAGAATTCTCGATCTCCTAATGCATTGATATTTAGAAGAGGGCCAGTAGAAATTTTATTATCGAATTCAAGAATCATTCCATTCGCTATATACTTATCAATAGGAGCTATACCTGTCAAAAGGTCTGGGTGATAATACGCTCCTAATGACTTAGGTGAATGCCCTGCTGTAGGATCATACATATTGTAGATACCCCGTCTGCTGAAAAACAAATTAGTAGGATTCCCATCATGAAGAAAGAACGTGATTCCCTCTGTATCTTCATCAAAATAGAGATAACTTGTAAATCCGATATCCGTAGACATGTTCGTAAAATCAATCCTATTAGAACTTGTTGAAACCATATGCCCTCTGTTATATAGCAATGAACTCAAATTTGAAGGCGTCATATAACTTAATCGGTAGTCTTGATCTAATGTTGCGACATTAGGTGCAAGTGTGAAAATATGACTTGGTCTTGCAAACAAGTGATTTAAAGGAATAGCATCTGCAAAAGCACCATTCAAATTGGGATCTAATATACTGGGAGCGGCATAGTTTTCAACTTCTTCCGCTTCTGTTTGAGCTTCTTCCACTGGTTCTTCTCTTGATGCTTCTGGCTTATCAGAAATCTCAGTAGGCTCCCCATTTATTTCAGGTACGGCAGTATTTTCCGATAAATCGACTGCGACTACGTACTCTGTCTGGTCACCGATGAATATCTCTTCTAATTCATCTCCTGTTTGTTTCATTAGTCTTGGCGTAATTTTTAGATGGTATTGATTGTATTCTTCTACTATGAGGGTTTTAAAAACGATTTCAATTCTCTCATTCTCTGAAGAAAAATCACCTGCGTAGTACCATTCCTCATCAACTGGTCCTACTTTTCCAAAGGTTCGTTCGATTTCCTGAATGCTTTCTCTCAGTAATAATCCTTCGTGTTCAACTATTTCCAGCTTAAATTGCATTTGATATTCAGCTTCATCTTTTGCATGCTTCTCATATGTCATACTCCATTGTATCTGCTTCAGTTCCTCATCCATTTCGTAATCGATCACAATATTCGCATGTTCATCAGCTACTACTTTTTCAGACTCAGTCTTGGCAAAAGCGATTTGCGACAGTCCCGTAAGTTGCGATAAAAATAGGACAGCAACCATAAAAACTACACTGCCATAATGTGAGACAGTTTTCGTTTTTTTCATTTCCTCTCTTCCCCTTCTTGAATATTAGTGAGATTTTTTCAAAAAGCTCCGATATAGTCGTTCTCATCTTTTATCCGATAACTAAAATTTAACTTAATTAAAATAAGATTGCAAATAGATTAGAAAAAAGGTGCTGAAAAATATAATAACAAAAAAATGCCGTAAACAGCCATTAAATCCATAATAAAAGGTAGCAATCAGCTTAATAAAAAACATTAGCCCATAAATAATGGAAGTGTTTTCTCAAATAAATTGTATTTATCGATCAAATTTGAGACAATAAAATGGGAATAAAACAAAAAAAATGAGAAAAATATAATTTAAGTGGATATAAAGAAAAATGAAGAGGTATCTAGAAATGATCTGGAATTGAATAATAGTTTATAAAATATTTGTATTTTTAATTATTTAAAGAAATAAGCAATCAAAAAGGAGGTCCTATGTTTTTCAATATTGTGTTTACCCAGAAAGAACGCCGCAAGTTAGCAATTTTTCATCTATTGGAGGAGCAACATGAATTAACTATCAAAGAAATCAGTAAAAAACTTGATTTATCTTCTAGTGTCGTAAAAAATATATTGAATGAAATGGAGAATGAATTTGATGACTTTTGCTTTTCTGAATTCAAATTATTGTCAAAAAACAAGATCAATCAGAATCTGCCAATTGATTTAAACTATGATTATTATTATTCCTATCTTATCCAGCAGAGCCTCCCTTATCGCGCGATCAAATCTTCTCTTTTCTATCCAGAGAAAAATCTGATGGAATTCTGCCAAGAAAATTTCATTAGTCGTGCTTCTGCTATGCGGCATCTGCAGTTATTAGCCGATTATGTACAGGAATTCGATGTCATTTTTAATCGCAGCCAATTATCTTTCAAAGGAGACGAACGCTTGATTCGCTTGATATTATTCAATATTCTTTGGGCAGCTTCTCGCGGAAATGAAGATTATGCTTTTTACGTCTCAAAATCTGAGTTATTAAAAAAATTGGCTGAACTTACTAAGCATACATCTTTAAATTGGAGTTTCGTAGGAAAAAAAGAAGTTTGTCTTTTTGCTGGGATTACCACTCAGCGGATTGCACAAGGTCACTATGTAGAGGATGACCCTCGCTATAGCGAAGCAGTTTTTAGTAATGATCATCGAATAAAATGCCTTTTTGGTGAACATTTTTCTATTCCCGCCTCTCATCAAGATAGTGAATTTCGTTTTGCACAATTTATGGTGTTTTATGCACCGACCTTTCAATATGAGAAGCCTACTCTTAATGAAGCTTTAGACATATTCGACAAAAAAGGACAGTTGCTTTCTTCCTTATTGAAAGAACTTGACAATTATTGGCAAACTGAGATTTTTCCTGATGACCGTGTTTTTCAACACAATCAAATTGTTCACCTCCATTTATTTAATATTCTTTTTTGTTATTATCTTTTTCCAAAGCGTGTACCGACACTCTTCTTTCTAATGAATTACTTTCATAAAAAGAAGTCTTCAAGTTATTACTATTTAAAAGAGCATTTTACCTTTTTCTTGAATAAGATGGGGCGGCGACATAATTATCAATGGCTTTCTATTTGCTGTAACGATTTAGCTGAAATATTTGCATGGCTGACTTTGCAATGTTGCGAGGACAATGAAAATTCAACTAAGTTACAAGTTTCTTTAGTGATGGAAACAAATTATTTTTTTACCCAAGATATCAAGAATTTTTTAAAAGACTTGTCCTTTATCGAACTGAAGGAATTATCCTATGAAGAAATACAACCCATTGATTTTCTGATCGTCTCTTCTGTACATCTTATGCCCAAAGAAACGGATACAAGTTATTATGTAGTGAATTTTTTGGAAGGAAAGACAGATTATGTCAAGTTGTACCTTGAATTGAAAAAAGCTCATGAAAATAAGAAGTTTCACTTGCTTTTAAAAAGACCTGAAAGAAAAAAGCTGCCGTCAATTAAACCACAACTGTTCGTATAATTGAATCGCAAAAAAGGGCTGCGACAAAAGTCTGTCACAGTCCCTTTTTCCGAATAAACGGTGTTCTCCT
>NZ_KV817736.1:7788-43340 GCF_001814765.1 Enterococcus sp. HMSC061C05
TTGCATCTGCGGTAATAAGCCCAACCAAACAAAAAATATGACGAACTATTTTTGTTTGGCTGTTCTTATTACGTGATGCAGAACAGCTTTTTCACAACCTCTTTTTGCTGTATACATCATAAATATGGAGCGGTTTAGCATAATGTTTAGTCGTTAGGACATCAAGCCATCGTATTTTTTTGTTCGACAACTACAATATCTTTATTTGGACGTTTGAATTGTATTCCGGCACGTTCCAGCTCCTGTTTCACTCCTATATGGACTTTGACATCTTCCCGTGTCATTTTTAAAACGTGATGAATCGCATAGTCGATTTCTTGCCTTGTGATTTTTTTCTTCGTATTGATCATCACAACTTGCTTTTTGTCATATGTGTCCACTAGCAGCAACTGTGTCCGATCTAACGAAAATAATTTGTAATAATTAATGGCCGTATTCCCAAAAAAGAATTCTACTACTTTAGGATAAAATGTCTTAATATTTAAATTACTATTCACAGGTGTTTCGATTAGCTTCATCTCATTCCTCTTTTCTATATAGTCGATTTAGATTCAATCCCATATATATTCCCCGTTGTTCCCAACATGAAGGAATCGGTTACAATTGAACCTTAAAAACAAAAGGATTTACCTTTTATCACTTAATAGTATAACATAATTTCATGAGAAAAAAATACACTTTTTTCTTGACCTTCTCGTTACGTAAAGGATTATGCTTACATTTGTCAGGAGGAAAAATAATGGAATACACGATAAAGAAAATGTCAGAGATATCGGGAGTCAGTCCGAGAACCTTGCGCTTTTATGATGAGATTGGACTGCTAAAGCCAGCTAGGATCAATTCCTCAGGCTATCGGATTTATGGCAAAAAAGAAGTCGATCGTCTGCAACATATCTTATTTTATCGAACGTTGGCATTCAAGTTGGAGGATATTCAAGAAATCTTAGATAATCCGCATTTTGACCACCAGAAAGCTTTAATCGAACATCAGCAGATGCTTCTAGAAAAACGGGCACAAATCGACATCCTCTTGGCAACTGTCCAACAAACACTTGATAGGTACGAAGGAGGAAGAAAAATGAGTGATAAAGAAAAATTTGAAGGGTTCAAACAACAAAAATTGAAAGAAAATGAAGAAACTTATGGACAAGAGATTCGACAAAAATACGGGGAAGAAAAGGTTACAGCATCCAACGAAAAATGGATGAATATGGATAAAGAAACGTATGAAGAAATGCAAACTGTTGAAAAGCAGATGTTAGCTGATCTCACTCTTTATTTACAAGCCTCTGCAGATGAAAACTTAGCAGATCGCATCTTTCAAGCTCATAAGAAGTGGTTATCTTACAGCTGGTCTGAATATCAGCCAGAAGCGCATAAAGGATTAGGGATGATGTACGAAGCCGATGAACGATTCACTGCATATTATGACGAACGAAGTGGTCAAGGTGCAGCGAAAGCATTAAATGAAATCATCCAAAAAAAGGCATAATAGTTTACATGATCCGACAAAAACGACCGAACAACAAAACATCAGACACCAAAGTTAGATTTTTTATACTAACATTTGGTGTCTGATTCATTTTTTACAAGTGTTTTGCCAAAATTCAGCGCTGAATAAACGTATAAGGTATTTTCACTTTATCCTTTTTTTCTGTAAGAAACAATTGAAAAGCCATTTCTCCGCAAGCTTCCAGATGGTGATCGATCGTTGGAAAGCCAAGAAGCTCGCTGATCAGCAAATTATCGCGTCCAATCACCACTGGTGTCTTATCTTGCAGATAGCTTTGCAAGATGCCTGCTGCGACCATATCCGAATTTGTAAAGACCCCATCAACTCTATGATCTTTAAAAAAGATACCTGCTTGTTTTCCTTTCTCTGCATCTATGCAATCCCAAAAAACAAGTGACTCATCAAAAAATGGAAAAAGTCGACGACATAGTTGCAAAGTGATCTTTGAATTATAACTCAGCCTGCCACTTCGCCCCAATGTGATGCCCAATCGTTTTACCCCTTGCTGCTTCAAATAAGAAAGACCTTCTGTAATCGATTGTTCTCGATCAATAAAGACGCAACTTGCCTGTTTTTCCTTGATTTCTTCACAAAAAACTAGAGGACCATATTTTTGATAATCCAGCAAATCTTCTAGTGTATTGGCACGAGATGTGATGATCAAACCATCGAACGCTTTAGCTGCAAATTCTTCAAGATAGCTTCGCTCTTTTTCTTTCTGATAACCCGTCGGTAAAAGCGTCACTTTGTAATCATAGTCAAACGCCTCTTCAATGATCCCACTGATCAGCTGATCAAAGTACGGATGGTTGGTATAAGGCAATATTACTCCGATACTTTTCGTTTTTCCATAACTCAACTGTCTGGCTTTTGCATTAGGGATATAATCGACTTCTTTCATGACCGCAAGTATTTCTTTCCTTTTTTCCTCATCTACATATGGATGTCCATTGATCACACGTGAAATAGTAGAAACTGAATAACCTGTGAGCTTTGCGATATCTCGAATATTTGCCACTGCTGCTTCGCCACCTATACAAAAAGATTTTCTTGTAAATAGTCTACCACAGCTGGACCGCATTCAAAAAACTGATACATTTTTCCATCATGAGAAAAACTGATCCGCTGGCCACCCCAATATATATCTTTTGTCAACGTTTCGATTTCATTCATCGGTATTTCTTTTACTATATTCTTATTCAGCCCTTGAAAACTGTACAACGTTAATATGGAACCCTTAAACTCGACAAACGCATAAAAATAATTGTTCGTTGTGCCATCTGTTATCTCTACATAGGTATTCATTGCAAGCCCTCCTTTTGATACTTTGAGTATAGTGTATGAAACGCGTCTCATATCAAGGAGTTTGTTTTGCAATAGAAAAGTTCTATTCCTCTGGTTCACCTAAATTTGGATCTAAGCGGTTTGCTGCTAAAATAAATGGCGCCCAGATCAAAGCAGCTACTATTAAATTAATGGTTGTTAAAACGATGGCTCGCCAATCTCCCGCAGTAGCTAAAAATCCACTGATGATCGTTGGCATGACCCAGATCACATTTACTACAACCGGACGAACAAGCCCAGCCATCGTGGCAAAATAGGCGATCGTTGCAGTCGCAAGAGGTGCCAAGATGAACGGAATCATCAACAGCGGATTCAACACAACAGGAAGACCAAACATCACTGGTTCATTGATATTGAAGATTCCTGGTGCAAGCCCCAACTTTCCTACCGTTTTATAATCTGCCCGTTTAGATAAAAATAAAATCATAACGATCAACACCAGCGTGACTCCAGCTCCCCCCGGCCAGACAAAAGCTTCAAAAGAACCTGCCACCCATTTGAAAGGAATGGGTTCATTATTTTGAAAGGCATTCGTGTTTTCGACCATCGCGGTACCATATAAGGTCTGCAAAACAGGTGACATGATATTTGTGCCGTGAAGACCAAAAAACCAAAGAACATGCACAAGAAGAACAATGATAAAGACCGCTCCGTAACCTTGTGACAAGTTCATCAAAGGAGATTGGATGGCTTCAGAAATCCAGTCAATCAGCGGCTCGCCAGCTGTTTGTCTAAAGATATAATTAATCACTCCAACGACGTATAAAGAAACTAATGCAGGAATAATTGCCGCAAAAGCTCTTGCTACAGCAGGTGGCACAGAATCCGGCATCCGTATGATGATCTTTTTCTT
Organism: Enterococcus sp. HMSC061C05; assembly: GCF_001814765.1. NCBI lineage: Bacteria > Bacillati > Bacillota > Bacilli > Lactobacillales > Enterococcaceae > Enterococcus > Enterococcus sp. HMSC061C05. The sequence goes on from NZ_KV817736.1 coordinate 11,499, forward strand.
GATCAGAATCGCAAAAATAATGACAGAAATAAATCCAAAGATCATAGCAGTGAACAAACCAGACCCACCCATATATTTACCAAAATTAAAATAGCCCCATGCGCCTACTGATAACGTTTGTCCTCCGTCTGGCGTTCCAGCAATCACACCACCTGCAGAAGTAATCAAATCTGCTGCGTCTTGCGAAAGCTTCTCGGGCAATGTCAACACCGCTGTTGCTGCATCGGGTAAGCCAATAATAAAAGCAACCAGAGAAACAATACTTCCTGAGACAGGATCGACCTCATAGGCTTTCGCTAGATTCGCTCCTAGTGATAAGGCAAAGACCACTGCCATAATAGCTAAAGTACCATTCCAGATCAATCCATTTACGCCAATGACTGGGGTAAAAAATGTCGTGATTGCATTCCCTTCACCTAGATACGTATTCGGAAAATCCCGCATAAATGCGTTCAGTAAAACAGCAATTGCTCCTGCCATCGTAGCTGGCATTGTACCAATAAAAGCATCCCTCAATGCAACCAAGTGTTTCTCCGACCCGATTTTCGTTGCAACTGGCAAAATATACTTCTCCATCCAACTCATTAATCCATTCATTTTTTCTCCTCCTGTTTTTATTGTTACCGAAGCTCCGTTTTGAATACGCATACATTATAATGATATTATAAATATAGCATAGTTATTCCTATCTGGCTATCTGTTTTTATCAGATAAAATAAATAACTATGCAAATTCAAAAAATATGCATAATCCTTTATAAATAGTATAGTTTCCAACTACTCGCAAAAGCAAATGATACCCTTTAAATAACGTTTATTATGAATAAGTATACAAAAAAAGTAGAAAAGGAAGTATTTCGCTTCCTTTTCTACTTTTTTATCTATCTTTCTCAAATAATGGGCTACGCTAGATAAGCAAGGTGCTTTTCTTACATCATACCGCCCATCATTGATGGATCCATTGCAGGAGCTGCTGGTGCTGCTGGTTCTGGTTTATCTGCAACGACTGCTTCTGTTGTTAATAACAAGGCAGAAACGGAAGCGGCATTTTGCAAGGCAGAACGTGTTACTTTAGTTGGGTCTACGATACCTGCTTCAACCATGTTTACCCATTCTCCAGTAGCAGCGTTGAAACCAGTACCTAGTTCTACGTTCTTCAATTTATCAACAATCACTGATCCTTCATAACCAGCGTTTTCAGCGATTTGACGAATTGGTTCTTCTAAGGCACGAACAACAATCTTGATACCTGTTGCCACGTCTCCTTCTGCTTCTACAGCAGAAACTTTGCTGATAACGTTCACTAGAGCTGTACCACCACCTGAGACCATTCCTTCTTCTACTGCGGCACGTGTAGCATTCAATGCATCTTCAATGCGTAATTTCAATTCTTTCAATTCTGTTTCAGTAGCTGCACCGACTTTAACAACAGCTACACCGCCTGCTAATTTAGCTAAGCGTTCTTGTAATTTTTCGCGGTCAAAATCAGAAGTTGTTTCAGCAATTTGGTTTTTGATTAATTGCACACGCGCTTCGATGGCTTCTTTTTCTCCTGAACCTTCTACGATCGTTGTATTGTCTTTATCTACAACGACTTTAGACGCATTTCCTAAGTTTTCGATTGTTGCATCTTTTAATTCTAGACCTAGATCGTCAGTAATTACTGTACCACCTGTCAAAATAGCGATATCTTCAAGCATTGCTTTACGACGATCACCGAAGCCAGGAGCTTTTACAGCTACTACATTGAATGTTCCGCGGATCTTGTTCAAAACAAGCGTTGGTAATGCTTCGCCATCTACATCGTCAGCAATGATCAATAATGGACGTGATTGTTGCAAGATTTGTTCTAACAATGGCAGAATGTCTTGGATGTTAGAGATTTTTTTGTCTGTAATCAAGATATATGGGTTTTCTAGAACAGCTTCCATTTTGTCGTTATCTGTTACCATATATTGTGATAAGTAACCACGATCAAATTGCATACCTTCTACAACATCTAGTTCTGTTTCGATTCCTTTTGATTCTTCAATTGTGATGACACCGTCGTTTCCAACTTTTTCCATTGCATCAGCAATCAAATGTCCAACTTTATCAGAACCTGAAGAAACAGCTGCTACTTGTGCAATGGCTTCTTTTGAATCGACAACAGTTGAGATATTATGCAACTCTTCCACTGCGGCTTTTGTTGCCAATTCGATCCCGCGGCGAATGCCTAGAGGATTAGCACCTGCAGTTACGTTTTTTAAACCTTCGCGAACGATTGCTTGTGTCAAAACAGTTGCTGTCGTTGTTCCGTCACCGGCAATATCATTTGTTTTTGATGCTACTTCTGATACAAGTTTTGCACCCATGTTTTCAAAATGATCTTCTAACTCGATTTCTTTTGCGATCGTCACACCATCATTTGTGATCAATGGAGAGCCATAAGATTTTTCTAGTACGACATTTCGGCCTTTAGGTCCTAATGTTACTTTCACTGTATCTGCTAATTTATCTACCCCGCGTAACATAGCTGCGCGTGCGTCTTCTGCAAATTTCAATTCTTTTGCCATGATTGATTCACCTCATCGATTATTTTTGATTATTTTTTCTATCTTCAAAATTTACTCAACAATCGCCATGATATCTTTTCCTGCGACGATCAGATATTCTTTTCCTTCGTATTTTACTTCTGTACCGGCGTATTTTTCGAACATAACTTGGTCGCCTGCTTTCACAGCGGCAGGAACTTTTTCACCGTTTTCCAACAAACGGCCCTCACCGACTGCAACAACTGTCCCAGTTTGGGGTTTCTCTTTAGCTGCAGAAGCTAAAACGATTCCTCCGACAGTTTTTTCTTCTTCTTTTGCGACTTCGATAATGACGCGATCACCTAATGGTTTTAACACGATAAATCCCTCCGATAACTCTTTTTTTAATTCGTTAGCACTCTTAACCTTCGAGTGCTAACCTACATTTTTAATAATACTCATTCTCCCTCTTTTTTGCAAGCTTTTAAATCAAAGAAAAGAAATTTTATTCTGACAGTTGCTTATTGAAATTATGATATAATTGAAATCAATCGATAAAAGCTTGCCTTGCATGCTTGTTATCCCTTAAAAGGAGGAATTACATGTCTTTAAAAAAATATAGTTTCCTCAGCATTTTTTGCTATGGTTTAATTTTTATCTCACCCTTGATCCTCGCTTCGATAGGACTTGTAAAATCTACGTCTGAGTTGATCACAGCAACTGCAGTCATGTATATATTGGGCGCGGTTGTCCTAGCTATTTTTTATTTTAAGCAACGTGAGCCTTTAGCGATCGAATCAGCAGTAAAAAAAGCTTCTGTTCCAAAGATCGTTATTTATGGATTAGTTGGGATCTTTGTCGCATTGCTTCTGCAAAGCATCGCTGTCATGCTGGAATCTGTATTGTTTGGCGAAGCAACCCCTTCTGAGAATACACAAAATATCATCCAGATGATCATGGAAGCACCTGCTTTTATTTTGGCGACAACTATTGCAGGACCCATCATGGAAGAGTTCGTATTCCGCCGCAGCATACTGGGGATCATCAGCCGGTATTCAAATTTTTGGGTCGGGGCAGTGATCAGCTCTTTGCTGTTTGCGTTTGCTCATAATGATGGTCATTTGCTGATTTACTTTTTCTTAGGTTTCTTCTTCAGCCTAGAGTACAAAGCTACTGGTCGGATCTGGACATCAATGATCACACACGTAGGAATGAACACATTAGTTGTTCTTGTTCAATTAGCTGTCCAAAAAGGACTGGTATAAACATGATTAGAAATACTCCTGTCATCCTAGATTGGTGATTTTTCCAATCTAAAGCGACAGGAGTATTTTTGTCTTTTTAGTCGATGATCTTTTCTGCTGTTCCAGCATTTTTTGTCTGTCTTTCCTTTTTGAAGTTTGCAGAATCTATTTTTTTCAAAAATGGGAAATAAATAAAAAAACTAATTGCCAGCACGATACCTTGTAAAATCGCTGCAGGCACTCCGCCTACTAAAAAACCCGAGAGGATCGGCGGTGTTGTCCAAGGAACTTGGACCGCTGTAAATAAAGGAACAAATCCAAAATATAAAGCGGAATAGGTAATCAATCCTGAGAGGATCGGCGCGAAAATAAAAGGAACAGCCATCATCGGGTTCATCACAATCGGTGTGGAAAAAATAATCGATTCATTGATATTGAAAAAGGCTGGTAAAAGAGAAAGTTTTCCTAATTCTCGGTATTTCCTCGATTTCGCAAAAAACATCATAAAAAATACAGCCCCTAACGTCAAACCTGCTCCGGTAACAGTCATGAATTGATCAAGAAATTGCTGAGTAACGATATGCCCGCCATTTGCCACAGTCAATTCTTTTCCAGAGGCTAAGATTTCTGCATTTGCTAATGAGTTTGCTTGTAAGATCGGACTAACCAACCCATTGACCATCGCAGATCCATGAAGACCAAATAGCCATAAAAACGGGACAAAAAAACCTAATAAAAACACACCGAATAACGTGTCTATCAACGATTGGATCGGAAGCTGGACGTACGTCCATATTCCTTGAATAACAGTCATCCCGAACAACTGTTGAAAAACAGCTGAACCTATAAGCGTAAAAATGACTATAGCAAGTATTGGAATCAATGAAGTAAAAGACTGCCAAACATTTTCAGGAATCTTCCCATTTTGCCTCCACCCTTTCGCAAATCTTGCTAAACGTGCATAGCCCCATCCAATGAGGAGCCCGGTTGCAACTGCTCCTAGTCCCTTCACCGCCTGTCCAGATATTATCTATCTCTCCCTGAACATTAAGTGGCTGAATAAGTAGTAGGTAAGCAGACAAGGCTGTCATGCCGACTGGCAAGCGATCAATGTTTTCTTCTTTTGCATAAGCATACGCAATAGCAAAAACGATCCAAAAGGCTATCACGTCAAATGTAGCCTGGTATACTTGTGTAAAATACATAGAAAATCCTGTTTTATCTATCCACTGAGCGATGTAATCTACAGGAAAATGAGCAAATAAGAAAAACAGCGAACCAACTATAATTATCGGGATCGTATAAGTCATTCCATTACGCAAAGCAGTTAAGGGTCTAAGATTCACAACAGATGTTATCATTGGTAAAAAGGCACGATCTAACCACTCTTTCATTTCTTATCTCCTTCATCTTCTATTTGATTAACCTGTTTTCTTAATTTAACTATACCTAATGAACACGAACCATGAAAGGAATGCGCACTAAGCTTTTCAAAAAACGGATTCTTTGAAGAATATCCAGTAACTGCTTACAATGGACAGGAATAAAAAAGGAGGTTTTTTATGAAAATCGCAATCATTGGCGCTACTGGTCATGCAGGTTCATTTATTTTAGACGAAGCATTGTCCAGAGAGTTAGATGTGACGGCAATCGTGCGTCATCCAGAAAAATTACCATCAGATGTTCCGTTTATACAAAAGGATTTATTTGAGTTGACAGCTACTGACCTTGCATCTTTTGATGTTGTCGTTGATGCTTTCAACGCTCCTAAAGGAAAAGAAGAAATGCATCAAACTTCTTTGTCCCATTTGATTGAGATACTTGAAGGAACCGATACACGCTTAATCGTCGTTGGGGGTGCCTCTTCGTTATTCTTGGATACAGAAAAGACGACTCGTATGATTGACCAAGTACCTAAAAATGCACCCTTCTATCCAACAGCTTTCAATATGTACGAAGGATTGCTAAAATTGAAACAATCTAAAAATCTACAGTGGACTTATATCAGTCCAGCTTCTTTATTTGATCCACACGGCAAGCGTACAGGCACTTATTTATTAAGTGATGATTATCTACAAAGAAACGCTGCTGGCGACAGTACGATCAGCATGGCAGATTACGCGATTGCATTAGTAGATGAGATACTGGATAAACAACATGAAAAACAGCATATCAGTGTAGTCAGCCGATAACACGGTTGTTTTGTCAATGTTCTGAAAAATAAAAACAGAAGATAAAACCAACACTGATTGATTTTATCTTCTGTTTTTATTTTTTTATTGACTGAACTATTTAAATCGAAAATAGCTCAGTTGCTTCATCTGGATCTGTGTCATAGATTTCAAAATCATGTCCAACGCCAAAATCTTTTTCTTTCAAAACATTTTCCATCGTTAAATGAGCAAGTTCTTTCATATTGTTTTCCTTGCTAAGATGACCAAGATAGATCCGTTTGGTCCGATTACCGATCACATCAGTCATGACAAGTGCACCATCTTCGTTGGAAAGATGCCCTCTATCTCCTAAAATACGCTGTTTTAGATTCCACGGATAAGGTCCCATGCGTAACATCTCAAGATCATGGTTACTTTCCATCAAATAACCATCGGCATTTTCAATGACACCTCGCATGTAATCACTGCAGTATCCGGTATCCGTCAACATGACGAATGAACGGTTTTCTTTATGGAAACGATAAAATTGCGGAGCTGCTGCGTCATGGGAGACGCCGAAACTCTCAATATCGATATCGCCGAATGTTCTTACTTTTCCCATCTCAAATAGATGTTTTTGTTCCACTGGTACATTCCCAATCAGCGGCTCCATCGCTTCCCAAGTCTGCTGATTGGCAAAAACATCCAAATGATACTTACGAGCCAAGACACCCACACCATGTATATGGTCTCGATGTTCATGCGTCACAAGTATTCCATCTAATTGGTCCGGTGTCCGATCAATTTGAGCCATCAAGGAAGTGATTTTTTTACCGCTAAGTCCTGCATCGACCAAAAGCCGTTTTTTTTCACTTTCGATATAAAGTGAATTACCCGAACTTCCACTTGCTAGGATACTGATTTTAAAAGCTGGTTTTTCTTCAGCCATTTGACTCCTACTTCCCTTCTTACTTTGTAAACTTTTTTCATTATACTCGCTTTTTTATTGATCTTCCACTTTTGGTACAGTGTTGTTTGTCACGATCGTATTACTGAAAGCGTTGACGCTCTCGATTTGAACCACTTTATCACTTGTTTCGATCGCTACATGCCAAACAGGAACATACACATTTTTTTCCCGGACTTTCAGAATACAGGAATAAGCTAGTTGACGCCATAAGATTTTTGATCCTCTTGGTATTTTGTTATTGATGTACAATGTATTGATTGCTTCCTCTTCTGTATACAGTTCCGTCTTTTCACGCAGCTGCTCGATATCAGATAAATGCGTCTGCATGTATTTCGTGATACTATAATCGTTATCGTTTTTTTCTAAAGAAAGAACGATTTTTGCTGTATCATCATTGAACGGAATACCTTCATACTCTTGGCTTGCTTGGATTTCTAGTGGTTCTTCTTCTAAATGAGAAAAGTTTTTCGTATACACATACTCATTACCGAACAAAATATTGTCTTTGTTAGCTAAAAAATCTTCCAAAGAACTGCTGATCTTATCTGGATCAATCACGTTCTTTTCAGATTCTGAGCTGGATAAGGATTTTGTCAAAACATCGCCGTCTAAAAACACGCCACTTTCCAACAATCCGCTTTTACCAGCCTTGCGATAATTTGCTAATGAAGTGCTAAGATTGGTCTGTTCCGCGCTAAGATAATAGCCTTGCTTGCTCTCAGAAGAAATCTTCCCCATATAAGTGATATCGTCACTAGCCAGACGTTGTTGGATGGATTCAGTCTGATCAGAACGAATAACATTGTTTTCTTGGTATACCGCATCATGATAACTGCTGAATAAAAACACATTCAACCCTAAAAAAGCGACGAAAAATATCCATTCGATTTTTTTAAAATCCAATTAATTCGCCTCCAATCCAGGTAATTTTTCCAGAAGGTCGTTAGCTGAATACCAGTTATCTTCATATTTCACATACCATTCAGGTAAGAGATCAACGACGCGATTCGTTTCTTTAACATTTTGCCATGTATAGCCAACGATTACTGAACCAATCTTGTTGCTATCTGCTCCCTTAGCTTCCAGCTGCTGGATGATTTCATTCGTACTTGCAAGTTCTACTTCTTCATCTGAAGGTATCGGTACTTGAATCGTATTCAAACTGGTTTGAATATTCACTTGCACCGAACCGTTCGTTTCACCGCCAACTTCCACACCGATCTGTCCTCTGCTGTCCGTCCCAAAAACCGGGAAGCCTTCCACGAAGATCCGGTAATCGATTGTATTGTCACTGCGGTCAAAATATCTAAGATTCCCTAAAGAACTGCCTAATTTGCTAATATAGGGAAAACTTTCAGAAAATACACTAGCATTTTCTTTTTTCTCTGGCAGCTCTCCTCGAAAATCAACTACTTGCGTTTCCGAATGGATAGACATCGTTTCATTCCCACCGTAAAAAATCAATTCATTGCTTTCATCATTATTCTTCACGCTATCTGGTTTCTGGAAAAAAGCATTTCTAAAAAGTGTATAGGGTTGCTGCGAAAGGATATAGCTGTACTTTTTCAACTTGATTGAATGTTTCGTAGCATATTGGGTGTCGATCGTCGACGGTTCTGTTGACATTTCTGTCCATTTCGTGTCGTTTGCTGTTAATTCTTTGTTGATATCCTCCCAATTCAACGAAATATTCGCTTCATATACAAGGTGGTTCGAATAATTCAAAAATCGGATTTTTTTGTTTTCTTGATCGAATTGTATTCTAGTAAAATACATATTTTCGCTTTCTTTTGCCAAATTCGAGACGTCTACATCTAAATCAAATGCTTCCTTATATTCTCTTAGCAAAAAAGGCGCATTATAGGCCAACTCGAAACCAGATGTCAGGTTTTTCACTTGTTCGAATTGTGATTCATCTCCCGAAACGACTTCAGAAAGTTTCCCGAATCTTGCTTTATCGATGATCAATTGCAATCGGTACACGAGATTTTCACTGTTGGTTTCTTGGATCGTTCCCGAATGGTGCCACGTGACATGAAGCGGAAGAAAAACTTCAGAAGTTTTCCGATTGCTTTGAGACTCGATCATTTGAGTGTTTGTCTCATCGACGCTGATCGAACTTTTCCCTGCTGGACTCAGCCAGATGGCATAAGAGAAATATAAACTTAATGCAACCATCAAAATAAGTCCTACGCGAACGACTTTTTCAGAAATTCTCATTCCCACCATTCCTCCTCATAAGGTTCGTATGGCAGCGAGATATAAAAAGTCGATCCTTTTCCTTCCTTGCTCTCTGCCCAAATCGCGCCTCGGTGCGCCTTGATTACTTCTCTAGAAATAGCTAATCCAAGTCCTGTCCCACCTTGTGCTCTAGCACGTGCTTTATCTACTCGATAAAATCGTTCGAACACTCGGTTCAGATCTTTTTTAGGAATCCCCAATCCTTGGTCGGTAATACTTAAAATCACGTTATTATGCGTTTCTAATAAGCGACAGGTGATCGTTCCCCCATCTGGTGAATACTTGATCGCGTTATTCATGATATTATCGACTACTTGGATGATTTTATCTGTATCTACTTCGACCCAAAGATCTCTTTGCGTGAATTCGCGACGGATCTTATAATTTTTTTCTTGGTTTCCCACCATCATATCAAAACGGTCAAGAACAAAATTCACTAACTCGTTAAAATTGACATACTCTAATTGAAGCTGGGTATTTCCTGTATCCATGCGAGATAGATTCAGAAGATCATTGATCATTCGAATCATCCGATCTGTTTCATCCAATGTTACTTTCAAAAAATTTGGTGCTACTTCTTCGTCTTTCCATGCACCTTCGCTCAATGCTTCGATATAACTGCGCATGCTTGTCAGTGGTGTACGAAGCTCATGGGAAACATTAGAAACGAATTCACGGCGTTCCCGTTCTGTTTTTTCTTGTTCTGTCACATCATGCAAGACAGCTACTAATCCGCTGATAAAACCTGATTCGCGACGGATCATGGAAAAGTCTACTCGTAAGATCATCTGATCGCTCTCCAATGTACTGGTTGAACGGTCAAGTACCATTTCGTTTGGATCTTCTAACAATTTACGCAAGGTATATTCTTCTTCGATATCCAAAAGTGTCAAAATCGATTGTCCAATTGCTTCCTCATTTTTGACATCTAGCAAGGAAACAGCCATATCATTGATCGTAATGACTTTCCCCCTGCGGTCTGTCGCGATGACGCCGTCTGTCATATGAGACAGCACGCTATCCAACCGATTGCGTTCAGCTTCCATTGTATCTTGAGCTTCTTCGATACGTTCAGCTAACTGATTGAAGGTATCAGCCAACTGCCCTAGTTCATCTTGTCCATGCACTTTGACTTTCCGGCTGTAGTCTCCTCTGGCGATTCGAATGGCTTGTTCTCTCATTTCACCGATTGGCTGAGTAATCGAACGAGCAACTAAAACGGAGACGATCATTGAGATAAACGCAGCAATCAGTGAGGCAGTAAAGAAAATGACTGCTGTATTATTGATCTCCGAATATTTTTGTTCGATATTACTTTTGACGTAAAGAGCCCCGATAACGGCATCGCCGGTCGGGGACAGGATCGGTTGAACATTGATATTCACCCGTTTATCGTCGTTATCTAAAGCAACATACCGTTTAGTTGTGAAATCATTGATATCGACATAATCATTTTTCTTTCCCACAGCGCTTTGTTCATTGACATCAGTTGTTCCTCGGATGATCCCTTTTTCGTCAACGACCCGTATTTCGATGATATCGCTAGTCGCACTGTTTTCAATGAATCTCTTGATATTCGCATTTACCTCTTCGTCATCTACGTTATCTTTTCGATTTAATTCCGGACTGATTGTCGTCGCTAATGATTCCACCGTTTGATTCATATCTTTAATAAATGTATTGATCGTGGAACGTTCCAATCCACGTATAAAATAGGCGCCAATAATTTCGATCGAGATCAATAAAATCAAAATAAAAGTAATAGCGATCTTAAAATTGACTGATCGAAAAAAGCGGACTTTTCTTTTCATCCAATTACTCCTGTTCTGGGTTACGCAAATAGTAACCGACACCACGACGTGTCACTAAATAATTTGGATGGCTTGGATTATCTTCGATCTTCTCGCGCAACCGACGAACAGTTACATCCACTGTTCGTACATCTCCAAAATAATCATAGCCCCAAACCGTTTGTAATAAATGTTCTCTTGTCATCACTTGCCCAAGGTGCTTCGCCAAGTAAAAGAGTAGTTCGAATTCACGATGTGTCAACTCGATTGTTTCTCCTCGTTTCGTCACCATGTAAGCTTCTGGATGGATGGTCAAATCACCAATCGTCAATTCCGCAGGAGCCGCATCTTCTGGTTCCCTCGTAGCCGTGGCACCACGACGAAGATTCGCTTTGACCCTTGCCACTAATTCTCGATTGGAAAATGGCTTAGTCACGTAGTCATCCGCGCCTAATTCTAAGCCTAGGACTTTATCAATTTCAGAATCTTTGGCTGTTACCATAATGATTGGCATGTCATACGTTTTGCGTACCTCACGAGCCACTTCTAAGCCGTCCATTTTAGGTAGCATCAAATCCAGTAAAATCAAATCAGGTTCTACCTCAGCAACTTTTTCCAAGGCTTCTTCCCCATCATATGCAGTATAAACATCATAGCCTTCTTTGGCTAAATTGAATTTGACGATATCCGAAATCGGCTTCTCATCATCGACAACTAAAACTTTTTTCATAAAGAGCCACCTCTTATATATTATTGTCACACCTTTTCATTATACCGTATTTCTGGTTTTGTTTCATCTTTGCCTATAAAACAAAAGAGAAAATTAACATGGGAGTGCAAAATACTTTCTTTTTTTGTTCTAACTTCAATAAAAAAAGGAAAACACTGATTTTCACCTCATTGTCTTCCTTTTTTTGATTTATCCTTCTAAAACTTGTACACCGACACCTAATAATCCCGGACCAGTATGGACTACTAATGCCGGAGAAATTTGACCAAAGTAGATTTGGTTTGCTTGCGGAAACTCTCTTTTGAGCCTCGCTTCCATTTCAATCGCTTCTTCTTTCGCATCACCGTGGGCAACGGCTAAGTTAAAAACCTTGGCATTGCCGATTTTTTCTTTGACATAAGCAACCGTCTTATCCAAACTTTTTTTACGCCCTCTAGCTTTTCCTACTGTGTAATAGATTCCTTCATCATTACAGGAGATGATCGGGTTAAGCTTTAAAGCGGTTCCTAAAATAGAAGCAACCAAACCAATCCGTCCACCTTTTTGGAGATATTCCAATGTCGCAACATTAAAGAAAACTTTTGTTCTTTCGACTAATTCATTCAAATTACTGATCAGCTGATTCCACTCGACACCGTCTTCTAGCCATTTCGCTGCTTGTATTGCAGAAAAACCCGCACCAATACCGATATTTTTCGTATCTAGTACATACGCTTCTAGTTCTTCTTGCTGTTCTGCAATCAAACGAACCACGTTATACGTCCCGCTCAATCCGCTGGAAATCGTTACCGCAAGTACTTTTTCATAACCATCTTTTTTGATTTGCTCAAAGATTTCTGTGATCGACTCACCATCAGGCAAAGATGTACCTGGAATTTCCTCTGGCAAACGTTGATAGATTTCTTCAGGTGTAATATCTATTTTATCTGTATATACCTGATCTTTATAAATAATTTTCAAAGGAATCATGTACATCTCATATTTTTTTATCAATTCTTCTGGCACATCCGTACCAGAATCTACTAAAATCGCGATTTTATCATTTTTCATTTGTTTTCTCCTCTTTTAAGTATTCGGTTTCTAGAACAATCGTTTTTTCCGCAAGAAGTTTCATTGCAAACGATAAAGTTGCTGCTCTTACAGCAATATATTCTACAGGGGTCGCCTGGTCGAATTTTTGGGGATGGGATTTGCCTTGTGCTAATTGGCTGACCATCCATACAGCTGCTTCTTGTTCATCACAGAATAGATTATAAGCTTCACGAATCCCCACTGTTTTTCCTTGGAACAATATTCCTTCTTTGATTTCAGGAATAGTCAATACTTGTTTCAATGTAGTGATTGCAAGTAAAAATGCTACATGTTCTTTGTTGTATCTTTTTTTAACTGGCGCTGGTATCAAACCCAATTTAACGTAGTTGTTTACCATAGAGGAGGTTAGCAATGGATGCTTTTCTCCTTGTATCACAGGTGAAAGATAACGATCAACTAACGTTCTGACTTGATCCATATAAAGTTCTAGGTCGGGGAGCTCTTCCCAGTGAGGCAGACGGAATGTTTCCAGTTCTTTTCCCCACTCCATTAATTGCTGACGCATTTTTTCCATCGTAATCGCTCCTTTTTTCATTTCATTAACATGATACCAAAGTTACCATAAACATTCAATCTAGTTATTTGAACTAGATGATTTAATTAATGGAATTTTATAAAAGCAAAAAAACAAGAAGGCCAAGCCTTCTTGTCTTTTATCGTTAAGAACAGGAGACCCGCCGGGGAGACGGCGGGAAAGGAGTAAAAAATGAAAAAAGTGTTAGGGTTTGTTCTCTTGCAAGAACTTTGTTTGTTGGTATGCTTATATAATAACGAGCAAATGTGAATAATCTATGAATGATTTCCTATAAGGAAGTAAAGATTTTTCTGATTTTCTTTAAATGTAGTCTTGCATTTTAAAATTCTTAGTGCTACTATTATTAAGTACTTTTTGTATGGGCCGTTAGCTCAGTTGGTAGAGCAGCTGACTCTTAATCAGCGGGTCGCGGGTTCGAGCCCCTCACGGCCCATTGGGTGCCAAACCCACGAGAATGGTAGTTTGTCGGCGTCTTCGGACGTTTCGAAGACGAACTGCGCATTCTCTTTTTTTATAGGCAAAAAAAGAGACAGACGAATATGGAGCTTCCAAAACTGGATTTTTGATCCAATTTTGGAAGCTCCATTTATTTTGTTTCCGTCTTTTTTATTTTTTCCAGCTTTCGACTAATTCTTGGTTCTCTTTGATCCATTCTTTTGCTGCTTGCTGTGGATCTTTTCCATTGTTGATTTCCAACATGACTTTTTCCATATCTTTTTCTGACCAATGGAAATTGTCTAATACTTTATAAGCTTCTGGCTGGTCTTCTTTCAATCCTTTTCGAACCATCGTATGGATCTGCTCTTCGCTTCCCATTCCGTTTTCAGGATCTTCCAAGTATTTCAGATCATATTTGGCAAACATCCAATGAGGTGTCCATCCTGTAACTACAATTGGTTCGTGTTTTTTGATTGCTTGTCCTAGTGCAACGGTCATTGCTCCTGAAGAAGATGTCTCGACTTTCCAGTCTTTCAAGTTGTCATATTTTTGGATCGTGTTTTCAGCAGCCGTAACTACACCAGCTCCTGGCTCAATTCCTATAATTTTCTTACCTGCCTGATCGGTTAACTCATCGATTGAATTTACATCCATGTAGGCTGGTACTGCTAAACCGACTTTTGCTCCTGTCAAATTGGCACCTAGGTCTTCGACTTGATCTTTATATTGTGCATACTGTGAACCATGAGTTTTAGGTAGCCAAGCTGAAACCATAGCATCTGACTCGCCATTTGAAACAGATTTCCACATGATTGAATTATCTAGCGGTGTCATCGTTACATCATAGCCCATTTGTTTCAACACTTCACCGACTACATTTGTTGAAGCAACTTCTGTATCCCATTCGACATAAGACAAGTTGATACGTTTTGTTTCTTTGGCAGAAGAAAAACTTCCTATACCAATCGCGCCTAAGATCACTACTACTACAGCACCAATGATCAATCCTTGACGTTTTTTACTTTTTTGTGTTGCAGCTCCTGCAACTTTCTTATTGTTTGGCTGATTCAAATGCTGCGTAAAACGGTCAATGATGATTGCTAAGATAACTAATGCAACCCCGTTGACAAATCCATTCCCGACTTGTGCTCTTTGTAAAGCGGACAATACTCCCCGTCCTAAGCCGGGTGCACCGATCATAGAGGCAATAACGACCATTGAAAGTGACAGCATCGTTGTTTGATTGATCCCTGCCATGATCGTACTTTTAGCTAAAGGCAATTCTAGTTTGAATAGTTTTTGACGACTTGTGCTCCCGAATGAATCAGAAGCTTCTACTAACTCTTTCGGTACTTGTCGAATCCCTAAATTCGTAAAACGAACGGTTGGTGGCAAAGCAAAGATGACTGAGGCAAATACCCCTGGCACCATCCCGATACCGAAAAATGCAACTGCTGGAATCAAATAAACGAATCCTGGCATCGTCTGCATAAAGTCAAGGATCGGCTTGATGATACTTTGAGCTTTACTGCTTTTTGCCATCAAGATCCCTAACGGTACACCTATGATGATGGAGATCACACTAGATAAAAGAACAAGTGTGACAGTATTCATCAAGTCATTCCATAGACCTTGGTTATAAATAAACCATAGACCAATCAATGTGAACAACGTAAGTCCTGGACGTTTCTTAGAAATAAAGAAAGCTGCTATCGTCAATAACAAGATAAACAAAGGCGCTGGGATCACTAACAGTAAATTTGTAATCCCCGACATCACTGCCTGTCCGATCGATTGTAAAAATGAAAATAGGCCAGAAAAAGTTGTCGTAAACCATTCTGTGATATTTTCTACCCAGTTTGCCACTGGTAATTGATAGTTTAATAGATTATTCATGTTCACTCACCTCGCTTGTTTCTGCTAATGCTTCAATCACACTACCTCGGATGACGACACCTTTTAATTTTCCATCCTCTACAACTGCAAGCGGAGTTGGTGAATCATAAATAATATTGAAAATATCACTTACAACCATGTCTTTTCCGATCACCGTCACATTTTCATCTAAGAAGTCGATTAATGGACGTTTTTGCTTCCTAGCTTCTAACGCCTGATCTGCAGTAATGATCCCTTTCAGGTGTCTCTTTCGGTCAACAGCCATCAGCATGCTGACTTCTTCATTACGCATCCTTGTCAATGCGACATTTGGTCCATCAGATTCGATATTCGTCGTCAATGCAGGTACCATGATGTTTTGAGCAGTAAGCACTTTGGAACGATCGACTTCTTCCACAAATTCACGTACGTAATCATTTGCTGGATTGGTCAATATTTCTTCACCTGTTCCGATCTGCATGATTTCGCCGTCTTTCATTAATGCGATTCTGTCCCCAATCCGTAAAGCTTCATTCAAATCATGGGTAATGAAAATAATCGTTTTTTGAACATTGGCTTGCAGGTCCAGTAATTCGTCTTGCATTTCTCGTCGGATCAGCGGATCAAGAGCCGAGAACGCTTCGTCCATCAGCAAGATCTCAGGATCATTCGCTAAAGCTCTGGCTAAGCCGACCCGTTGCTGCATCCCACCAGATAACTGACTAGGATATTGGTCTTTAAATGAAAGCAGACTAGAATTTTCTAATGCTTTTTCTGCTTTTTCTTGTCGTTCTTCTTTAGGTACACCACGGACTTCTAACCCGTATTCTGTATTTTCCAAGATCGTTCGGTGTGGAAACAGACCGAAGTTTTGGAAAACCATATTGATTTTATGACGACGGACTTCTCGCAATTCTTCTTTACTTAACTTCGATACATCTTCTCCATCAATATAGATACTGCCTGAAGTTGGCTCGATCAGACGATTCAATAGACGGATCAATGTGGATTTCCCACTCCCGGAAAGCCCCATGATCACGAAGATTTCTCCTTCTTTTACGTCAAAATTCACGTCATACACACCAACCGTCGCACCGGTTTTCTTTAAAATCTCCGTTTTCGGCTGGTGATCATTCATCATATCTAAAGCGGCTTGTGTCTTTTTACCAAATATCTTTGTTAAATGTTTTACTTCTACTTTTACCAAACAAATTCTCCTTTTTTATGTAAATTCATTTTTCTTTCTGAAAAAAGTGACCACACTATGTTAACATCATGTAGTCACTTTGTCAAAAATGAAAGAAATTTGCTTGTCCAAATAGAAAAAAACTTGGTTAAATCTTTATAAATAAAAGGTTTAGCCAAGTTAATATTTTTATAATATTTCACACAATCATTCTGCAAGCTGATGTTCCGGGTAAAAAAAGTTTGTCATACGCTGTAGCGTATACTCATTTCCAATAAAATGAACGATATCCCCTGCCGTAAATTTAGCATAAGGTCCAGGTGAAACAAGTAGTTCTTCGTTATGAGAAATTGCGATAACTGTAGCACCAGTCGCCTGCCAGATATTCAACTCGCTAATCGAGCGGTCCAGATGCATTGCTTTTTCTGATAAAGACAATTCAAACGGAAGTAAAGGGTTCATCTTATGTATTCGCTTCGTTTGATTGACCAGCTGATCCAATAATTGAGAAAAATGATTCAGCTCATCTTGTTGCTTCTCCACACTCGCCATGATTTCTGCTTTTGTATCTTGGATAGATTGTACATCTTGATACTGCAATAGGAAATCTTTTGCTTTTTCTTTCGAGGCAACAAATGCCCCACTCCCATGCCGTACTTCCATGATCCCAAGATCTACCAGCACATTGATAGCCTTTCGAGTAGTCTCAGGAGAAGCATTGTACGTACTGGCAAGCGTTGAGCGAGCATGGATCTTCTCACCCACTTTATATCGGTTTTCAACGATACGTTCGGCTAAATCAACAGCAATCTGCTGATAGCGCGGGCGGACGATTTTTTTCTTTCCAGACATTTTCTTTCCTCTTTCTTTTTTTACTTTCCCTCATCTTACTATGCTCTAGCAAAATAAGCAAAAAAGGGGAGAACAGACTCTTGCAACGACTGATCATCGCTTGATCTGTTCCTTTT
The DNA here is from genome assembly GCF_001814765.1 of Enterococcus sp. HMSC061C05. Lineage (NCBI taxonomy): Bacteria > Bacillati > Bacillota > Bacilli > Lactobacillales > Enterococcaceae > Enterococcus > Enterococcus sp. HMSC061C05. The sequence goes on from NZ_KV817736.1 coordinate 29,233, forward strand.
TTACTGGGCAAGCTGTTTGACAGTCATCACAATTCTTTCCGGATTTTAAACGAGTATAGACAATCGCCCCTGCACTTCCAAAGATTAATACACTTAATAAGAATGTCGCCATCCTATTCCTCTCCTTCTAATGACAATATAGCATAAAACTGGTTCTTGGATTTTGGCTGACGGAACAAAACATAAACGAGTCCTATCATCAATAAAATAGCAAGATACGTCCCTAACGCTACCTGTCCACCTTCCAATAAGTGTCCCAACTGATAGATCACAAAACTAACTAAATAAGCTAAACCGCATTGATAGCCTATGGCGATCCAAGTCCATTTCTTGGCATTCATTTCCCGATGGATAGCCCCAATTGCCGCAAAACAAGGCGCACAAAGTAAATTGAAGGCTAACAATGAATAAGCTGCTGCGGGAGTATATGTGTGTTGTAGCACTTGCCAGATTTCTCTGCCATTTTCGGATACTTCCGCATGTCCAAACAAAATACCGAATGTGCCAATAATATTTTCTTTAGCAACTAATCCTGTAATCGCTGCGACAGTTCCTTGCCAATTCCCCCAACCAAGCGGCTGAAAAACAACAGCTAGGATTCGTCCGAAAAAGGCTAGGATACTTTGGTCTTCAGGAACAGGTTGAGCATAAAAATTATAAGAAGAGCTAAACCAGATCACGATACTAGAAACAAAGATAATCGTTCCTGCTTTTTTTACAAAAGACTTGCTGCGGTCATAGGTTTGTCTTAGGATCGTCGACCATTGAGGAAAATGATATGCGGGCAATTCCATGATAAACGGAGCTGTTTCTCCAGCAAACAAACGCGTTTTTTTCAAGCTGATTCCAGAGAAAATAATTGCAGTCATACCAAGAAAATAGGCAGAAGGAGCTACCCAAGATTGGTGAGGAAAAAAGGCCCCTGCCACTAAGGCAATAATCGGCAATTTTGCAGAACAAGGCATGAATGTCGTGACCATGATCGTCAACCGACGATCTTGCTCGTTTTCAATCGTGCGAGTAGCCATGACGCCTGGTACGCCACATCCTGTGGCAATCAGCATAGGAATAAAGGATTTTCCTGAAAGCCCGAATTTCCGGAAAAGTCGATCCATGATAAAAGCGATCCTCGCCATATATCCGCAGTCTTCTAGAAAGCTCAAGCATAAAAACAATACGATCAATTGCGGTAAAAATCCTAATACTGCTCCTACGCCTGCGATGATGCCGTTCAAGATCAGCTCCTGCATCCATTCCGCTACTTGCCATTCAGCTAGCAGTCTGCCAACATGTTCTGGTAGCCACGTTCCAAACAATGTATCATTGATCCAATCTGTCCCCATTGTTCCTACTGTTTGAATAGCCAAGTAATAAATCAGCCACATCACAAATGCAAAGATTGGCAAGGCTAACCAACGATTCGTTGCAATCTGATCGATTTTGTCACTCATCGATAATTGGAAAGAATCATTTGACACGACAGATAGTGCACATAATTGGGTAATAAATTCATAACGTTCATTGACTAGAATCGTTTCACTATCGTCATCCAATAGTTTCTCTGTCAACTGGATCAGTTGTTCGATTTCTTTTTGCTGAGAAATTGTTATCTCATCATCCTCATTCACCTTCTGATCTCTTTCAAAATATTTCATTGCATACCAGCGTTTCTTGCTGCTTTTTTCTCCTAGTACATCTTCAATTTCATGTAAAGCTGCTTCTAAACGCGGATCGTATGTACAGGGAACAGGAATAGAAGGCCGTTTTTTTGCAGACTCCTGAATCTTTTCGATTAATTTTTCGATTCCTTGCTTTTTCAATACGCTGATTGGTAAAACTGGTACACCAAGACCATAGGAAAGCTTTTCTAGGTTGATTTTTTTTCCTTCTTTTTTGATGACATCCATCATATTCAGACCAATGATCATAGGAATGTCTAAGTCCAATAACTGCGTAGTTAAATATAGATTCCGCTCTAAATTGGTAGCATCAATGATGTTGATGATCAGTTCAGGCTGTTCATGAACCAAATAATCTCTTGCAATCACTTCTTCGGGTGTATAAGGAGACAAAGAATAGATACCGGGTAGGTCTTGAATATGAATGTTCGGATTTTTTTTCAACAATCCTTCTTTTTTTTCTACTGTTACGCCCGGCCAATTCCCTACATATTGATTCGAACCAGTCAAGAGATTGAACAAGCTCGTTTTCCCGCTGTTTGGATTTCCGACTAACGCGATATTCATTCGTTTTCCTCCCTTTGTACCAAGATTAGTTCAGCCTCTGACTTTCGTAACGTCAATTCATATCCTCGCACTGTCAGTTCGATTGGATCTCCTAGAGGGGCTAGTTTTCGGATGACTATTTTTACATTTCGCGTCAATCCCATATCCATCAACCGCCGCTTCACTGCGCCTTGTCCGTGGATGGCTACGACGATCCCCGTCTCTCCTGCTTTTAATTGATCAAGAGAAGTCCAGCTTTCAGAGGAAGCAGTCTTTTTATTGACAAAGATCTGACTTAGTATTTCCCGACTTACTGCCACTCGATGACTTTTTATCAGTAAAATGGCATTGTTGCCTGATAAATTGACGACGACGATTTTACTTCCGACAACGACCCCAATATTTTGCAAATGGCGTTTTGTTTTTTCTTCTGTTTCAATTCGTTCGACTTGATAAACGAAGTTTTGCTTTGCCTGCGCTAAGGTCTGCATATTGATTCCTCTCTTGTGAAATAAATCATGTGTTGAAACCATTCATTCTATGTTCTAGTTTTCTTACGTATTACGCAAATAAATGAGAATCATTCTCACATAGAATACTCTCGGTAATTGAGAATGTCAATTACACTTGTGATATTATGAGCGAATCTTTAGTATTGATAGATAAAAATGAGAAAAAAATATTTTTTCATAGTTTTCCACAATTTTTTCTCTATTAGATTTGCTATTTTCCCACACGATACTTGTTTTCAGCTCTTTTTTCAAAAACACAAAACTTAGTATTCCACAGTTTCCACAACACAATATGTAGTGTTTGTTGTTTGACTTTTTTACTAAGAGTTTTATACTATCTATTATAGATAATAAGAATGTGTTTAGAGGAGGCACTCATCATGAACGTAAAAATCTTTTCTAAAAATAATTGTATGCAATGCAAGATGGTCAAACGTTTTTTAACAGAAAATCAAATCGCTTTTGAAGAAGTCAATATCGATGAACAACCGGAAGCAGTAGACTGGTTGAAAGCACAAGGATTCCAAAGTGTTCCTGTCATTACTTCCGATGCAGAAACAGTTATCGGATTCCGTCCTGATCAGTTGCGTAAACTTGCCAGCTAACATGACTAAAAGAATCAAAACAAGATACATGGATTTGAAGGGCTTGAGACAGCACCAGTTTTTGTCGCAAACTTCCAAATCCTTTTTTAAAGCTTAAAAACAATGCAATGATTTGCAATCAAGCATCATCAAATACGAAATGAAGGTTGGGCGTACGTATGAGTCTTAAAAATTTACAAGATGTCAGTTATTTCAAGCTGAATAATGAAATCAATCGACCAGTCAATGGTCAAATCCCTTTGAATAAGGATAAAGAAGCTTTGGCTGCCTTTTTTGAAGAAAATGTCAAACCAAATACGATGACTTTTCCATCTATTATGGAAAAAATCAATTACTTGATCGATCAAGAATATATAGAAGCAGAATTCATCCAATTATATTCACCATCATTTATTGAAAAGCTATATCAATTTTTGGACGAACAACATTTTTCTTTCAAATCTTTTATGGCTGCTTACAAATTTTATTCTCAATATGCGTTGAAAACCAACGACGGTTCCGCTTATCTGGAAACTTATGAAGATCGAGTAGCCTTCAATGCGCTTTACTTTGCGAACGGAGATGAAGAATTAGCACTTGCTCTTGCAGATGAAATGATCCATCAACGTTATCAGCCAGCTACACCTTCTTTCTTGAATGCTGGACGTAAACGTCGGGGCGAATTGGTGTCTTGTTTCTTGACTCAAGTCACTGACGATATGAACTCTATCGGGCGCTCAATCAACTCTGCTTTGCAATTGTCCCGTATTGGTGGCGGCGTGGGGATTACTTTATCAAATCTTCGTGAAGCCGGCGCTCCTATCAAAGGATACGAGGGTGCTGCGAGTGGTGTCGTTCCAGTCATGAAATTATTCGAAGATAGTTTCAGCTATTCTAATCAATTAGGTCAGCGTCAAGGAGCTGGTGTGGTTTATTTGAATGTGTTCCATCCAGACATTATTGCTTTCCTTTCAGCAAAAAAAGAAAATGCAGATGAAAAGATTCGCGTAAAAACTCTTTCTCTTGGTGTGATCGTACCTGATAAATTTTATGAATTGACACGTAAAAACGAAGACATGTATTTATTTAGTCCGTATAGTGTCGAAAAAGAATATGGTGTCCCATTCTCTTATGTAGATATTACAGCTGAGTATGATCATCTAGTTGCAAATCCAAACATTCGCAAACAAAAAATCAAAGCGCGTGATCTTGAAAATGAAATCTCAAAATTACAACAAGAATCTGGCTATCCTTACGTAATCAATATTGATACAGCGAACCGCGAGAATCCAATCGACGGCAAGATTATCATGAGTAATTTATGTTCAGAGATTTTACAAGTTCAAACGCCTTCTGTGATCAATGGCAAACAGGAGTATGAAGTATTAGGAACAGATATCTCATGTAACTTAGGTTCGACAAATATCGTGAATTTGATGCAAAGCCCTAACTTTGGTCAATCTGTGCGTACGATGACTCGTGCATTGACATTTATTACAGATGCATCTGATATCGATGTCGTACCACCGATCCAAAACGGAAATAAGCTGAATCATACGATTGGATTAGGTGCCATGGGCTTACACACTTATCTTGCAAAAGAACAAATGGAATATGGCTCAGAGGATTCATTAGACTTTACAAATATTTATTTCATGCTGTTGAATTATTGGACACTTGTTGAAAGCAATAATATCGCTCGTGAAAGAAAACAAGTTTTCCATAATTTTGAAAAATCAGCTTATGCTGATGGCACTTATTTCGAAAAATACGTAACTGGAGAATTCCAGCCAAAATCAGAAAAAGTCAAAGCATTGTTTGAAGGGATTTTTATTCCAACTGCTGAAGATTGGAATGCCTTGAAACAAGCAGTAATGAAAGATGGGCTATATCACCAAAATCGCTTGGCAGTAGCACCAAATGGCTCAATTTCATATATCAATGATACGAGTGCAAGCATTCATCCTATCACTCGCATGATCGAAGAACGCCAAGAGAAGAAAATCGGTAAAATTTATTACCCAGCGCCTTATTTATCCAATGAGACGATTCCATATTACACTTCTGCTTATGATATGGACATGCGTAAAGTGATCGATGTTTATGCAACAGCACAACAACACGTCGATCAAGGCATGAGTTTGACTTTATTCATGCGTTCTGAAATCCCAGAAGGTATTTATGAATGGAAGACAACAACGAAGCAAACGACACGTGATTTGAATATTTTAAGACATTACGCTTTCCATAAAGGAATCAAATCCATTTATTATGTACGTACCTTTACTGATGATGCAGAAGAAATCGGAAGCAATCAATGTGAAAGCTGCGTGATCTAATATCATAGATAGATTCGCTTATTCATATTTTAATTAAAGGAGCATTCTCATGTCAGAAACATATTATGAAGCAATAAACTGGAATGAAATTGAAGATATCATTGATAAATCCACTTGGGAGAAGCTGACGGAGCAATTTTGGCTAGATACACGTATCCCACTTTCAAATGACCTAGATGATTGGCGCACATTGTCTCAATTGGAAAAAGATACAGTAGGACATGTATTCGGCGGTTTGACACTGCTGGATACTGTCCAATCTGAAAGCGGCATGGATCAGTTGCGTAAAGATGTCCGCACTCCCCATGAAGAAGCCGTTTTGAACAATATCCAATTCATGGAATCCGTTCATGCCAAAAGTTATTCTTCTATTTTTAGTACACTGAACACGAAAAAAGAAATCGAAGAAATTTTTGACTGGACGAATACGAATCCTTATCTGCAAAAAAAAGCTGAGCGTATCAATGAAATCTACAAACACGGTACACCGCTAGAAAAGAAAATTGCCAGCGTCTTTTTAGAAACATTCTTGTTCTATTCAGGTTTTTATACTCCTCTTTATTATTTAGGAAACAACAAATTGGCAAACGTAGCAGAGATCATCAAACTGATCATCCGAGATGAATCGGTACATGGAACCTACATCGGTTACAAGTTCCAATTAGGTTTCAACGAATTGCCTGAAGCAGAACAAGAAACGTTGAAAGACTGGATGTACAACCTTCTTTATGAACTTTATGAAAACGAAGAACGTTATACAGAAGAATTATACGATCCAATCGGTTGGACAGAAGAAGTCAAAACATTCCTACGCTATAATGCCAACAAAGCATTGATGAACCTAGGGATGGATCCACTCTTCCCAGATACTGCCAATGATGTCAACCCAATCGTAATGAACGGGATTTCAACAGGCACAAGCAACCATGACTTCTTCTCACAAGTCGGAAACGGCTATTTGTTAGGTCATGTAGAAGCCATGAAAGATGACGATTATTTGATTGGATTGGAATAAGGATAAAAAATTACGCACAAGAATATTCTTGTGCGCTTTTTTTATTCCACGACAATTTGTTTTTGTGTATCCGATGTTTGCGAAAAATCAATAGTAAAGCGACCCATCTGCTCATCATAGGTAATTCCTTCACTCATGCTTCGAATAGCTTCAAAATTATTTGGTAATTCAATTGTTATTTTCGTCTTTGTATGAGCAAGATCAGCAAACGTATAACTTTTTTCTTGTTCGTTTATTTTCTTTAATACAGAAAGTGGTTTATCTGTTTTTAATCCATCTAATTCTCCACCAGTATTATCCCAAAAATTGATACCCAAATAACCGGATTCTTTTACTTTTACTGCTTGAATTTTTGGAGTATTTTGAAGAATAGTAACTGGTTCTTTTTCTGCATATTCTTTTAATCCTTTTTCGTTCACTCCTGGTAATATCACATATGCATAAGCTTCATTGATTGGATGTTTTCCATGATTGATCAAAAACTTCCGATAACTTCCATGATAAACTTCATCACTGGGAAATGATTCGTTGATTTCCCTATAAGTACCTTGCCGTTCTTCACTTATCACTTTTACTGTTTCTTTCTCAGGAAAATAATAACCGATCGATGTTTCTGGTTGACTTGATTGTAACAATAACCATTCTTTTTCACTTTGTTCGGTTGGCTGGGTAACTTCTCCTGTTTCTGTTACAACTTTATAAGTAAACTGATCGTTTAATAAACGATTATCTATAACCGTTTCAATAGACGCATTTGTGTTACCGGTAATTCCCGAACCAAGCGCAATCAATTGATCGTCAAGCACAAACCACGATTTTTTCCCTTTGACATCCATTGGCAAAACTGTCCCATTATTCTTTGTTCCAGTTTTATTTAGAGCCATACCTACCACTGCCTGACCTTCATTTGATACACCGCCAACGGCTTTTTCATTTGATCGCACAGTCGTAAAAGAAGAGATTTCATCTTTTAAAGGGACTGTATCGACCGTTGTTCCTGGCAATCGATAAGGATCGACAGTCGGCCAATAGCTTTTACCGAATTGTACATCATCCTCATTATATAAGTAGACCATCCCATCCGATGTATGCCAGCCACGTTTGTTTTCTTTATTTCCTGCTTCAAAAGAAGAGATACGGTTCGAATACATACTGATTCCTACCATATACTTACTGGTACGCTGAACAAAACGATCCATTTTATGATACATTTTTGTCCCTATGAATGGTAAATCCTTCCCTAAAATCGTCTGGTCTTCTAATAAGGATAGTGTCATGACCAGGTCATTATAATTTCTTACATTCGTTATATAATACGAAGGGTTCAATTGCATCCAATATTTGACTGCTTCTTTTAGTTCCTTTTGCTTATCTTCTGGTGCAAATTTTGAAACAATCAATAAATTATACATCGTTGAAGACCCGTATCCTACCTTCGTCTTTGAAGGCGCACGTGAAATAGCGCGTCCATTCACCATGGGAAGCATTTCACCTTGGTAAATCAAAGGAATAAAGGCCTTCTCTACATTTTCTACGAAAGCGTGAATGGCATCAGAAGCTGCTGTATAAGAAGTCCCATCCACAATCGTAAAAATCTGTCCGACTCCTTTGATTAGTACATTCCCGTAAGAACCTGTATAAGGAATATCATTATGCTGGATAAAGGAACCATCTGCGTAAAACCCATCTCCACTTGTCACGAGTTGAAAAACATCTTTGATTCCATTCACTGCTTGATGGATTTTTGTGGCATCTTTTTGTAAAATACCTACTCCTAAAACAGTCAATGATAAGTCTGTTCGATTGGCACCGGTCGTTGAAAAGTTAGGGATAAATGCAAGGTCTACAAATGAATCTTGTGGTTTAGTATATAATTGCTGGAATGGATCAGGTACATATTGACTCAAAATAGCTGTATATTGTTGGATTTTTTCACTGGATAGCTCTTGGTGCAACAGTAGAAGGATATTCACAAATTTTTGTGGGATACCAATTTGCCAATCCCACCAATTTCCATAATACTTTTTCCCATCATATCCTTTTTTGGTAATCATAAAATCGATTCCCTCTTTAATTGCTGCAGCAACCTCTGGCTGTTGATAAAGTGTTGTCCCTTTTGTTTTATAGGCATAAGTAAGTTTTTGGAGTTTCGTAAATTGTGTCGTCAAATCTGCTGAAGAAGTATTTCCCGATTCAAGTGGCCATAGATAGGTCCGGTCAGGTGATTGATCCAATGTTTGATATAAATTTTCCGCTTCTTTTGATAACGCTTCTATATATGCTCTTAATGACTCATTTTCCGGACTTTCTTTTTCAAAGACAAGTTGACTTTTCCATCGTTCTTCCATCTTTTGAAATTCATCTTCCTCGGCAAAGGTTGATATACTCATTCCAAATAAACTAATTAAACTAAGCATACTCATCAAAAGAAGCCTTTTACTCAAACCTTTTTTCTCCATCTTTGCTCCCTCTTTCTCATCAGATTGTATGAATATATAGAGGTTAAAATCACATTTATCTTAGTGAATGAGAAAACCGCTTAGCCTCTACTTTTTGGACAAATATGTGAACGGACGTATCTCACTTTTCCTTTTTTAAGCTAAAATACCAAACGCACTTAATGCAATGGAAAGAATCAAAATGATCCAGATTACTCGTGTGGAATTCAATTTCTTTTGTCCCAACATCCAATAAGTTAATAAAACAAGTAATACTGGAACAAGAGAGGGTAAAATAGCGTCTAATGTATCTTGGATAACTAATTCCACACCATCTTTTTTATAAACAAATGGGACCGTTGCCTTTACCACGGAAGGAATCAAAGCACCAATTACCGTGACACCTAAAACTGTTGCGGCATTAGTGAATGCAGATAATTTGTTTTTCAAAGTTGTGACAAGTTTGACTCCTTGTTTGTATCCTAATGGTAATAATGCAGCCCGTCCAAATAATAAAGCGATATTCGCGATGACCCAAATCACACACCCAACAATTGAGCCACTTTGAGCTAATGTTCCTGCGATCGATCCAAAAATCGTTCCCCAAATCACATGGAACAATGAATCACCTACGCCAGCAAGAGAACCCATTAAAGCTGTTTTTAAGGCAATGATTGTGTCTTTTGCTTTGTAACCATCTTCTTCTTCGATTGCCACATCAATCCCCATGATCAAATTTCCGAAAATCGCGTTGGTATTGAAGAATTGATTATGTGTACGCATCATATCCTGTAATTGTGATTCGTCATTACCATAGAATTTTTTCAATACTGGTAATATCCCATATAAATAGCCAGAACTCATCATTCGTTCATAGTTCCAGTTCAGCTGACTTCCTAAAATATAGCGCCAACTAATCGCATTCAGCTCTTGCTTTGTTAATTTCTGGTTATTCATCCCCATCATATCCTCCTTCAAATGTTCCATTATTTGTGGCTGTCACTGTCGGATGTTCTGCTTTTTCACTATCTTTTTTAAATACAATAATTGCAGCAATCACACCGACGATTGAGATACCAAGCATTGGCACTTGTAAATAAGCGGCTAAAAAGAAACCCAATAGTAAATAAGGAATATATTGTTTTGTTGGAAGGTAATGCAACAAGATTCCTACACCAACGACTGGTAACACCCCACCAGCAGTTTTTAGTCCATTCATCAACCATTCTGGTGTATTTTCTGTGATCGTTGAAACAGCAGCATCACCGACTAAAAGCATCAATAATATCGGAATGGCTCGTGACAATCCCCAAAGAAAAGAGCCAGATAAGACTAATCGCGGTATACGATTGATTTTCATATCATCAATTGCTCTATCTACACGATGCAAGAGATAAACATTACAAAAGCGAGCGACTACATCAAGTTGCAACATCAATAAAGATACTGGAACAGCCAATCCTATACCATACTCTGCACCTTTCCCAGAGATAACCGCAAATACTGTTCCCAAGACGGCTCCTGTGAAATAATCAGGAACTGATGCCCCACCGAAAGCCGCAATCCCTAGTCTCATTAGTTGCAATGTACCTCCAACCATCAAGCCTGTTTTTAAGTCTCCCATGATCATTCCAGAAATCATACCTGCGATGGCTGGTTGTGTTAATGTATTTGAAATAAGCGAATCATTGATTGCAATAAAAGCATAAACCGTAATAAGAATAATTTGATACGCTGCTAAGTGCATACTTTCTTCCTCCTCATTTTTGTTTAATTTCTCAGTTTATCCATGAAGTCAATAACTGGATCATTTGGTACCAATTGAGCGGTTACATTTATATCCATTGCTGCAATTGATTCGAACACATCAATTTCTTCTTCTAATACTTTGATACTTTTTGTTATGTCTTTTGATCCCTCTTTATAACTCATATTTCCAACATTTACGTGTGTTAGCTTTCCTCCGGCTTTCAAATAACGTAAGACATCTGTTGGATTTTTGAATACTAGGAATAGACGCTGTTTTCCATACTTTCCTGAACGTATATTTTTCGCAGCAGATTCAACCGGCAAAACTGAAAGTCTCATCGATGTAGGCGCTGCCATTCTTAAGGAAGATTTTTGTAACGGATCTGCTGCTGCTTCATCGTTGATCACAATGATTCGCTGTGTGTGCAAACTGGGCGCCCAGATGCCCGCAACTTGTCCATGGATCAAACGCTCGTCTATCCTGACATTCACGATATTTTCTTTTCCTTTATATGCCTCATACAATTGGCTATTATCCATTGGAAGGCTTGGTTCTTTTTCGATTTCTGTTTGTTTCATTTTTTGCTTCACATCAACAATGCCAGTTGTTGCTGCTTGGATCAATTCTTTTACCGTAGCAGTTGAATTCAACGTTGCTTCTATGACTAATGGTAAAGACATCCCTGCAATAATTTCTACATTTTCTGATTCTAGATAGTTGTTTAATGCTACATTACATGGCGTGCCACCTAAAAGATCTGCAATAATCAAGGATGAGCCGTTAAGGGCTTTCATTTTTTTTAATAATTCTTCTTCGAATTGCCGATTGTCTCCATCAGGCGTCAACGCAACGACATGAACATGATCTTGCTTTCCGACGATCATTTCTAAACTTGCCTTGACGCCTTCAGCCATACTGCCATGACTAATCAATATAATATTCTGCATCACTTTTCCTCCCCAAAAATAAAATCCTACTTAACATATTATCTTTTGTACAAACACACTATAACATAGTTTATCTCATTCGTAAACCTAACATCTTAACATGTTATGCTTTTTTATTTCTGTACAATTATCTAAAAAGTATCAGCATACAAAAAAGGTGAGAGGCAAAAGTAGCTCTTAAACTTTTGCCTCTCACCTTTTTAACTATTTCCTTATTCTATACTTTTTCCAGTTGTTTCCTCATAGTCTCTTTTCATGATGGCCCATGATTTCTCAATGTCTTCGTCTAAACCAAATAATCCACTACGGCCGATGATATAGATATCTGGTCCGGCATGATCAATTCGCTTAAATGATTTTCGATTCGAAGATCCGTCCATTTCGATCAAATAATGATATCCCTTTTCTTGACGAAGTTTTCTTAAATCAACGATTTTATCTAATGTGCTTTCGATGAAGCGCTGTCCAGCAAAACCGGGATCGACTGTCATGATAGTGATTTTATCCACTAAATCAATATAAGGGAAAATAGTTTCAATAGGTGTTTCAGGATTTAATACGACTCCTGCTTTTAGCCCTGCAGCATGGATCTGATCGATCAATCGAAAGGCTAGCCCGTCTAAACATTCGACATGCATACAAATCCATTCGCATTTTTGTGCAATCAATTGATTCACCCAAAAACTTTGGTCTGTGACCATTAAATGGGCAGACATTGGTAAATGACTGATTTTTCGTACTTCCTCAATGAACCATGGAGACAATGTCAGATTAGGTACATAATGTCCATCCATGATATCGATATGATAAGAATCGACATGCTGATTCAAAAACTCAATTTGTTCCTTAAATTTATCTAGATCCATCGTCATTAAAGATGGTGAGAACAAAACTTTACTCATATATAAGACTCCTTTATTTAAAAATCAATGATTGAATCCCCGACTAAATGAAGGACTTAGAAAATCTGAATGTCTCCCAAGTCAATATCTTCTTCTTCCTTTTCCACTACGGATTCGACTTCTTTCCCCACATCTTTTTTGATAATTGCCAAAACAACGGCTGTCACAAGAACATTCACTAAGATTGCTATCCCGCCTGCCCAAGGTCTGGACATCGTCGGAATCATCAATACACCGCCAAAGGGTACTGTTGCATCGGCGCCTAGGATCATTGTCGTTGCACCACCAGCAAATCCGCCAATAGCCGTAGCAACCACACCTCGGACGATATCATTCATCACTAGTGGGATCACACCTTCGACGATATTGATCACACCCATTGGAACAGCTGATTTCAATGTTTCGACTTCCACTTTTGTATAGATGTTTTTCCGAAATATTTTTGCGACAAAGTAAGCTAATCCAAAACCAATAGGCGTCGCCGTATTTACCAATTGGAGGGCTGTAATTGGCCCATTGATTCCTTCTGCTTGCATTGTGAGAACAAAGGCAAAAACAGTTTTGTTAATTGGTCCACCATAATCAACGCCACTTAGTAAGCCGATTACACCGCCAAAAATCAACAAGGACGAATTACCTAATCCATCTAAGAAATTCGTAAGAAAAGACGTAAACAAGGCAACAGGTGTTCCAATGATATAGACCATGATTAACCCACCTAGGATGGAAGCAACAAATGGAATAATCAATGTTGGCATCAGTCCTTTTGCCCAATTTGGGACTTTCACATGGTTTAAAATAGCTAACACGAGAAATCCAGAAAGATAGCCACCTAATATCCCCCCAATAAAACCAGCCCCAATAGCATTCGCTGTCAATCCGATGATGAACCCTGGAGCAATCCCTGGTTTTGCTGCAATAGAATAAGAAATCCCTGTTGCAATGACTACAGGAAGTAACCCTAAACCAGCGCCTCCCATTGTTGCTAAAGCATCAAAAAAAGAAAATTTACCTTGTACCAGTGTCCCTTGACTTGTTCCACCGAACGCCATCCCGATAGCAATCAAGAACCCTGATCCACAAACGATTGGAATCAAATAAGAAATCGCTGTCAATAAATGTCCCTTTAAATTTAACTTTTTTATCTTTTCCATCTTTTTTCCCTCCTTATGATCAAACAAGTTGTTTTTCAATTATTTCTTGTGCTTTTTCGATCAGTTTATTGGGTGACTTTACGGCTATTTCAGTGGGGACTTGAATGATACGTTTTCCTTCAAATCGTTCTCTGCCGCTTATTTTCACATCAATTGCCAGAATCACGAGATCTGCTTCTTTTATTTGCTCTGGGGTTAATTCATTCTCGATTCCAATCGTTCCTTGCGTTTCGATATGCATC
>NZ_KV817736.1:43440-135423 GCF_001814765.1 Enterococcus sp. HMSC061C05
TGCAATATACGTATGGGCAATCCCAACTGTACATGCAGCTACTCCTATGATCTTCATGTTTTCTTCCTCCTTTTTATGATGCAAATGCTGCGATGACCTCTTTTGTCTCTTTTGCTTTGATCAATTGCTCAACAACTTCATCATTTCCTAGTTTCCTTGCAAATAAAGATAACAACTTCAAGTGAGTTTTAGCCCCTTCATTATCATTGCCCACAGCAAACAAAATAATTCCTTTTACCCCTTTACCATCTAATGTTTCCCAAGGGATTTCTCGAGCTGTCACTCCAATTGCTACCCCGATCTTTTTGACAGATGCACTTTTTCCATGAGGAATTGCAATGTAGTTTCCAATACCTGTCTGCCCTTCTTTCTCACGAGCATATATATCTTTCATAAATTCTTTTACATCGGTGATATACGCATTTTCCAACAATATAGTTGCTAATTCTTCAAGTACTTCTTCTTTTGTCGTTCCTGCTAAGTTTGTTTTGATCGTATTCGGATCGATAATGTTTGTTACTTCCATGGCATTTCCACTCCTTCACGCTTGTTTTACGACTTCAACGCCTTTTTCGATTAGTTTATTGGGTGATTTGATGGCGATTTCTGTCGGTACTTGAATGATACGTTTTCCTTCAAATCGTTCTCTGCCACTTATTTTTACATCAATTGCCAGAATCACGAAATCTGCTTCTTTTATTTGTTCTGGGGTTAATTCATTTTCGATACCAATCGTTCCTTGCGTTTCGATATGCATCTCGTGTCCTGCTTTTTTGGCTGCATTTTCTAATTTTTCTTGTGCAATATACGTATGGGCAATCCCAACTGTGCATGCGGCTACTCCTACGATTTTCATCTTTTATCTCTCCTTATTTTCTTTAATGTTTGCATAAATGTTTCGTCCGCTAAACATCTCATAAAATTTGCTATTTTCTTCTTTTTTTCCGTAGTTTCGTTTGGTGAAAGCAATACAAAAAGAATCAAATCGACTTGTTCGATTGCTTCGTTCCATTGAATAATGGTTTTTTTGGGATACAAAATGATGATTTTTGATTCAGTGATCAACTCATGTTCAATATGAGGAAGAATGATCCCCTCTTCGATTTGAATATTTCCATTTTGTTCACGCATAAGAAAAGCTTCCATCAATATGCTTATTTTCTCTTCTTCTCCAGGGTAAAGTGAACTTGCTAACCAATGATATGCCTCTCGTTGAGAAGTAACGGATACTTCGATTCTTTCGATGAACTCATCTTTCATTATAGATTTCCCCAATCTTTTTCTGGATTCGTGATTGATCATCTGCTGTTAGCATCGCACTAACAAGTAATGTATGGACTCCTAATCGTGAGCGGATTCCAACAGTTGTCAAAATCAATTCGATGTTCGGATTTTTTTCTAAAGCCGTACGATAGTTTTTTGTCGCAATGACATCTACTATATTTAAGTCTGGAAATTTTTTGATGATTTTTGCTTTCAACAATTCAGAAGTTCCAATACCTGTCGTACACATAATCAATGTTTGAATCGGTAATTGTTGTGTTTCTAACATCCGTGCGAAATACAACGTTATGAAGCCAATCTCATCTGCATTGATTAGAGGTAATTTGAAGTGCTGACTGACTTCTTTAGATACTTCAGACACACTGTTATAGATTTTTTCATAGGTCAGCTGAATTTGGTCCAACAAGCCATTTTTTACGTGGATACGATTTTTTAAGCGATTGATCATTGGTTTGATATGATTGGCTAGATCAATAAAAATACTTTCATTTGTCACTTTCATATTGATTCGTTTGCCTACTTCTTCTAAATAGTAAGTAGTGATTTTTTCTACCTCTTCTGGAAATTTTTTTATTTCTTTTGTTGTTTTTTCCATTCTTGAGGAAACTAGATACTGATAGAGATAGTAAGATTCATTCACAGATAACGAAGTTGCCAGATATTTTTCAACATTTTGTATAACGATTTCGGCTGTTTTTTTAATTTGGTTATCTTTTTCAAAGAATTCAATTTGTTGCGTGGTTAGTTCCTCTTCTCTGGCGGGAGCACTCCTTTTCCTTGAGCGACTGATCAAGATATACAGATGTGAAAAAATATTGACATTGTAAGGATAAGGAAGTCCACCTTCTAATATTTTTTCGATTAGCTTTAATTGATCTGAAACGAACAAGACATCGTAACGATTGAAGTTGAACGTTTTCGAAGCATTTATTTCATCGATATCAAGGATATTCATGCGCCAAATAACTTCTGCAAGCCCTCTACGTATATCTTCTTCTAAACCTTTGATGGCTAATGTCCGATTTTTTCGAATCAATTGAAGATCAAACTTCCTCAACTTTTGTGCGATACTTTTCTCATCATTGGAAATTGCCGAATCACCCACCTCGTAGGCATTAAAAAGCTCAGATATCCTGATTGCTCTTGGTGAAGACAGTAAAAGTTCCTCCATTACACGATTCTGACGTTCATTTGGCGATAGACTAATCGATAGATTACTTGTTTCTTTGTTTCGTTCAATAAATTTTTCGTAGTCTAATTTATACCCTTTCCCCTTTTCTGATAAAATCAAGTGACCATTTTGAAATTCTGTATTTATTTTTTTTACTAAGCGGTAGACCGTTTTAGTCGAGGTATCTAATAAATCAGCTAATTCTTCTGAAGTCATGTAATGATTTTGTTTTGACAAGAGCAACACTAATTTATTTTCTCGATTCATTTGACTAGTCATGATCCTTCCCCCTTTGCATCTTTATCATAACCATTTTTATTCCATCTGTTTCACTGAAATTTGTCCATTGCATCAGACATTTTTGTATCCGCTTTCTAAAGTGTGATGTTTTATCCCAATTTTACTTCTATTATTTTTATAAAGTTCCACTAATTTCATCTACCATCATAATTTTATTTACTTCTGCAACAGCAGAATTCATGGGTTTTAATTGATTTGGATATGTTAACATGTTATCCTATTAGATAATGATGTTGTAAGAAAGGAAGACTTCTAGTATGATTCCTAAATACGAGCAAATCAAGCAAGACTTACTTGAAGAAATCAAAAACCACCACTTTATTCCTGGTGATAAATTTTACTCAGAAGCAGATATCAAACGGAAATATTCTGTTAGTTCAATTACTGCAGTCAAGGCTCTCAATGAACTAACTGCTGCAGGCTATCTCTATCGTATCCAAGGAAAAGGAACATTCGTTTCAAAATCAAAAGTTTCTCAAAGTGTGAAATTCTCTGATATCGAACTACATTCTTTAGATAAAGAAAAAGTTAAAGTACTCTCGATTGAGGAAGAAAATGAAATGGATATTTTAAAGGAATTAGGCTTACCAGCAAATGCTTCTTACTATAAAATTAAACGCGTTCGTTTCTTTGAAGACACACCCTTTTTGGTCCACATCACTCACTTACCAAAAAAATTAGTGAAAGAACCAATAGCAAAAGATATTTCTGTCTATTCAAGTATATACGAAAAAGTTCGTAAAGATTTTGGGATTGATCTTTTTTCCCTTGCTTCTGTGGAAACAAATGAAATTGTTTTCCCGGAGAATGCAGAACTACTTAATCTATTAAATCTAAGTTTCCGAGAACCTGTTGTCCAACAAATCAAACACTCTTACTTAGCAGATCAAAGTGTAGCAGAATATATCATCAGTTATAAACATTGGAAATACTTTAAAACAAAAATTGAAGTGGAAGCGGAATAGCTTTCACTTTTTTGTTTGCTCTCTTCTAATAAACTTTTTTAAATCCTCTTCAATACTCGCTTTTTTTTCCTAAATACGGTATACTACTTTTAAGTTAATATGTTAACATTTTAAGAGGAGGTAACTATGAATATTCAACAAAAAAAGGAAATGTTGATTGACTTGGGAACATTTGTAGATAAAAATTGGTTGGATGAACAATTTGAATGGTGCATGATGCGTATCAAAAAAAATATGGTTCGTTTCGGGTTAGATTTCCCTTCAGCTTGTGCAACAAACGGAAAATATCGAATCAAAAAAAATGATGATTGGACAAATGGTTTTTGGACGGGAATGCTTTGGTTATCTTATGAATGGACAAAAGAAGAGAAATTTCTAGTACGTGCAATGGAAAATATCCATAGCTTTCAAAAACGCTTAGACCAACACTTCGTCCTTGATCATCATGATATCGGTTTTCTTTATAGTTTATCTGCTGGAGCCGGGTATAAAGTCGTGGATAGTCAGTTGTGTAAAGAATCGCTTTTACAAGCTGCGAATATTTTAGTGGCAAGATTTCAGAACAAAGGGAATTTTATCCAAGCTTGGGGAGCATACGGTGATCCTCTCGAATACCGTTTGATTATTGATTCTTTGATCAATCTTCCTTTGTTGTTCCAAGCATGTACGCTTTCTAATGACCCACATTATAAAGAAGTGGCTTTCAAGCATTACCAGACATTGTTGCATACCGTGATTCGTGAAGATGCCACGACTTTCCATACCTATTACTTTGACTCAAACACAGGAGTTCCAACACATGGTGCAACGCATCAAGGTCATAGTGATGAGTCGATCTGGGCTAGAGGGCAAAGTTGGGCGATTTTAGGGATTCCACTAAACGAGCGATACTTGCATTCTGTTCCTTTTCCATTGAACTACAAAGCGATCGTCGATGTTTTCTTAGAACATTTACCTCAAGATTTTGTACCTTACTGGGATTTTGATTTCAATGATGATTTTCCATCAGATAAAGACAGTTCTTCTCTAGCGATTGCTGCATGTGGATTATTAGAAGCAGAAAAAATGGAAGCGTATCCTAAAGCAAAAGAAATAGCAAAAGGAATGATTTATCAATTAGGAACACACTATACTGCTAAAAATGATCCAGAAAATGAAGGATTGCTTTTACATGGCGTTTATGCTCATGCGGAAGGAAAAGGAGTCGATGAGCCAAATCTATGGGGCGACTACTTTTATTTAGAAGCACTTATGCGTTTAGCAAAACCTGAATGGAACACTTACTGGTAAGGAGAATGAATAGACATGCAAAGATTTAAAATAAAAGACGAATTTTTAGTCGACGGTATTCCTACAAAAATCATTAGTGGGGCAATCCATTATTTCAGAATACCCCCTTCTCAATGGGAGCACAGTTTATATAATTTAAAAGCACTAGGAGCAAATACGGTTGAAACTTATATTCCGTGGAATCTTCACGAACCACAAGAAGGTTCCTTTGATTTTTCCGGATTCAAAGATATCGTTCAATTTGTAAAAATTGCTCAAGAATTAGACTTGATGGTAATTTTACGTCCTTGCGCCTACATTTGCGCTGAATGGGAATTTGGTGGATTACCTGCTTGGTTATTGAAAGAACCTGATATAAGAGTACGTTCTACCGATCCTCGATTTATGGAAAAATTGAAAAATTATTATCAAGTACTTCTACCAAAACTTGCACCTCTTCAGATCACACAAGGTGGTCCAGTCATCATGATGCAGCTCGAAAATGAATACGGTTCTTACGGAATGGAAAAATCTTATTTACGCCAAACAAAAGAATTGATGCTTGCACATTCGATTGATGTTCCTTTATTTACCTCCGATGGTGCTTGGCTAGAGGTGTTAGATGCTGGTACATTAATTGATGAAGACATTTTTGTGACTGGTAATTTTGGAAGCCACTCAAAAGAAAATGCGCAAGTCTTAAAAGAATTTATGCAGAATCATCAAAAAAATTGGCCGATCATGTGTATGGAGTATTGGGATGGATGGTTTAATCGATGGGGAGAACCTATCATTACGCGTGATCCCGAAGAATTAGCAACTGAAGTAAAAGAGATGTTAGAAATTGGTTCCTTGAATCTTTATATGTTCCACGGGGGAACAAATTTTGGTTTTTATAATGGGTGTTCTGCTCGAGGCAATACAGATCTTCCGCAAATCACAAGCTATGATTACGATGCACTATTAAACGAAGCTGGACAACCTACTGAGAAATATTATGCAGTTCAAAGGGTCATCAAAGAAGTTTGTCCATCTGTTTGGCAAGCAGAGCCCCGAACAAAAACGTTAAAAAATCTAGGGACTTATCCGGTAAATAAAAGCGTTTCTCTATTTCATATAAAAGAACAGATTTGTGAAGAAATCAAAACAGATTACCCTTTGACAATGGAACAAGCAAGCAATGGCTACGGCTATTTATTATATTCACTTACCTTAAAAAACTACGGACATAAAAATAAATTACGTTTAATCGAAACAAACGATCGTGCACAAATATATATTGACGGCAAATACAATCAAACGCAAACACAAGAAACACTGGGTGATGAAATGATGATTGAAGGACAAAAAAATCAGCCCACTATCGCATTAGATGTTCTAGTTGAGAATTTAGGAAGAGTCAATTACGGTGCAAAATTGAATAGTCCCTCCCAATCAAAAGGGATTCGCAATGGTGTTATGCAAGATATCCATTTCCATCTTGGATACCGCCATTACCCATTGACTTTCGAACAAGCTCAACTAGATAAAATCGACTATTCCGCTGGCAAAGACCCGTCACAGCCTTCTTTTTATCAATTTGAGTTTGATCTTGCTGAAGAAGCAGATACTTATATCGATTGTTCTTTATATGGTAAGGGGGTCGTCATCATCAATGGATTCAATCTTGGGAGGTACTGGAATCATGGGCCTGTTTTATCACTATATTGTCCAAAAGATGTACTAAAAAAAGGCAGAAATGAAGTGATTATTTTTGAAACAGAAGGTATATCGATTGATACATTGATTTTTTCAGATCAACCAATAAAAAAAGATTTGTCATGAACGATTCAAAATAATCATCCTGTAAATTAGCTTATACAAAAAGGGAGTCCTACGAAAATCATTATTCGATTTTCAAAACGGATTCCCTTTTATAGTGAATAGCTTTTCTATCATTATTTCTCTTAATCAAGTACAAGTGATTACTTCTCGTCCGAAAATCTCAATTTGTGTTAATGCTGGGAATGGTGACGTATCTTCTGCTTTTTTCAAATTTTTCAAAGTAACTGAACTCGTCATTTTTTCAGGAAAGTAAAACGATTGAAATTCAAGCGTATCTGTTGTTGCTACTTTTATTGTTTCTCCATCAGAAAAACAAATAGAAACTTCTGTCCAATAGCTATCATGTGGATAATCTCCTCGAAACAAAAGATTTACTCGATCGGTTTGGATTGAGCGTCCAAAGTCGATCGTCAAAGTTGCATCTTTTTGCTGATTGATTCCCCAAGAAGTAAATGGATAGGATCCATGTGAGCGATTACCAAACTTTCCGTCAATCGCATTTTTAGCAAAAAAAGTCACATCATTTCTCGTCTCTACATTAGCATATGCATGTGGATATGCTCCACTGAACAATTTTTGATCATGAGGGTTTGTAGATACATTCCGATAGCTTTCCACTTCAAAATCATAGGCTTTACGAACATATATGTGATGTCTTTTTGAACGAAATCCCGTCTCTACTGAAGCTTTCGTTTCTTCTAGCGGAATCACATATTCCCATTTCTTCTCTGGAATATAAAGAAGTGTCGGTGCCAATGTTTCATCTAATTGCACAA
This sequence comes from Enterococcus sp. HMSC061C05, assembly GCF_001814765.1. NCBI lineage: Bacteria > Bacillati > Bacillota > Bacilli > Lactobacillales > Enterococcaceae > Enterococcus > Enterococcus sp. HMSC061C05. Next base: position 51,030 of record NZ_KV817736.1, read on the forward strand.
CAAAATAGTGATCATTTTTCTCTTTCGTTATGACCAGTTTGTCTCCTACTTCATATGTGTGATTTTTGATTGCTAAAACTGCTATTTCTTCTCCATTTGCAGAAAATGCGGTTTCTTTTTTCTCGTGATCGATTTTGCCAATAACTGCTTGATTATTTTTATTTTTTAGATCAATTTGGATCATTTTTTTCTCCTCCATTTATTATTCCGCCAACTAAACAAATAAAGCGATGGGTACCAGGTTCGATTTTCTTTTTCAAATAGGGAAGATTGGTTCTTGGAAAGAATACAGAAGTATTTGGTTCTAGCACCTGAATCCCTGCTTCTTCATACCCCTCGATTGCAATGATTTGAGACACATGCGTTTCTTTTATTTTTGCACAGTCTTTCGCCAAAGTTATTTCTGGTTCTTTTACCAAAAGACTAAATCCGCCTTCTCTTATCTCTAAAGGAATCGTCGTATATATCTCATGGAATCGAACATGCCATTCACCAAATGGGTAAATTTCTGTTTGGATCAGCACTTCTTGGAATGGTTGCCATTCATACATAACAGAAGTCTCTGTTGCTTCACTACTTCGTACCTTTTTCTTTGTCCTGAAATATTCACCGTCTCTTGAAAGAGCTAATGTATTATCAAATGCCCCTTCTCCATATGTGATTCCCGCTTTTGGCACACTAAAGCCGAATTTAGTAGAGTAGACAAACTTACTATACTTCGCTGGGGCATGCGCTTGGCCATCAATCATCAAACCATATGGATAACCAAGTACATGTTTTCCTTCTTTTGCCTGACACAAAAGCATATTTCCATTATCAATCAATCTTTTCTCTTTGGTATTGACTGGTTCAGGTTTGGCTTTCCAATACGGATGTTCTTTTTTTGTTGCTAGTAATAAAAATACTTTTAATGCCCAATAGGGAGACCCCGGTGCGTTATAACCTTCTGCCATCACAAGGTTCTCATAATGATACCCAATGGATAGCCGTCCGTCATAAGTAAAGATATCGTGTGTCATCCACTGCTTCATATGGTTGGAAAGAAGCGTCTTTATCTGACCCCAAGGGATTGCTTCCACTTCTGCAAAAATCAATGCAGAAAAAAAAGCACCTTGTGCAAATCGATAGATGAGACTTCGTCCATAAGGTAACGCTTCTCCATCGGAATCGAAATAATAAATATAGTCCTTCGTAAACTCTTTTGCACGATAGATGAATTTTTCTGACCATTCAGGAAAGTCATCTTTCATTAATTTGGCAAAAATCAATCCATAATAATGAAAAGCAAAAGGAACATAGTAATCTTTTTGCGAAGATTTACCGTCGATATACCAGCCTTTTCCTACATACATCGTGTCAATAAAGCGTAATTCTGCTTCCATTTTTTCTTTATCTAATGATTCACCACAATGTTTTAAAGCGATTCGGATCAAAATTTTGAAAAATGTCCAATTATTTTTAGGTATTTTTTTATCTAAGGCTTGTTTTAGCCAATGAATCATCTGTTTTTTGGAAGTGCCTGACAGTTCATCAAAGAAATAGTTTCGATTCAATAACAGATTCAAAGATAACGCTGCCATTTCTACGATATATTGATCATAATCGTTAATATCTCCCCAATAAAATGAATCTTTTGGATTCATCCCTTTCAAGATTTTCTTTCGATAGATGTCTTTCAACTCATCTTTCGTCCCATTATTCATCCAATAAGGTGCCAGTCCCCATAATGGACGAATAAATGCCTCCATCTCTGCTCTCTTCTCGTCATAAACAGCGCCGCTACTCCCTAGACGTACTCCTGGTTTTTCACTATTGAATAGTCCCTGTTTTAAAGGCAGAATCATCTCCTCTAGTGCTTCTTCGAAATCGCGCCGCGTCAAAAATAGATTTTGTTTTAACTGATTCATGACAACCCTCCGAATTCTTTTTCTTTAGGATACCATGGTAGAAAATCGGTTTCAGGAGAGACTTCTGAGTGAGATGAAAATGAAATGAGTGAGAAAGCAGGATAATCAAAACTTAATATGTTAGCACACTTAGTATTGTTTTCTCTTGGAAGCATTTCTTGTGATTTCTTCTTTTTACTTACTCTATCTAAAATGAAAGAAATCTAATATACCTTTGAGCCATTTCCAGTAAACAATATTTACCCCATGATTTGTTAATTCGTCCACCCTAAACAGGACGGAACGGTTAGGTTATAAAAAAGCATCCACTGGATCATATAAATAAGAATCTCAGCATACATCTAAATAAAATGAACGCTAAGATCCCCTTTTAAATAGGCTTATTCACTTGTTTCTTCCAGCACTTTTGGACTATCTAACTTTTCAGAAACATGTTCCATTCTTCTCAATAAATAGATTTTCCGGATATTTAATATTATCGTCTTAATGACTGCATAGACAGGTATACAAATCAGCATGCCTAATATTCCTGCGACACTTCCTGCTCCAATCAATACCAAGATGATCGTCAGTGGATGGATATTCATTGATTTCCCAAACAACAACGGCTTGATCAAATTTCCATCTAATTGTTGGATCACTAGAATCGACAACGCCATGTACAAAGCTTGAAATGGAGAGATAAACAAACCGACAATGATTGCTGGTACTGCTCCAATAAAAGGGCCGACATATGGGATAATATTCGTGATGCCGCAAATGACCGCAAGCAATAAGCTATAAGGCTGATTGAATATTCTCATTGCCAAAAAGCTCATCACACCAATAATCAAAGCATCTAAGATCGTACTGCTGATATAGGCAGACAATGTTTCATTTAATTCTTTCACTGTTTGGCGCAACTCTTTACGAATCGCTTTCGGAAAAAAATGAGACAACGCATCAATAAATTTGTGTCCATCCTTAAACATAAACAGCAAGATAAATGGAACGGTAAATAACAAAATAAAAAATTGCATCATGAATGAAATGATTTTAGTGACACTTGCAGATAAGCTGACCAATATGATATTGAACAAATTACTGAGAGATAAATTCGCTGATGCTAATTGTTCTTCCAAATTGAAATTTTTAAACTCTTCTCGCTGCGCCAATTCATTTAACCATTTGCTTGTTTCATCTGCATAGATTGGCAGGCTCTGAGTCAATTGAATCGTCTGCTCCACTAACTGAGGCACTACATTCATGACAGTCAAAACAACTAAAATGATCACGACCAAAAATGTCAATAAAAAACCGAACACTCTCGGAATCCGATGCTTTTCGAGAAAAACAACGATTGGATCGAACATATAATAGATAAAACCAGCCACAAGCAACGGCAAAAAAATAGCCGAAAGCATTTTCAATATTGGACTAAAAATATTCGGCATTTGTAAAATAAAATACACGCCGACGATCGTGAGTACTAGCTCCACTGTCCAGAAAAATAATTTTGATTGTTTAAAACGTGATTGCATACCTCTCCTCCAAATTCCTTTGATACTTCTATTTTATCATTTAACAAAGAATTACGCGCTGAGATTTTCATTTGCTTAAAAAAAACAAAATAAAAAAGGAAAGGTATTTTACTGATCAGAAGAGTACTTCAACAAAAACACGATCCGCCCAAAATAAAAATCGTTTTGGGCAGATCGTTTATTGCGCAATACTGACTAAATGCAGCTTTGTGATATTTTTGTGCACGGACAATTCCTCGATCACATCGGCATAAGTGAGTCCTTTAGGAAGATCGATCGTATATATATTTTTATATACACGATAGTCATCAACGAATTTCACATCAAAATTCACATCTTCGATCACGATATTTTTCTCTTCAAAATAATCGGTAAGAAAATCTTTGGTTTCTTTTCTATGGATAAATTGGATTTCTAACTTTTTAGTTGTAGGTACATGGATCACGCGTTTCACTACTGTGAGTGCAATAGCAATCCCGATAAAACTGATGATCGCAATGGAATAGTAACCCATGCCGATGGCGATCCCTAATCCGGCAATAGCCCATAAAGAAGCGGCAGTCGTTAGTCCCGTCACTGATTGTTTCGTGACGATGATCGTTCCAGCACCTAAGAAACCGACGCCACTCACTACTTGAGCAATCAGCCTTGCTTCATCTGAACGGATCGTTCCAGCAAGCTGTGGATACGCTAAAGCATCTCTTAATGCTCCACTAGCAATCTCGACTTGGATCAATGCAATGATACATGCTCCCATACAAACTAAAATATGTGTACGCATCCCTGCTGGACGATTTTTATATTGTCGCTCAAAGCCAATTGCTCCGCCAAATAGCATAGCGATCCCTAAACGTAAAATAATCTCTGGAATTGTCAATACCATATCATTCATCTAAACACCCTCCAGTCCAATATATCATGTCTGAAAGGAGCAGACAAAAAAAGTGCAATTTTTACCTCTTACGAAAAAGAGCGTGGGACAAAAGTAAAGAAAAACTTTTGTCTCACGCTCTAAACATGTGTAAACGGCGGAAGCAGAAGCAACTCCTTTGGAAATAAGCTGAAATTCACAAAAATTTGAAAAGCAATTTTCGTGAATTCCTTCTTATTTCTTGGAGTTAAACGCTTCTGTCCCAGCCTCTTTGGTAAATTACAATTTACTTGCTGCTTCTTCATCGATGATCACAACGACATTGTCGTGGTTTTGCAATACACTTGCTGGTAAATGATTCGTTACAGGTCCTTCAATCATCCCTTTGATTGCATCAGCTTTGCTTTCGCCAAACGCCATCAAGACAATTTCTTTACTTTTCATGATCGAGCCAATTCCCATTGAAACAGCTTTTGTTGGTACATCTTCTGCTTTATCAAAGAATCGTTTGTTTGCATTGATCGTTGATTCTGTCAAATCAACTACTGAAGTTGTTCCGTCAAATGAAGCACCAGGTTCATTGAAACCGATATGTCCATTTTGCCCGATTCCTAAAATTTGGATATCGATTGGATGAGCATCGATGATTTGATCATACTTTTTGCATGCTGCTTCCAGATCTTCTGCTTTCCCATCTGGTACAAATGTTTCTTTGAATGGTTTTTTATCAAATAATTGGACATCCATGAAATGGCGGTAGCTTTGTTCATCTGAACCACCTAGTCCAACGTACTCATCTAAGTTTACAGAAGTCATTTCACTGAAATCCAAATCGCTTGAAGTCATTTCTTTATATAAAGTAACTGGTGTGCTTCCTGTTGCCAATCCTAATACTTTTGCACCTTTGTTCATACCTTCTTTGATGATTTCAAATGCTTTTTTTCCGCCTTCTTCAGCGTTTTTTACACGAATGATTTCCATAGTGATTGCTCCTTTGTGTTTTGGTATAGCCCAATTATAGCATTCTTTTTTTCTTTTTACAATAATCAGTATAGACCAAATTCTATTTTTTTCATTTTCTTGACAACAAAAGGGCATCCGTGTTAGGTTTCATAAGATGGTTCAATCAAACAATCCATGTTGCATGAAAACCAAGCACTTGATTCACTGTGGACGCTTTATGTCTGCAGTTTTTTTATGAAAAAGGAGTTATTATGAGTATACTGACATTAAACAACATCACCCAGCAGTTCGGCGATAAAATCCTCTATGAAGGAGTCGATCTGCAATTAAACGCTGGCGAACATCTTGGGCTGATCGGACAAAACGGAGCCGGCAAAAGTACATTGATTAAAATCATCACTGGTGAGATCCTGCCAGATGACGGACAGATCCATTGGCAAAAAAATATTCATAAAGGTTACCTCGATCAATATGTAGAAGTCGATGAAACATTAACGATCGAAGAATTTCTAAAAATTGCGTACGCAAAAGAATACGAAAAGGAAGAAAAAATTGCTTTTCTTTACCAAACATATAGCGAGACCTTCGATGATTCCTTGCTGGAAAAAGCTGGGAAACTCCAAACGGAATTAGACCAAGGAGTGTTTTATCAAATCGACACCTTAGTTGCTGAGATGAGCAGCGGGTTGGGGATCGATGTCTTAGGTTTAGATTCACTGTTGAAAAATCTAAGTGGTGGACAACGTTCAAAGGTGATTTTAGCAAAACTACTTTTAGAAAACCCAGATGTTCTGATCTTAGATGAACCAACCAATCACTTAGATGATCAGCATATCCAATGGCTGACGCAGTTTCTTCAGGATTTTGACGGTGCGTATATCGTGATTTCCCATGACCAAGAATTTCTTGATCAGATCACCACCCATATCGCAGACATCGAGTTTGGAAAGATTACTAAGTATACTGGCCATCTAAAACAAGCATTAAAACAAAAGGAACAAAATCGCGAAAGCTATTTGCGCCAATATCATGCTCAACAAAAACAAATCGAAAAGACCGAAGCTTATATTCGGAAATACAAAGCCGGTTCCCGATCAACGATGGCAAAAAGCCGACAAAAACAATTAGATAAAATCGAACGGCTGACACCTCCCGCTTCAGCAAGTAAAGCTGTCTTTGATTTTCCATTCTCTCCTATTGTCACGACGTTGGCAGTGGAAACAACTGATTTAGTCATCGGCTATGATCGACCGCTACTTGCACCAATCAATTTGACCATCCGGTTTGGTGAAAATATTGCCATTCGAGGCTTCAACGGGATTGGGAAATCTACTTTGTTAAAAACATTGATTGGTGAGATCGAAAAAATAAGTGGCGATTTCCACTTCCCAGATAACACAAAAATCAATTACTTTTCACAAGATCTGTACTGGGAAAATCCATTAGAAACACCACTACAATACTTAAGTAGTCAATTTCCAAAAGCAACTATCAAAGAATTACGTCGCCAATTAGCTAAAGCTGGACTAGTCAATCAATTAGCAAGCGAACCTCTCACTACATTAAGTGGTGGAGAACAAACCAAGGTGAAACTTGCACAGTTGACAATGAACCAAGGTAATTTACTGATTCTCGATGAACCGACGAACCATATTGATCAAGAAACGAAAGAAAGCTTACAAGATGGCATTCAGAAATTTCCAGGAACGGTGATCATCGTCTCTCATGAACAAGAATTTTATCAAGATCTTGTTCAACGAGTTATTGAGATCGAGCCAAAATAATGAGACAAAAAGACAAAAAAACTGATGATAGCATGATCATCAGTTTTTTTGTTGTTCAGTTTTCTTTTTTCTCTCGAAAAACAACGAATTGAAAGAAAAACGCACATCCCTGAAAAACAAGTCCGCTAACCGTTACACCTAACCAACCATACTGCTGCCACATGGTCGTCCCTAGCAATGAACCAGCCGCACCTCCAATAAAGTACATAAACATAAATACAGTATTATTTCGGTTGCTTGCTGCTTCTCCTAGTCCTTGTACTCGTGTTTGATTGGCGACTTGACCAAATTGATTCCCGACGTCTAATAAAATAATAGCTAAAAGCAAAATGGCCAAATGGCTTCCGCCAACCAATAAAGCAATAAAACTTATTGTTTGCATAACAAGTCCCATATATACAATTTTTCTTTCAGAATAAGAATCTGCCAGTCGTCCCACGATAGGTGCAGCGACTGCTCCAGACAACCCAAAAATCGCTAATATCCCTGCTTCAAAAGTCCCCCAATTGTAAGCGGGACTGCTGATATAAAAAATCAACGTAGACCAAAAGATCGAAAATGTGCCAAACATAAAAAATCCGCTGACTGCCGCTTCTCTTAATAAACGTTGAGAGGCAACTAAATGCGGCAAACTTTTGAGTGAATCAAGGTATGAAACAGATGTACTACTTTGCTGAACAGAACGCGGCATCTTCCAGTAAAGCAGAAGTGTAAGAATCCCGACTGCACATAAAGCAAATAAATAGATCATCCGCCAAGAAAAAAGACTGGCAACAATACCAGATACCGTCCGAGAAAGCAAAATCCCCACGAGTAAACCGCTAAGCAATGTTCCCATGACTTTTCCTCTTGCTTTTGGTCCCGCTAGTACCGCACCGTAAGGAATGATGATTTGCGGCACGATCGAAAGTAATCCTATTAAAAAAGAAGCGCATGCAAATAACGTAAACGAAGGCGCAAAAAAAGCGGCCAACAGCGAGATAGCAGATAACGCTGCCATTCGTATAATTAATTTTGGACGATCCACCACGTCCCCTAAAGGAACTAAAAACAGTAGCCCTAGTGCATAGCCTAACTGGGTCAGCATTGTCAATATCCCGACTGCACTTGTGCTAACAGATAAACTAGCTGCTACTTTTGTTCCAATCGGCTGGATATAATACATATTAGCAACAACGACGCCGCAAGTGATTGATAATAATAAAATAAGCGATGTTGTTAAAGATGTTTTTTCTTTACTCTCCATTGATTTCCCCCATTTCCTATCTTAGTTTACAACTTATGGAAAAGATTGGAAATAGAAAAATACAACTATTCGCCATACTTATTATTTTTGTCTTTGTTTTCCTTGTTTTTTCTTGCGATCTTTATAAATGAAGACAACTAACCCTACTAACACAGTAACACTTGCAACCAACGTGACTGCAGTTTTGTTATATCCGTGAAACAGAGCTTCTCCCCCACACGCATACAACACAGATGAAGGGATGACTCCAATCACGATCGACATTACGATTTGCTGAAGAGGCAGTTTCATCGCATCTGCAGCAAAATTGACCATAGAAGATGGGATCACCGGTATCATGTAACCTAACATTACGCCTATTTTTGGATGTCTCATTTGCCGAATGGATCGCACCCAATGATTTTTTTCAGTTTTCTTGTCTAAAAACTTCAATCGGTGCATCAAAAACACAGCGGAGATATTGCCCAGAGCATTCCCTAAAACATTGATACCTGCCCCAATGAACGGACCAAAGCTCAATCCGGCAATGACACCAATAACCGAAGTAGGGATACCGGGAACAGCACACATCACTGCCGTTAATACGACTAAAAGAAGCCCTGCGAAAAATCCGTGAGAACGGATATGAGCCAGTAGCTGTGCTTTACTTGCTTTCGGGTTCAAAAATAATTGTATATCTGTCTGGTATTCCAAATACAACCGATAGCCCACCATCAGTATCAGAACGATTCCCAACGTGATCAAAATCAATCGGATTTTTTTCTTTTTCATATTACCTCCTGAAAAAAACTATATTCATTAAATAATAGTTTAACATAAAAACAAAAAAGCACCGAAATCCAAGATAGGATCTCAGTGCTTTTAAATAGTTAAAAAATTATTTAACAGTTACAGATGCGCCAACTTCTTCAAGTTTAGCTTTCAATTCGTCAGCTTCTTCTTTAGATACGCCTTCTTTAACTGGTGCAGGAGCGCCATCAACTACAGCTTTAGCTTCTTTCAAGCCTAAGCCAGTTGCTTCACGAACTGCTTTGATAACTTTAACTTTTTGGTCTCCAGCTGCAGTTAATTCTACAGTGAATTCTGTTTGTTCTTCAGCAGCAGCAGCGCCACCAGCAGCAGCTACAGCTACAGGAGCAGCAGCAGATACGCCAAATTCTTCTTCAATAGCTTTAACTAGGTCGTTAAGTTCTAGGATAGTTGCTTCTTTTAACTCAGCAACGATGTTTTCAATGTTCAATGCCATTATAATTTCCTCCGTTTAAATGTTCTTTTTTATTTAATACTTTATGCGGCAATTAAGCTGCATCTCCATCTTCTTTGTCTGCCACTGCTTTGACAGCGTAAGCCACGTTGCGGACTGGCGCTTGTAGTACAGATAGCAACATAGATAGAAGTCCTTCGCGATTTGGCAATTTTGCCAATGCTGTGATTTCTTCCAATGAAGATACTTTACCTTCGATGATACCGCCTTTGATTTCTAATGCTTTTGCTTCTTTAGCAAATTCGTCCATGATTTTCGCTGGTGCAACTACATCTTCGTTACTGAATGCAACGGCTGTAGGTCCAGTGAATACTTCGTCCATGCCTTCAAGGCCAGCTTTTTTAGCTGCACGTGAAAGGATTGAGTTTTTGATAACTTTCATTTCTACGTTAGCATCACGAAGTTGTTTACGTAAACGTGTTACTTCATCAACTGTTAATCCGCGGTAGTCAACGACTACTACTGATGCAGCTGCTGTAAATTTTTCGCTTACTTCATCAACGATTGCTGCTTTTTTTGCGATAATTGCTTCACTCATTTTTGAGTTTCACCTCCTGAATTTTGATGGAAGAGTTTTTTGAACTGAAAAGGCAAATCACTTGTATAGTTTCTTTGCTCAACCAGTATTGTTCATCATCTCTTCACTTCGTTCATAGTGATTCTACTCGCTTTGCTCGAAAGGAAACTCCTTTCGCTTTGCTCAACCAGTATTGTTCATCATCTCTTCACTTCGTTCATAGTGATTCACAATAAAAAACTCTATGCCACCGCAGACATAGAGGGACTATTGAATATATTCAATAAACGTCCTCGGTAGGAAATTAAGGCTTGGAGCCACCTACTGTCTTCGGTACAAGTTAATTATTAACCTCAACTAGCTTAGCATGCTAAACTAGTTGAGTCAAGAATTATTTTTCAGTTGGATCAATCAACGTTCTAATATTTGATTAGAAAGAAGCTTGGTCAACATGGATACCAGGTCCAAATGTTGTTGTGATCGTTACATTTTTCATGTATTGACCTTTAGCTGCTGATGGTTTAGCTTTTAGCAATACATCATGGATTGTTGCAAAGTTTTCAACTAATTTTTCATCATCAAATGAAACTTTTCCGATTGGTACATGGATGTTTCCAGCTTTGTCTACACGGTAAGTTACTTTACCAGCTTTCACTTCGTTTACTGCTTTTGTTACATCCATTGTAACTGTACCAGTTTTAGGGTTTGGCATTAAGCCTTTTGGTCCTAATACACGTCCTAGACGACCTACAGTAGCCATCATATCAGGTGTTGCAACAACTACGTCAAAGTCAAACCATCCGTTTTGGATTTTTTGAACCATGTCGTCGTCACCTACGAAATCTGCACCAGCTGCTTCAGCTTCTTTTGCTTTGTCTCCTTTAGCAAAAACTAAAACAGTTTGTGTTTTACCAGTTCCGTTTGGTAATACAACAGCACCACGGATTTGTTGGTCTGCTTTTTTAGGGTCTACGTTCAAACGGTATGCAACTTCAACTGTTGCATCAAATTTTGCAATGTTTGTTTCTTTTGCTAAAGCTACTGCTTCGGCAACAGGATAAACTTTACTTGAATCAACTTTTTTTAATGCATCTTGCATTTTTTTGCTCTTTTTAGCCATTTTGGTTCCTCCTTGATTGTGGTTATAACGGTTGTACCTCCCACGTGTTCTATATCTTTCAATATAGAGCCAACTGAGAAGCTGCTGTCTTAGGGTGTAGAGATTATTCTACAGTGATCCCCATGCTTCGTGCAGTTCCTTCAACCATGCGCATTGCTGCTTCAACGTTAGCTGCGTTTAGGTCTTCCATTTTTAATTCAGCGATTTCTCTTACTTGATCGCTAGAAACTTTCGCAACTTTATTTTTGTTTGGTTCACCTGAACCTTTTTCGATTTTAGCTGCTTTTTTCAATAGAACAGCAGCTGGCGGTGTTTTTGTAACGAATGTGAATGAACGGTCTTCGTATACAGAAATAACAACCGGAATGATCAAACCTGCTTGATCAGCTGTACGAGCGTTGAATTCTTTTGTGAATCCCATGATATTGATACCCGCTTGACCTAGTGCAGGACCTACTGGTGGAGCTGGAGTTGCTTTCCCTGCAGGAATTTGCAATTTAACGATTTTTTCTACTTTCTTTGCCACGAGACATACCTCCTTAAGTCCGTGATGTGGTTAATTGGAGATGCATATTTCTCCTCCCACGTTTTATCTGATCTGAAAAAATCCAGACAAATAATGTGCAAAACAATGCACACTGGTACAGTATAGCAAATTTATTTGTTTTTTCAAGATTTTTTTCTGCTATTTTTACATTTTGCTTGAATAAACGCTAAATTTATTCTAAAAAAACAACAATTTTTCGTTCCCATTTCTTCTTTTATGTTACACTTGCGCTAGCATGGTTCAACAGATGAAAGCAAACAATAACGCGGTTTTTTTAGACCCTTGTACAAAGATTCCTACATAACAAAATGAGGTGGAGAAAATGAAAGATTTAAGGTATAGAAGTGTCTTTGATATTATTGGACCTGTGATGATTGGTCCAAGTAGCTCCCACACAGCTGGAGCAGCTAGAATTGGGAAGATCGTACGCAGTATATTTGGCGAGCAACCTGATTCTGTAGATATTTATCTATATGAATCATTTGCAAAAACCTATCGGGGGCACGGAACAGACATTGCATTAGTTGGCGGTCTATTAGGAATGGAACCTGATGATGAACGTTTAGCTGATTCTTTGAAATTGGCATATGAAGCAGGCATGGAAGTCTTGTTTGTTCCTAAGAGTGAAAAAGCCGAACATCCGAATTCTGTAAAGATGCTTCTAAAAAAAGGAACACGAAAGCTTTCAGTTACTGGCATTTCGATCGGCGGTGGCAATATCCAGATTTCTGAATTGAATGGATTCAAAATTTCTTTAAGCATGGGAACACCTACCTTGATCGTTGTTCACCAAGATGTTCCAGGGATGATCGCTAAAGTGACTGGTATACTTTCTGAAACCAATACGAATATCGGTACTATGACAGTGACACGGGAATCAAAAGGCGAAAGTGCCATCATGATCATTGAAGTAGATAATCCTCAAGTTGAAGAAACAGTAAGAAGACTCAAACATCTGCCAAATATCGACAGCGTAAACTATTTCGATTAAGGAGCTGAAAAAATGTTTTTATCGATTGAAGAATTAGTAGACCAAGCGAAAGCTTATTCAAGTGTAGCAGAATTGATGATTGCAGTTGAAATGGAAATGAGCGGTCGTTCCCGTAGTCAGATCATTGCGATTATGGAAAAAAATCTTTCAGTAATGGAACAATCGATCAACGAGGGAAAAGAAGGTGTCACCTCCGTCACAGGGATTACCGGTGGCGATGCAAAAAAATTAGATGATTATTTGAACGAGGCAGATTTTTTGAGCGGAGAAACGATCTTAAAGGCTGTACGCAACGCTGTAGCTGTTAACGAAGTCAATGCAAAAATGGGATTGATTTGTGCTACACCGACTGCTGGAAGTGCGGGGGTTGTTCCTGGTGTATTAATGGCTGTCCGAGATCGGCTTGGTTTGTCACATGAACAGCAATTGGAATTTTTGTTTACTGCTGGCGCTTTCGGGTTAGTAATCGCGAACAACGCTTCTATTAGTGGCGCAGAAGGGGGTTGTCAAGCAGAAGTTGGTTCTGCAAGTGCAATGGCGGCGGCAGCTTTGGTTTGCGCAAAAAACGGGACTCCTCATCAAGCAGCTCAAGCAGTAGCCATCACATTGAAAAATATGATGGGACTGATTTGCGATCCTGTTGCAGGTTTAGTTGAAGTACCTTGTGTCAAACGTAATGCTTTAGGGTCTTCTCAAGCTTTCATCTCTGCTGACATGGCATTAGCGGGTATCGAAAGTGTCATTCCACCGGATGAAGTCGTTGCTGCGATGTATCAAGTCGGACGACAAATGCCATCGATTTTCAAAGAGACAGCAGAAGGCGGCTTAGCTGTTACGCCAACTGCTAAGCGACTTACAGAAGAGATTTTAAATAAGAGGTCGTAAAAAAGCTGCCTAGTTTCGAGTATTAAGAGATTAGTTATTTCCATCACAAAAAAACGAAGAGACGCACAGTTAGGCCTCTCTTCGTTTTTTTATTAATCCATCAATTTCGTATTTTTTACTTCATCAATCGTTTTTGTTCCTGCAAGTTGCATCGTGATCGACAATTCTTTGTTCAGGTGTTCAAAAACAGAAGTTACCCCTTCTGCCCCACCTAGATTCAATCCATAGATCACTGGTCGGCCAATCGCAACTAAGTCAGCACCACTTGCCAAAGCTTTAAAGACATGTTCTCCTCGACGGACGCCAGAGTCGAAAATCACTGGTACACGTTTATTGACTACTTCGGCAATTTTTGGCAATACTTCAAAGGAAGCAGGACCTCCGTCTAATTGTCGACCCCCATGATTAGATACCCAGATACCATCTGCCCCTGCAGAGATAGCGATGACTGCATCTTCTGGCGATTGTATTCCTTTTACGATGACTGGAAGATTGGTGATTTCTTTGATTGTTTTGATGTCATCTGGTGTCAAGCCTTGTTTTGCAGCTGCATAAATTTCTGCAATTCCTTTTCCTTCGCCATTCCCACTTGCACTTTGTTCGCTATAAGCAGCTAAATTAGGCATTGGTAATGGAAATTGGAATTGATTGATCACATCTTCTTCACGGTAACCACCGAGCGTTGAATCTGCCGTTAAAATGATGGCTTTAGCCCCTGCTTCTACTGCTTTTTTCAAAATGAACTCATTGAATCCATCGTCTTTACTCATATATAATTGGAAAAACTGCGGTGCACCTGGCGCTGCATCTGCTGCATCTTTGATTGTCGTGTTTGCATAAGTGCTGATGGAAAAGATTGATCCAGCAGCAGCTACCCCTTTAGCTGTATCAGCTTCCCCTTTTTCATGTGCCAATCCTTGGGCCGCTGATGGCGCTTGGATAATCGGTGTGTCTAATTCAATTCCAAAAACTGATGTATGCAAATCTGCTGAGTCGATTCCGCGTAATATCCGTGGCATGATTTTTTTTGTATTAAAAGAAGTCGTATTTTCTTTCATCGTCCACTCATCTTCAGAACCACCGCGAATATAGCCAAAAGCTCCTGCTTCCATGCGCTCTTTTACAAGACCTTCTAGTGAGGCAATGTTTACGATATCGATTGGATGTTCTTCATTACTTGTATGATAAGTCATAGTAGATCCTTCTTTCATCTTCTTGATTACATATAAATCATACTATCCTTACAAAAAGTAAGCAAACATTTACTCTCGGATCCTTTTCTTGCTATTCATTCCAAACAAATCGACTAACAAGCTGATCTACTTCTTGGTTTTCATGAAGCATACTATGAGCGGCATTTTCGCCTTTTACTATTTTTTCTTCTACTTCATTTCCGTGTTGTTTCAACAACGCATAGACAGCTAATGCACTGTTTAACGGTACTGTCCCATCACTCAAGTCTGCTTCATCTAATTGTCCGGCAATCAGGAAAAATCGAGTAGTTGTAGGCATATTTCCGATCATTTGCTGATAATCTTGATAGCGGCTAGAAACAACAGCAGGCCCCTTTGCTAACTCCTCTGTCAGAGATTGCCCACTGTCATCGACAAAATCATTAAAAGGTGCACCAATTGCCGTAAATGTCTGAACTTGCGGCAATGACGTATCATGTCCATATGTTCCTAAATAGCGTAATGCACTAACCCCTCCCATGGAATGCCCCACTATGTTGACTTTGTCTATGCCCTCGTTTTCTTTCAGATACAAAAGACAAGATTTGATCCATTCTGCTTGGTTCCACTCGTTGTTTTTATTATCTTCAAACAATACTTGGACCATCGGATTGTCTGCTTTTCCAGACAAGTCCCCTTCTGCTTGTATTTGTCCATCTGCTCCTACTATTAAAACTAATTCTTTTACTGCTTTTTGATTTTTTTCCAAACGTTGCAACATCCCTTTAAAGGAATTTTCTGTCCCGCTGTAGCCATGGAAAAAAAGTGTTGGAATAGTGGTTTTTTCTATCACTTTACTGGATTCTACCGTTTTTTCTTTATCAGAAACTGCAGTAGTATTCGTCTTCGTCGTCTGGCAACCACTTATCGCAAACAAGCTGATAAGCACTAAAGCTGCTGTAGCCGCATGTTTGCATACATTTTTGATTCGATTTGTCATTCGCCTCTTCCTTTCCATATAGAAAAAAGAAAGACTTGAAAGGTCAATCGTATGATCGACATTTCAAGTCTCTTTATTAATCATTAATCGATTTTATCTACTTGATCGAAATCAAGTTCTGTACTTGTTTCACGACCAAACATATCGATGTTGACTTTCAATTTTTCTTTTTCTCCGTCAACTTCTGTTACTTGTCCTTCTAATCCAGCAAATGCGCCTTCGATGATTTTCACAACTTCGCCAACTTCTACTTCTAGATCATTTTGTCGTAGACTCATGCCGATAGAACGCAAGATATGATTGACTTCTTCTGGAAGTAGTGGTGCTGGTTTGCTTCCAGCTCCGTGTGAACCAACGAATCCTGTCACGCCTGGTGTGTTACGGACAACATACCAGGAAGCGTCTGTCATGATCATTTCAACAAGAACATATCCTGGAAATGTTTTATGAACGATTTCTTTTTCTTTCCCATTTTTGACTTCTGTTTCTTTTTCTTCAGGAACAACGACACGGAAAATAAAGTCGGCCATTTTCATACTTTGCGCACGAGATTCGATATTTGCTTTTACTTTGTTTTCATATCCTGAATATGTATGCAAGACATACCAGTTTTTTTCAAAAGATTCCATTGAAGGCTCCTCATTTCATTGTAAAATAAAAAAACCTCAGTACACCCGAAGTTTTTCTTTCGCTTCATTATAGCACTAAAAGCACATTGTGGCTAGCGAGTTATTTTAAGATCCAGCCAAATAAACTTTGGATTGCTGTATCCATTACGTAAAACATCAACCCGAAAAGAATAGAAGTTTCGATAACTACCAACGTATCTTTACGAAGTTGTTTTCTGTTTGGCCAAGTTACTTGTTTGATTTCATCTTTTACGCTTTTTAGAAATTTCATGAGACATCCTCCTTTGCTGTTTATTTCGTTTCTTTATGTAATGTATATTGATTACAATATTTACAAAATTTGTTGATTTCTAAACGTTCGCCGCTTTTTCCTTCACTGACTGATTTTGTGTAGTTACGAGACCCACAAACGGAACAAGCGAGTGCTGCTTTTTTCTTTGCCATTTACTTCTGCCCCCTTGCTGAGAATCAGACTTATACTTAATAACAGTATCACGTAACTTTTTACTTGTCAATTTGTGAAATAAACTATCTATTGTTTTAGATAAAATTATGATATGATTAATTTGAAATTAAGCTAAAATGAGACAATTGGAGGTATAGCGATGCTATTAAAAACACTTGTATATAAGAAAAAAGATCTGACAACCGTTACAGAGACTAGTACATTAGAAGAAGCATTAAAAATTTTAGAAACTTCCGGATACCGTTGTGTGCCGATCTTAGATTCTTCAGGGAATATTTTCCGTGGAAATATTTACAAAATGCACATCTATCGTCATAAAGCAAACGGCGGTGATATGACGCTTCCTGTCACTCATCTTTTGAAAAATGCCACAAAGTTCATTTATCTGGATACTTCTTTCTTCAAAGTATTCTTTACGATCAAAGAGCTACCTTATATTGCTGTCCTTGACAGTGAAAATCATTTTTATGGTATTTTGACACATAGCACATTACTTAATATGCTCTCTCAATCTTGGAGCGTAGAACAAGGAAGCTATGTGCTGACAATTGCTTCTACAGGAAAGCAAGGAGATCTGGCTGCTATCGCAAAAATCATTTCAAAACACAGTAGCATTGCCAGCTGCATTACTCTTGATATTGAAAAAGACGAATACATCCGACGTACATTGATTACGCTGCCGGCGAACACTGAACCAAAAGTATGTGAAACGATCGTCAACCACTTAGAGAAAAAGAATTATAAAGTGGTAGAAATCGAAAATTTGCAAAACCAAGAAGCATAATAAAAATGACAAAAGAAATACAGCTCAGCTGCTTTCTTTTGTCGTTTTTTTACAATTAGACACGCTTTTCAAAATCAAGCGAACGATCTAAATAATACATCAGTGGTGCTGAAACAGCCATGATGATGAACTCGCTTAATGCAAGTGTACCATAGGTTGTCCAAAATGCTTGGCCACCTGTCGGAACTAGCATATAAGCAATCAATCCCATGCTGATGGTAAAGAAGATCGTGTTCAATACTAAACGCATCTTTACATTTTTCACTTTGTTTTGCAACAAAGCTGTCAGACCTAAAGAAAGCAATGTTTGGCCACCACCGAAAACCACATCCATGATACCAAATCCAAAGAAGGCATTATAGACGATGACCCCGCCCAAAACTCCCCAAAGTAATTTACGGTTAAAGACAACTAAATGATTCAAACTTTCTGAAATACGAAACTGGATCGGCCCTGAGGATACAGGCGCAACTAAAATAGTTAACGCTAGATAAAGAGCCATGACGATACCATTTACAACGATTACGGACAACCGTTGTCTGCTTTTCGTTTTTTGCATTTTCTCTCCTCGTTTCTCCTAGTTTTTTTAACGCGGGATGGTTGATGAACCGCGATTATGTGAAACAAACAATAATTATAACAGACTTTTCATTTATTTCAATCTGTCTTATCTACTTTTGAAAAAAGTAAACAAGCAAAATGTAAACGTTTGCTAAAAGTCTCAAAATATGGTATAAGATAAGTGTAAGGGGTCATAAGAATTCCCAGTAAAGCAGACGAAGTAGGTTCTGCACGAACAGAATTGTTGTGAAACTTAAATAAATAAAAAAGGATGTGGGAATTTGAGCAACCTCTTACTAGAGAATAGTCTAGCAGGCAGCTGAAGGTCTAAGTGGACATACCGAACCTTGGAACTTCTCCTTACGTAAGTAATGGATGATGCGCTTGCTAGGCTTTTTTGTGTTTTTCGGTCTCCAGACCTTTTTCATTCTCCTAGTCTTCTGCTATAATAACCAAGAATTAATTTTGTAACAGATGTTTTTTTGTAAAAAACAAGTTTCTTTCATTCCAAAAATAGAAAAAGCTTGCTAATTATTGGTTAACCAGCAAACAGGATGATTAAAATATCTTGTTTTATTGAATAGCAGGAGGAAAATATGAAATTCCATTATCATTTATTGATCAATCCATCGGCAGGCAGTGGAAACGGCCATAAAGTAGCAGAAAAAATCTTGCCGGTATTAAAAAATAAACATGTCGACTATACCCTTCATTACAGTGAATACAAAGGACATGATGCGGAGATTGCTGAAATTCTGGCAAAAGAAACATTAGTACCTTGGACAGAAGAACAGGAAACAATCGAAACTTTCCCTCTTTTGATCATCGTAGGAGGAGACGGTACCTTGCATCAGGTACTTGATACTTTCTATCAGATGGAAGTTGAATTTCCTGTTGCTTATATTCCAGCAGGCTCTGGAAATGATTTTGCTCGAGGAGCGGGACTTTCCAAGAATCCTAAAAAAGCACTTCAGCTGATTTTAGCAGCTCAATCACCAGATAAAGTCCATATAATGGCTTATGAAGAAAAAATAAGTGAAAAAAAAGGAATAGCTGTTAATAATTTCGGTATTGGGTTAGATGCGGCTATCGTCCACGCGACAAATCATTCTTCTACAAAAGAGCGATTGAACAAATACAACTTAGGTTCTTTTTCGTATTTGTTCTCTATTCTCCGGACTTTATTTACTCAAAAAGGATTTCCAATTCTAGTGGATGCAGGAGGAAAGCAGTTAAGTTTTTCAAATGCATTTTTATGTACAGCAACGAAGCATCCTTTTTTTGGAGGAGGAATCGCAATTGCTCCAACTGCAGATGCGTCTAAACCAGTCATTGATTTTGTCATGGTCGAACGAATCAATATTTTTAAAATCATATGGCTTATCCTTTTACTTATGCAGAAAAAACAATTGAAATCGAAATATTTCCATCACTACACAACAAACAGATTACGAATCGTTTCAACAACGCCGCAATATGGTCAAGAAGATGGAGAAGATGTCGCTCCTCGTCCTTTTGATCTGCAATTTTCTACAAAAAACCAGTTATTTTTCAAGTAATTTCGAGTATAAAGAAAAATTTTGCGGAAACGGTTGCTCGCATTTTTGCAAAAATTTGTCTTCATACCGAGAAACTGGCTTTTGAACACCGTTTACCAAGAAGAGCCTACAATTTCACTCCAACTCACCAAGAATAATTTCAAAAAGCGGATGAGGCACAAGTCGTGTCACATCCGCTTTTTAAGTGATCATTATTGCCAATAAATAGCGCATACGTATCGTCAGATTCTTTTATAATGTATACGGTGTAATGTTTTCCATACCAATCATTGGATCTACTAATTTCTGATCAATCGCTTCTGCAGTAAGAACGAACTCCTTAGGAACAGCAGGTTCTATCTCTTCTTTCTTTTCTTCCACAATCGATGAAGAAAACAGATCTGGTTCCACTGTTTCCATTACTTGGTTTTTCGATTCATTCGTTCCACTGTCGTCTTTTATAGGTAATTGTTCTTTTATGTCCTGCGACTCTTTCGTATAGGTCCCATCTTCAAATGGATCATTTCCAATCAAAGAATCTTCATAAGCTGCTAATTTTGTCCGCAGAGTGATAGTCATTTTTTCATTATCGATGATTCTTGATTTCAACGTAGTCATTCGGCTTGCCGATTCATTCGCTACACAAGTGGCATACGCTTGCTCTTCCCCTAACAAAATCAACAGTTCCTTACTCCGAGTAACCGCCGTGTAGAGTAGATTACGCTGAAGCATGCGCTGATATTGATGAACCATGGGCAAAATGACCATTTTGAATTCACTGCCCTGTGATTTATGGATCGAGCAACAATAAGAAAGAGTAATTTTATTCCACTCGTTTCTTTTATAAGTGACCTCATTTGCATCAAACTGGATAACTAATTCATCCACTTTATCTTCCGAATCTTTTGCCAAGATAATCCCCGTGATTTCTCCCATATCCCCATTGAATACATTCAATTCGGGAGTATTGACTAACTGGAGTACTTTGTCTCCTATCCGATAAACGGTGTCGTTCCAATGCACTTCCTTTTTCCCAGGTCTCCCTGGATTGAATATCTCCTGCATCATTTTATTTAACGCATCGATCCCTGCAGGACCCCGATACATTGGTGCCAATACTTGGATGTCTTGTGCACGGAATCCCTTATTTTTCGCCTTTTCCACAATTTTAGAGATCAAGGGTTCAATTTGATACGCGTCGCTTCGGAAATAGGAACGATCTTTTTGATTCTTTGTGAAATCTTTTGGTAGACGCCCTTCTTTGATTTCATGGGCAAGAGGAATAATACTAGAACCATCACCTTGTCGATAGATCTGATTGAGTTCCATTTTAGGAATTTGTTCGATTTCCAAAAGATCATGTAGCACTTGTCCAGGACCGACAGAAGGAAGCTGATCTTTATCTCCTACTAGGATAACCTGCATATTCGTCGGAATCGCTTTGAATAATGTGTTAGCCAGCCATGTATCGACCATAGACATCTCATCAACGATCAAAAGTCCGCCTTCTAATTCTTTCGTGCTGACTGAAGGTGTTTTTTCTCGTCCATTCAGCCCAAGTAAACGATGGATTGTGCTGGCAGGCAGACCTGTTGTCTCGTTCATTCGTTTAGCTGCCCGGCCAGTGGGTGCTGCAAGCAGAATAGGAAAAATTTCTTGGGTATATTTTGACGGGTCCAATTCCAGACCATTCAACTCTGCAAAAAGATTAACGATCCCATTGATCACAGTAGTTTTCCCCGTACCTGGTCCTCCTGTTAAAATAAATAGAGGAGAACGGATGGCTTCAGCGATTGCTTGTTCTTGCGAGGGTCCATATTGTATACCGAATATTTTTTCGATACGCCGAATATTTTTCTGCACTTCTTTTTCAGGATAATGGATTTCTTTTTTACGGCTGAGCAGACGTTGGATGGAATTGCCGATTCCCCATTCAGAAAAATACAAACTGTTTTCGTAAAGATTCGTTTCTTCTTGTTGGATTTTTCCTTCCTCAACAAGCTGGATAATCACAGTAGCAACCTGATCAGGCAGAATTTCGATTGGACGACTTGTTTCTAAAATACGGATGGTTTGCTGAAGCAATGTTTCCGCCGGTACGTATGTATCTCCTGTTTGAACAGCATGCTGAAAAATCTGATGCAAGATGGCTGCTCGGATTCTTCTAGGTGAATCTGCTGCAATACCGATTTGTTCGGCTAGATTATCTGCACGTTTGAACCCGATTCCTTCTATGTCTTCGACTAGCTGATACGGATTTTCTTCGATGATATCCAAAGACTCGTTCTTATAGGTCTGATAAATACTGAAGGCTAACTGACTACCGAATCCATAACGATTCAATCCCATGATTACTTGATCCATCCCGTGATTTAGACGAATCGTTTCAGCAAGCATTTCTCTTTTTGGCTTCGTTAAACCAGAGACTTGTTTTAATACCGAAGGATCAGCAATGATTTTTTCGATAGCATCTTCTCCCAGCAACTCGACGATTTTCTCTGCTGTTTTCTTACCGATCCCAGGGAATTTTTCGCTGGAAAGATAAGCTACGATCCCATTCGCAGTTGTTGGTTTTTCTTGCTCATATCTTTCGACTTTAAGCTGTCTTCCGTATTTAGGGTGATCCACTAGTTCTCCATAAAAACGATAGGTCTCATTTTCTTGGATATCGCCAAAGCTTCCGGTAACTACAATTTCTTTTTCACGGTAATCAGCTGTGGTTTCGCTGATGTGTACCAAAAGCACTTTGTAAAAATTACTAGGATTTTGAAAAAAAATCGCGGCAACTGTACCAACGAAATAAGGCATTTCTTCTGGCTGCATCGGAAGCCGCCTCCTTCTTCTATAGTAAAGGTTCTGGTGCTGTTTCAGTTCCTAAAAAATCTGTTTGGTTCCATACTTTCAGTTCATACGGCAATAATTTGCAAGGCTCTTCAGTCTCTAAAATCGTCAGGCTGCTATTGAACAAACCGCCCATTTCCCGCAACTCACTTAGCTCTTTCCCTGTCATCCATTGAATGGCAGCAGTTAATGAGGCCCCATGACCTACGAATAAAAGAGGTCCGTTTTTATGTTGAGCAACCGCATCCGCTACAACAGTTTCAATACGTGTGATTGCTGATTCAATCGTTTCTCCATGAAAAGGAGAAGGATCATATAGATCTAAGTGATTACGCAAATTCGGCAGATTCTCTGGGTATTTCTGATACATTTCATCGATTGATTGTCCTTCTAAAGTACCTAGCCCTAGTTCTCGCAGTTTATCTGTATAAAAAATCTCTACCGGACGAGCAAGCTCTTTATTGATACCTTCTGCTGTATCGCGTGCTCGTTTTGCTGTACTGGAATAAATTGCTTTAAAAGGAACATATTTTACTTTTTTCCCAAATGCTTTGATTTCTTCATAACTTTGAGGCAAAAGCGGAGAATCGCCATTGCTCCCTTGAAAACGTCTTTCCTGATTCCATTGTGTCTTCCCATGTCGGGTAAAATATAGTTCCATACGCAGCAAACTCCTGTCTTTCTTTTATTTTACTCTATAATAAACTGTCTAATCCAGCTTGTCATTTTCATAATGGTGCGTTAATTCTAAATTAGGAAATCCTTGCTGACGAAGTGCTTCGTACACAATCATTGCAGCTGTATTCGATAAATTCAATGAACGAACATGCTCATCATTCATAGGGATGCGCAAACACTTTTCCTCGTTTTCGCGCATAAACGCTTCTGGCAAGCCAGTTGTTTCCTTTCCAAATAAAAAGAAGTGCTCTTCTCCATCAGCAAAATTTTCTTCACTGTATACCTTATGAGCAAATTTTGAGATCAAGTGTAGTTTACGATCACCTAAAAATGCTAAAAAAGCTTCTAAATCACTGTGATAAGTAATATTTACATCATTCCAATAATCTAACCCTGCTCGTTTCAGATGTTTGTCATCCGTTGAAAAACCTAGGGGCTCAATTAAATGAAGCGGCGTATTCGTGGCCGCACACGTACGGGCAATATTTCCGGTGTTTGCAGGTATTAACGGTTCGAATAAAACGATATGATTCATCAGGATCATTCCTCTCATATTTATGTTCGTTTCTATTTTCTGACAATTTGATTTTTGCATAAAAAAAAACGTATCAACTCGGTGTCAGTCACTGCGAGTCGTTACGTTAGTGAAGCTCTTCTCACTAACTTTTATCAGAACAGGAACCTGATAAAAACCAATGAAAAAACAACTTGTTGCTACTATAACACCCTCAACTTACTTTTGCAACCTCTACTCTTTAAAAACTACTAGAAAACCGTTTTCTCTTAGTTCCTTTTAATAATTCTATGTCAATTGTAATCTTATTCAAAGGATTCTTGTACAAGTCTGCTTTGATTTCTTCCTCCACTTGCCACTCTAAGGGCGACATTGCTAAAAGATCTTTTCGATTTTCTTCTGGTATCTCAAATTCATAGGTCACACGCTGACGTTCAGTTAGTTTCATCGATTCAGTAAACTTTGCGACTACACGATCATTGGAATAACTTTGCTTTTCAGGTTGATTCGGATAAAAAGCCTGGCGCAGTTCTTTTAAATAATTTTCTTGCGGCACTACTTTCAGCACCTCTCCATCTTCTGACAGTACACGTTGAAATTCTTGGTAATGAGAAGGCGAAAAGATATTTAAGATCGTGTTAAATGTCTGATCAGCAAATGGCAAATTGGTCAAATCCGCTACACACCAAAATGCCTCGACAGATTGTTCCGTAGCTGCATAGACCCCTTCTTTTGAAATATCAAATCCAACAGCAGTTTGAATCTTTTTCAATTTTGAAAGTTCATTCAAGAAGCTTCCTTCTCCGCAGCCGACATCTAATAGCGAGACTTCATTAGGCAGATGCTGTGCAATAGTCTCAATAACAGGCTGGTACATGCCTGATTGGATCATTCTACGCCTTGGAACGAACATTTCTTGATCATATTCTGTTTTAACCGCGTGGGATAAAAAGTAAAGTGTTCCTTTTTTGGACAGATCAAAACGGTGATTCTTTTTGCATATCAAGCCATTATCAGACTTTTCTACCTCTTCTTGGCAAACTGGACAGCGGAACAGCTGATGTTTTTCTGCCAAAAACTGTCGTCCTCGGTCAATTTTTTTTAACATAGTTCCCCCTCATTTCTGTTTTATCTTACCGTTAGATGCTCACTTTGGCAACTGGTAAAAATATGATACAATGCCTAGAAGAAAGCGAAAGACAAAGGAGAAGATCAGATGATCAAAGAATTTTGTGCTGAAAACTACACATCTATTCCTCTGGCAATTGCCAGAGGAGCTAACCGAATCGAATTATGTGACAACTTAGCGGTCGGCGGAACGACCCCAAGTACTGGTGTGATCGAAGAAACATTAAGTTACGCAGGGGAAAAAAATATCCCTGTAATGACGATTATCCGTCCTAGAGGGGGCGATTTTGTCTATAACGATATCGAATTGAAAATTATGCATACTGATTTGATTGAAGCAAAAAAATTAGGGACGGATGGCGTAGTTTTTGGTTGTCTTACTCCCTCAGGATGGCTAGACGAAGAAGCATTGGAACTATTGATCGAAACCGCAGAAGGCGTACAGATCACCTTCCATATGGCTTTTGATAGTATTCCTGAAGAACGGCAATTTGAAGCAATCGATTGGCTAGCAGCGCACGGTGTTGACCGTATCTTGACGCATGGCGGCCCTGCTGATCAAACGATTGAAGAACATTTCCCACGGCTCAAAGAATTGATTGACTATGCAGATGGCCGTTTGATCATTTTGCCCGGTGGTGGCGTAACAGCAGCGAATGCAGCACATGTAGCTAAAGAATTAAACGTGAGTGAAGTCCACGGAACTAAAATCGTTGAACTTCAGCCATAATCTTATAAACAAAAAACATTGGCAACAAGCAGTATACTTGTTGCCAATGTTTTTGCTTTTTACATAAAATAGCCCATAAATAAAGAGGCAATATTGAAATAAATCAGTACACTTGTCAAATCACTCAAGGTCGTGATAAATGGACCGCTTGCTACCGCTGGATCAAATCCTAGACGATCCATCAGCATCGGAATCAAACTACCTGCAAGATTCGCCACTGTTATCGCAAACAGCATGGCCATCCCTATCACAAATCCTAAGATAAAATTATGTTTCCAAAAGCCCACGATCAGAAAAATCGTAATCCCTGTAACAGCTCCTGTTACGACGCCGGTCAAGACTTCAGCCAAAACAAGTCGGACAAACCCGTGATCTTTGTCATCAGAGATTGCAAGTCGACGGACAGCCACAGCCAGCGACTGGGTTCCAGCATTACCAGCTGTTCCTGTGATCAGTGAAATGAAGACCGCTAAAATGCTCGCTTCACTTACCAAGTCTTCATAATGACTGATCAAAGAAGCAGTAGACATACCTAAAAACAACAGAGTGATTAGCCAAGGCAAACGTCGAGATGCTGCCTTTACTGGATTTTCATTGATTTCTTCCACATTGACCCCGGCAAGTCCTGAATAATCGCTGGCAGCTTCATCATCAATAACGTCAATGATGTCATCGACTGTGACGATTCCCAACAAATGATCATCATAATCGGTGACAGGAAGAGCTAAGAAGTCATAATCCCTGAATGTTTGTGCCACATCTTCTTGGTCGTCGCCTACATGAACTGAAAGCACCCGCTCGCTCATCAGATCAGAAATCATAGCATCATCATCATTCACGATTAGGTCGCGTAGAGAAATAACCCCCACTAGTTGACCTTCTTGATTAACGACATAGATGTAATAGATTGTTTCAGCAACATCTGCTTCATTCTTCAGCACATACATCGCAGAGCGAACGGTTTGATTTGCTACGATCGAAACAAATTCAGTAGTCATGATTGCACCAGCTGTTTCGTCTTCGTAATGGAGCAATTCCTTGATTTCACTGGCATCGTCTGCAGACATCAAACTTAAATATTTAGCAATTTGCTTTTTATCTAACGTATTAAGCAAATCGACAGCATTATCTGTATACATCTCAGAAAGCATATCTGCTGCATAGCTAGGACGCATCTCATCCAGATATTCTTTCATATGTTCGTTATCTTCTTCAATCACATCGAACATATCCGCTAATTCTTTAGGCGACAGATAGGAATAGATCAGCTGCCTGTTCTCTTCTGTAAGAGATTGGTAGAATTGCCCCTGCTCATAGATATGCATCTCTAAAAAACTGTTTCTGAATGCCTGAATATTATTTTCCCTTAAATCTTGAGTCAACTGGGCAAATCTTTCCTCTAATTCTTGATTTTCATCCAAACCAATCTCACCTCGCCTTATTCTTCAAACCGTCTCACAACTGCCTCCATGTCTGCGGCTAAAGGCTGCTTGAACTCTAGCAGCTCTTCTGTAAATGGGTGGTAAAAACGCAGATCATAACAATGAAGGGCTTGTCTTTTTATTCCCAGATCCATTCGTCCGCTATACATATCATCACCGAGCAGTGCACAGCCAATGGCGGAAAAATGAACTCTTATTTGATGTGTCCTTCCTGTATGCAGCTGGATATCAACTAACGCGATTTCTGTTAGTCGCTTCTCTATCCAGTACTCCGTCTGTGCAGAACGTCCTTCATTAGAGACCATTCGCTTCAGTAGCGAAGAATAATCTCGGGCAATCGGCAAATCGATATGTCCATGTGCCGATAAATTGGAAAGCATTCCACTGACTAATGCTTGATATTTTTTTACAAACTTCTTTTCACGAAGTTGCGTGTCTAATTTTGCGTGCGCAAACCCATGCTTGGCAAAAAGCATCAAGCCAGACGTATCACGGTCTAGTCGTGTAACTACATGAATTACTTGGTTTTCGTACCCTTGTTTTTTGTAATAAGCTTTTACACGATTTGCCATTGTCCCATTTGGATGGTATTGGGCAGGAATGGACGAAACGCCTGCTGGTTTGTTTACTACCAGAACATGTTCATCTTCATACACGATATCGATCGGCGTTTCGTCCAAAAGTACGGTTTCATGTTCTCCTTCAGCAGGAATCACAATGGTTACCTTATCATCCTTGGCTAGAGAAAACAAGACATTTTCTACTTGATCATTGACTTTGATTTGACCGCCTTGAAATTTTATTTTCGCTAACAGACCTTTTGAGATCCCTTTTTCTTTTAAAAAATATTTTACCTGCTGAGAATGATCTTTCTCATAATCCCATGTAAACTGCATATTAATCCTCACCAATAAAGGCATCTTTCACGCGATGCCAAAAATGCATATGTCGATAAGAAGCAAAATGGATCCGTTCTTCTGCTATTCGATAATAAATAGAACGGATATCGGCTTTTGCGACATTCAATTGATCAACCGTTACAAGATAATCTTCTGTATTTTCCAATTTTATTTCCAACCACTCATCATGGGCAATCACGATCGGAGAACCCAAAGTACGAAACACTCGGTTATTCAGCGAAGCAATCTCAGCCAATTGAAAGGCATTGATACTAGGATGGATCACTGCGCCGCCGACACTTTTATTATAGGCAGTCGAACCAGTGGGTGTAGAAATCGTCAACCCATCTCCTCTGAAACTTTCAAACAATTCATTTTTAATGTATACATCGGCTACCATCGTACGATTGGCCCGTTTAATCGTTGATTCATTTAGTGCTAAAAAATGCTGATCAGGCGTTTCATCCAAATAACTGATCCGAACATCCAACAAGGGATAGCTGACACTTTGTTCCCGATTTGTTCGCAAGCTGTCTACTAGTTCTTCCAACTCGTAATCTCGCCAATCAGTATAAAACCCTAAATGACCTGTATGCACGCCTAAGAAACGCACGTCATTCAGACAATGACTGTAGTGATGAAATGCCGATAATAATGTGCCATCTCCACCAATTGAGATGACCAACTCTGGTTCATGATCATCTCGCTGGATCCCAGCTTGTTCTAATAGTGTGTTCAAGCGCTCAGCCACTTCTATGGTCTTTGCTTCTTTATTGTGAACGATCGCTACTTTCATCCCCAGCCTCCTCTCTTTCGCTTTCTTTCTTCAAAAGCGTTCGATAGTAGACATCATCTGATTTTCCTCTTCCATGGGAGAACAATCGCTGTGCTTCTTGGATTTCTTCACGGATACTAGACATCTCTTCATCCAGCTGATACGCAGCTTCTGCCGCACGCTGAAGTCGTTCACTCATTTCTTCTGGAAAAACGCCTTGATATTTATAATTCAGTGAATGCTCGATCGTTGCCCAGAAATTCATCGCAAGGGTCCGTATTTGGATTTCCGCCAAAATTTTCTTCTCACCACTGATCAACTGTACAGGATACTCGATCACCAGATGATACGAACGGTAGCCACTTGCTTTCTTATTAGTGATGTAATCCCGTTCTTGAAGAACTTTCATGTCTTTTCTTTTACGGATAATCTCAACAACTTGATGGATATCTTCTACAAACTGACACATGATCCTTAAGCCGGCAATATCAGACATTTCTTCTTCTAAGCGTCCCATCGGAATATGACGTAACTGTGACTTTGTTACGATGCTGTCAACTGGTTTGACTCTCCCAGTGACAAATTCAATTGGAACATGACGATTTTGTTCACGAAACTGTTTACGGATTCCCCGCAGTTTCACTTTCAATTCTGATACAGTTTGTTCATATGGTGCTAAAAATGCTTCCCAATCTCGTTCCATAGCTGATACCTCTACTTCATTAACATTCATTGTTTATTCTACCATATATGCAAAGTTTTTTCGTACTCTTGATTTATGCATTGACCAAAAAAAGAAAATTAGGCAGAATAGACAAAAAGGAGTCGATCAAATGACGCAAATGCTTGAAATCGAATATAAATCTATGCTGACAAAGCAAGAGTACGAGATATTCATCGCTCACTATCAATTAACAGATAAAGATTTCCGTGTACAGACTAATATTTACTTCGATACCGTTGATGAACAGCTGAAGAAACAAAATTGCGGCCTACGAATCCGTTTCGTTGGTCATCAAGCTGAATATACATTAAAAACACCTGCTGAGGAAGGACGTCTCGAAACGACGGATACCTTTGTAACAGAAGAAGCAGAAGCATTCATCTTTCAAAAACGTTTGCCTCGCTCGGGCGCAGTTTTTCAAAAACTTTCTGATTTGAATATCGATCCTGCTTCATTGATCCAAACAGGAAAGCTTACAACAAAACGGGCTGAGTTCCCTATTGAAGAAGGACTTTTAGCTATCGATGAAAGCTGGGGAGACAATCTTCATGATTTTGAACTAGAACTAGAGGTAGGGGATGCTTCTGCAGGAAAAATTGCTTTTATAAATTTTTTAAAACGTTTTTCTTTGCCTTATCGTCCTGCTAAGAACAAGATCCAACGTATGCTTGAGGCTAAAAATTAGAAACCTTTCATTTTCACAAGGCACTTGAGTTCATTTTTTTACTTTTTTCTGTTAAGTTATAGGATGTGAAAGAATCTAGTCACTAGTTGTATAGAATCTATTTTGGGGGAGATTCATATGATCGAAATCTATTTATTTGTTAATCCTTTAGGGGAATATTGTTTCGAAATGGAGCAACAGTTATTACAATTTATTGAAGAAGAGTACGGAACACCATCAAAAGAAAAGATGCAATTTCGCTTTCTTCCTTTGGTCAATTTGCAGACAATTGGGGATGTCATGCAACAAAAAGGAATTTCTCAAAACAATCTTGAGAAACGTAACCACTTATTCTCAACGACTTATTCTGCCGCATTAGACTGCAAAGCGGCTCAATTCCAAGGAAAGAAAAAAGGCCGCCGTTTTTTGATCAAACTGCAAGAAGCAGTCGGCTGCAATAACATACCATATTCTCGTGCACTTGCTGAATCGATATTTGAAGAGATTGGCGGCGATTTGAATATGTTTAAAGAAGATCGGCAATCTGACTTTGTTAAAGAAGTATTCTTTTCCGATCAAAAAATTGCTCGGGAAATGGGCATCACGAAACATCCTTCCGCAGTCGTTTACAATTACGCTTGCGATCGTGATTTTGGTGTTTTAGTAGAAGTAGAAGGCACAAGCAGCCTTTGGAGAATCAAAGAGCTGTGTAAAACAACAGATAACTCGTATCAAGTTTTTAATGGTGAACATTTACATACAAATGATTCTCAGTTCCATTCACGAACTAGCCATTTACACTTGCTTTCTAATTAAAAAAATGCGTCGACTCCCTTACAAGAGAGCCGACGTATTTTTTTCGTTTCTATTCGAAAAAATCAAAAATCTTATAAACGATCAATCAATTCTTCTAATTCGTTTAGTCGTTGTTCAAACATCGACATTGCATCTTCGATATACGCAGCCTGTGTCATATCTACTCCTGCTTTTTTCATCACTTCAACAGGATAATCACTGTTACCAGCTTTTAGATAAGCCAAATAGTTCTCTAGCGCATCTGGTTCCTGACTGAGTATTCTTTTCGCCAACGCTGAAGCAGCAGAAAAACCAGTCGAGTATTGGAAGACATAGTAATTATAGTAAAAATGCGGGATCCGTGACCATTCAAATTTGATTTCTGGATCTTCTTCGACTGCCGGACCATAATATTTTGCATTCAATTTACCATAACTATCACTTAGATATTCACTAGTCAATGGCACACCTTTTTCATCTTCCGTGTGCATGAAGTGCTCGAATTCAGCAAATTGTGTCTGGCGGAAAACTGTTCCTTTAAATCCATCCAAGTAATGGTTGAGCACATAAGCCCGGACACGAGGGTCTTTTTCTGTTTCCAATAAATATTCTGTTAGGATATTTTCGTTCGTTGTCGAAGCAATTTCTGCTAAAAAGATGGAGTAGTCACCGTATACATAAGGTTGGTTCGACCGTGTGAAATAACTGTGGACACTATGTCCCATTTCGTGGACAAGCGTAAACAGCTGATCCAATGTATCATGCCAATTCAATAAAATATATGGATTTGTGTCATAGCTTCCCGAAGAATAGGCACCACTTCGTTTTCCTTTATTTTCGACAACATCGATCCAACGTTCAGAGAATGCTTTTTCTACAATAGTCATGTACTCTTCACCCATTGGCTTCAGTGCTTCCAAAGCTTTCTCTTTTGCTTCTTCATACGTAAAGGTGATTGGAGCTTCTCCTAAGACCGGTGTATAAAGATCGTACATGTGCAGTTTTTCCACTTCTAATAAACGTTTCCGTAATTCCATATATCGATGCAGCAAAGGCAAATGCTTGTTTACCACGGCTACCAAAGTGTCGTATACACTTTCAGGAATATGATTATTGCTCAAAGATGCTTCTCTGGCAGAGCTGTAATTACGAACTTTTGCTTTAAAATTATGTCCTTTTATATGCGTACTTAAAGTAGAAGCAAACGTATTTCTAAATTGTTCATAAACACTGTACAACCCTTTAAATGCGGCTTCGCGAACACTTCGATCCGTGCTTTCTAGCAACTGACCGTACACGCCATGAGATAATTGGACTTTTTCACCATTCTCTCCTTCGATCGTTGGGAAAACTAAATCTGCATTATTCAAAACAGCAAATGTATCACTTGAAGCCTCAAAGATTTCACCTGCTCCTGCAAGAAGCGATTCCTGATCGGCAGATAAAACATGGGCACGATTATCTACTATTTGCTGGATATAGTGACGATAGACTTCTAACTTCGGTTCTTCTTTGAAATATTGCCAAATCCGTTCATCTGATAACTGCAATATTTCTGGTTCAAACCAGGAAACAGCTTCACTAACCTTTGAAAACAAACTACTTGCTCTTGCATAAAGCGCTTGATATTCTGTATTCCCAGTATCTTGATCGTTTTTAAGGTGCGCATAGACATAAATGATTTCAGTTTGGCGATAAACACTCAACACAAATTCAATCGCATCAAGAAATTGAGAAGCCCCTTGATCAAGTGTTCCTTTGTATTTTTCAGATTTTTTCAACTTTTCTGATAATTCTAGATATTTCTCATCAAATTCTTGGTCGCTTGAAAAGATCTTGGTCAAGTCCCAAGTTAAATTTTCAGGCAATTCTTCGCGTTTTGGCAACTGCTTTACTTCCATGAAATCCACTCCTTTTTATATCCTTTTGTCTCGGTCTATCAAAATAGATCCTCGTCTAACATCCACATGTTACAGCGTCTGATTTTTCTACTAATCTATGTGTCTGCTTCTATCAATTTTAGCACAACTGAAACTTGTTTTACATAGAAAACCGATTCCTGTTCTATTTTTATACTTACTATATTTTCCAAGAGGATAAATGTGTGCATTCATCAAAAAATTGCCGATAGACCATCTCTTCCTCAATCATAGGGAAAAGCCACTGCATTTTATATTCTTTTACTTGGCAAAACCATGAGCTGAAATCAGGTACTTTCTGTTGTTTTAAGGATTCTTCGTACAACATTCGATAAAGAAAAACCTGTTCTCGTAAATAAAAGAAAAACCGACTGTTTTGATAGATCCACGGTGATAGATACAAAAGGTGCTTGTGACGCAAGTAGCACTGTTCTTGTATGGATACTGTATTTTTTTGTTTGTAAATCAGCTGGCGCGCCAGCCACTTCTTCCCATCCTCGCTTAACCTGTCTGTTTTCTTCATCTGATTTATTTTGATCTCATTATTAGTAAATATTTTTTTAAGATCATTACCAGAAAAAGTCCAGCAGCTACTGAAAAAAGAAATGTGACCTGATACAGTCTCTGTAATATGATGATATAAATAAAGTTTTTGGTTCTTAAGGTCAGCTTTCCAGCAATGTACCCCCCTTTTTCTATTATAATAGCAGCAACTTTTTTCTATCAATGAAAATTGCCGCTGTCCAAGAAAAGAATGACCAAGTATCCACCATACTTGGTAACCGTTGTTCAAATAACTTTTGGTTCTTTCAACAAATCTCTGATGAGACAATCTAGAACATTGGATTTCTAATGCTAGATTAGCCAATAAAATATCTGGTCTCTGCCTCAATCTTGGCAAATAGGCTTCCAAAAATGCAGGTTCTGCTGACTGTCCCAGCCAATCCATAAAATATTCCTTTAACTGCAAGTGTTCTTCTGATTCCCCCTCACTAAAAACCGAACAGTTGTCGGTTTTTCGATGGGCAAAATGAGCACATTTTTTCTTTCCCCTTTTCAAAACCACTCTTTTCCGACAACTACGACAATAATACGTTTTCTCTTTTTCTGCATATTTAGCAGAACAGCATTCATGATATTCATTCATCGCAAGCAGCATTTTTCTCCCTCTGAACTTATTTACGTCTAACAATTTATTTACACGAAAAAGAGCCATATCGATATATGATCGATATGGCTCTTACTATAATGATGATTTATACAAAATAAAATTTCGTACGCTCGATAGCATTACGCGCCATCAGACACTTTCCATATTCATTCAATGTTTCTGGTGTACGATCGCTCTTTTCTGCAAACTCCAAAATTCGAGCAATCTGATTCTCTACATCCGCTTGGTTGAGATTCTCCATCCAGAAATGAACGACTAGGTAATAACGCTCTTCGAATAAGTACAAATCAGTCCAAGCAGACTCTAGTTCAACATCTGTTGCCAGCTGGATCACTTGCTCAAAATCTTCAAAAGCAAAAATTGCTTGTCTTTCCTGTTCTTCTAGGGCGCTTCCAGATAATTCTTCTTCCGGATCGCTACCAATAATTTGCTGACGGAGAAATTCGCTCACGTCTTCTGAATCCACAGCAGAATCTTCTGATTGAGAAACTTCTTCATCTGGCAGGTTTTTACTGATAAACAGTTCTAATCCGTCTCCTTTTGGCAAAACTTGGAAAGTGACAGCTTCGCTTCCTCGGAACTCCTCTTCGATATCAACTTCTTCCAGAATACTATAAAAGAAATTTTCGATTTCTTTGTGATTGCCAAGTAAATCCAAAAATGAAACGCCCCGTTCTTCTAAATCTTCATGACCTATCAGTACACGGATCGTATTTTCATTAATATGTTCCATTTCCATTTTGCTACACCTCACTTTGCCGCAATGTTCAATATAGATTCATTGTAGCGAAATCAGCTTAAATGTAAAGAAAAAAAATCCCGCTGTTAAGTGAATTTAATAAAACCAGCAGATTTTTCCAATCGTTCAAGCTATCTTATTTAACTATAACATTTTTGGGAGATGAATACTATATAGCCGACTTTTTAGCTAATCAATCACTTCTGTTTTTCATACCATGATCACTCTCACACCCTTTTTTGTGCCCACAATAAAGAACGCTATTTATAAAAACAAAAAAACTTGGAAAAACTATCCTCGTAATAGTTTTTCCAAGTTTCATTTTATCTTCTATAATCCAGCCATCAATTGTGCTTGACGCAATTCTAATTGTCGTACATCGCGCGGCAGGAATCGACGAATCTCGTCTTCATTAAAACCAACTTGTAGACGTTTATCATCAATCATGATTGGACGGCGAAGCAATCCAGGATTGTTTTGCACAAGTTCCAATAGTTCTTGTAACGGCAGATCATCTAAATCCATGTTCAGTTTTTGGAATACTTTGGAACGTGTCGAGATGATTTCTTCTGTTCCGTCTTCTGTCATTTGTAAAATCGCTTTTAATTCAGAACTGTTCAATGGTTCTGAAAAAATATTACGTTCAACAAATGGAATCTGATGTTCTTGCAACCACGCACGAGCCTTTCTGCAGGAAGTACAACTTGGGGAAGTATATAATGTTAACAACGTGCACCACTCCTTTTCGTGATAAGAATCACTTTTTTGTAACAGAAGATCATAATAATCTCCCATCTGTTTCTATTATACATAATCAACTTTTAAATAGCTACCTTTTTTTCATAATTTTTTTAAAAAAATGAAAGTTATCTAAGGTTAATATACAGTAAAACCAGCGTTCTTGCTTTTTTCAACATTTAAAAATTAGAGTTTTCAAATCTAATTCAAATTTTAGAAGACAATGAAACAGCACACAAAACTGTACTATTATTTTATCTAAAAACACAAATGAAACCGATTTCTTAAGATTTTTTATGTTTTTTATTTCTTTGATAGTAATGTTTCTTGTCATTTTAGATAATATTGTTCTTTATTATAACGCTTATTTTCTCTGTTATATAAGCGCAATATTTTAAAGCAATGATTACTAGATAAAATTTACTATAAACAAATAAACTAAATAACGTTATTTTATGTTTGAATAGTTATACTGAGACTGTATTAAAAAAATAAACCTTTCGAAAATTCCTCAGAGATTGCATTAAAATAAACCAACCGAGTTACACAATAATGATTAATTTGTTCATCAAACCTATTGACGTGTTTCATGATTTTTAGTGAAAAAAACTGAAATCTAAAAACCTTATTCTGTCAAGGAAACAGAAATATAGTAAGAAAAACCTTTATTTATCAGCTTTTTTAGATGATTTTTTCTGTTACAATAGTCAAGGATTTGTGAAAAAATCAATGAAAACCGAAAGGCGTGTAAAATTTTGATTAAATCAGTTGTGTTTGATGTTGATGATACAATGTATGATCAGCAGCAGCCATTTCGAAATGCGGTAAAAAGAGTCGTGCCGCTTGTTTCAGATGAAGATATGCATCCACTATATATCCGATTCCGTCATCATAGTGATGAAAACTTTCCAAAAGTAATGGCAGGAGAGTGGACGCTAGAATATATGCGAGCACATCGAATCAGCCAATCACTAAAAGATTTAGACTACCCTCACATCACAGAAGAAGAAGGTCTCCTATTTCAAAAAATTTACGAGGAAGAACTTGATAATATCTGTTTGCATGAGGAGGTCAAAAAAACACTTGACTTCTTGAAGGAAAAAAATGTCCCATTAGGAATTATCACAAATGGACCGACTGACCATCAGACAAAAAAATTAAAACAACTTCAATTGAACAATTGGATTCCTTCCCACAACATGTTGGTTTCTCAAGCAACAGGTTTCCAAAAGCCAGAAAAAGAGATTTTTCAGCTTGCTGAGAAAGAATTTCATATGCTTCCAGGAGAGACTCTATATGTTGGCGACAATTATGACAATGATGTTTTAGGTGCAAAAAGTGCCGACTGGCAAGCACTTTGGTTCAACCATCGAGAACGCAAAATCGACCAGACCCCTATTTGCGATATCGAAATTTCTTCTTTTGATCAGCTGTTAGAAACAATGAAGACAATCTTTGCTTAACGCCTATAAATAAAAACAAAAAATAATAGCAAGGAAATCGGGATAAAACAGAAACCCAACTTCCTTGCTATTTCTTAAATCAACTAAACACCTGCTTTTTTCGAAAAATCTTCTTATCCATTACTGAACGATTGTTTCGAATCTCTTACTTCTCAATCTCTCCTACACTTAAGATCATGCGGATATCTTCTTCAGTCAGTTTTGTCAGCTGTTCTTCATTTCCTTGGATCACTTTTTGGAACAGTTCGCGTTTTTCTTGTTGGAGCGAATCCATTCGTTCTTCAATCGTTCCTTCAGAAATCATACGCCACACTTCTACCACATTTTTCTGTCCGATTCGATGCGCACGACCAGCAGCTTGTTCTTCAATTGCAGGGTTCCACCAAAGGTCATACAAGATGACCGTATCTGCTCCTGTCAAATTCAGTCCCGTTCCCCCGGCTTTTAAAGAAATCAGGAAAACATCTTTTTCGCCTGCATTAAATGCATCTACCATACTTAATCGATCTTGCGGTTTTGTACTGCCTCTTAAATAAAATGTTGAGATCCCCAGCTCGGCTAACTCTTCTTGTAAGATAGTAAGCATACCTGTAAATTGAGAAAACAGCAGAACTCTGCGTTTGTTCTCTTTGGCAGCGACTAATAGATCTTTTACTTGTTCGAGTTTGCCAGAACCGCCTTGGTAATCTTCAATAAACAGACGAGGATCGCAACAAATTTGACGCAACCTTGTCAGACCTGCTAGTATCCCGATCCGGTTTTTCTTGAATGCTTCAGAATCCATTGACGAGATTTCTTCACGCATTTGACGCAAGTAAGCTAAATAAACGGTCTTTTGTTCTTCTGTCAGTGCAGAATATAGATTCATTTCTGTTTTTTCTGGTAAGTCTTTCAACACAGTTTGTTTATCTCGCCGTAAAATGAACGGTCGGATCATTTGCGCAATTTCTTCTGCGGCAAGTTCTCTGAATTTTGTTTTGGTTGGGAAAAATCCTGGCATGATTGTTGCAAATAATGACCACAATTCTTCTAAATTATTCTCGATTGGTGTCCCACTTAATGCAAATCGCTGAGGCACAGCTAATTCTCTCAATGCTTGAGCAGTTTTCGTACTACTATTTTTGACCATTTGCGCCTCATCAAGGATCAAATAATCAATTTTTTGTGATTGGTAATCAGCTAAATCCTGTCTCAAACTGGCATAAGAGGTCACTCGAATATCTGTGTCTTTAGCCAGCAATTCTTCCCGTTCTTTTTTATTCCCATTGATTACTTGGATACTCAAAGAAGGAGCGAATTTTTTTACCTCTGCCTGCCAGTTGTAGATTAAGCTGGCCGGCGCTACGATCAAAGCAGAAAAGCTTTCCCGTTCTTCTTTTTCCGAAAGTAAAAAGGCAATCGTCTGCAGTGTTTTCCCAAGTCCCATTTCATCGGCTAAGATACCGCCAAACTGATAATGGCCTAACATCTTCAACCACCGGAACCCTTGCTTCTGATACTCTCTCATCTTTGCATTCAATCCTTTGGGAAGTTGCGCCTGATACCCTTCTGGATGAATGAGATCTTGGACCATCGTTTGAAACGATTCGCTAAAAGTAGCATTGCTTTTTTCCAATTGATTTTGAATGATCAGTCCTTGATTCTTAGGTACATGGATCGTCCCTTCTTCTGAACGTATTGACTCCCGTAATTGTTGCAATACTTGACTTGTTTGTTGGAATTCCTCTGAATCAAAAGAAAGAACCTGTCCATTTTCCAATGTATAAAAAGCATCATTTCGCAACAAGCTTTGCAGTACATGATCAATCTCTTGCTCTTCTATCCCCGATACGTCGAACCGAATATCAAGCCATGAACCAGTCTCGGTTACTTCGATTTGCGGTTGATGTTTATGTGCATCTAAATACAACTCCCGCAACTTTCTGCCAAGTCTGACTTCACCAAACTGACGAAAGACAGATAGTTCTGTACGGAAAAAGGCATATAGTTCCTCCCCGCTTGGCAATGGACGCTCATAGCCAGTTTCATTTTTCTGGTAGCGATACATCCTGAATAAATCAAGGACTCGTTTTTCTTCAGCTCTGTCACGCAGCACCTGAAAGTCCTGATTGGCCGAGACCTCATGTTTTGGATCGGTCGAATAGATGACTTCGCCATAGACGAAATCGACTCGAGCTTGGATTTTTCCTTTGGCTTTTCGAAAAAAGAAAATAAATTCGACTGGAATATCTGCTACTTCCTTTTCTACTTCAGAGGCAACCACTACGTCTCCGATCTCCGAAAGAAGAGGAATGATTTCTTTAAACAAGGCCGGTAGTTCTTTTTTCTTGAATACTACTTCTGGTTTCTCCAATCGGCGAATCAATTGTTTCCAAGTTTGATAAACTGTTTGTTGATGCTTCGTTAGAGAATAGAATACTCCCTGGATAAGCCCCCACTGATAATGCATAAAGAAAAAATCAAAATCATTCAATGCTTGCAATAAATAGTCTTCTCCCTGTTTTTCCACTTTGAATGATAAAGGCTTGTTTTGATCGGAAAATTGGATTCCTTGATCGTTTTGTTCATTTATCTGCAGATGCAAACGTGTCGTCTGATTCATCTGTTCTAGCAGGAAGCGGGCTTGTTCTACTGGGAGAAGCAGGTATCTTTTGTCTAGTTTCCCTTTGACTTGCAAGCCATTCGTGCCTAATAATTGATGCGTTTGGGCACTTCCTGCAAGATGAGCGAGTATTTTTTGATCTTCTTTTTGAAAAGCCCGTTTATCTAGACGAAACTGATACTGCTTATTGACTGTGTAGGTTTCTTTTTCTGTGTAAGCCTGTAAAAAATCATAGATGTTTTTTACGATATATGTTTTTTTCGGCGATGCCAAAGAACCGATACGTAAGTAAAGCGCCAAAATAGAAAGCTCTGGATGATACTGATTTGTCTCAATCGTTTCTACTTGGTATTCAATAATCAAGGGTTGCACCGCTTGAGGATTTTTTTGTATTTTTAGACGAGAAAAACCTTTTGCAATGATTTCTCCTTCACTTGTTGTTTTTACCGGTTCTAACATCGGCTGGTCTTTTTTCATGATACGAGATAGATTTTTCGACCGTAAGTAAAGTTCCACAGCAACTGTATGCTTACAATATTTATGTTCCTCCCAATATGGACATTGGCAGTAATCTATCTCTTTTGCTGTCCCATCCAAATCAACCATATACAATTCACTGCCCAAGACTTCTGCATGCCACACGTTTTCTTCTTGGTCAGGGACAACCGATAACACTCGGCCTTCTTGCAAGTATTGACGCCCACGTGCAATGACTTTTTCCGGAATACTCCATTTCATAGTTACCAATCTCCCTTTTTATCCAAGTTGATAGCGTATTTTGCTTTGTCCGCTACCTTCTGTATCAATTCTTATTTGCTGTAATACTCGTTCTTTCAATTCTCTTACATGGCTAATGATCCCGATCATTCTTCCTTCACTTTCAATCGTTTCTAAAGCTTCCATCGCCATTTCCAAAGCTTCTTCATCTAATGACCCAAAACCTTCATCAATAAACAATGCATCGATTGCTACCCCACCAGCTTGTGTCTGAATCACATCCGCAAGGGCTAATGCTAAAGAAAGTGCTGCAATAAAACTTTCACCGCCAGACAGCGTATGCGCGCTTCGAGACATGCCTGCCTGATCATCATAGATATTGATTTCTAATCCGGTTTTCCCTCGATAACTGCCGATCGTATCCGCTAGTTCAAACTGATAACGATTTTTCGTTAAACGTTGGAGATGATCATTTGCTACTTGTAACACTTCTTGTAGATAAACTTGAAGCACATACCGTTCTAAACTAGTCTTCTTAGGATTTTCTCCGTTGAATGTTTGCGAAAGCTGCTGTAATTGCGTAAGTTCATCTAATTGCGTCTGGCTTGTGTGATAAATCGAAAGACATTCATCGTAGATTTTCTGGTTATTGATTTTTTGTTCTTGTAAACTGTATATCTTTTCTTGCTTTGTTTCGATCATCTCTCTTATCTCTTCCAATTGCTGGCTGATCTCTTTTGTATCTGGAACTATCTCCGTCAGCTGGATATTTTCTAATTGACGTAGTCGGTCAGCTGTCACTAATTGTGCTTCATGATAAGTAGTGATTATGCGCTGGTTCTCTTCGTATTGTGCTTGCTGTTGTGCGAATGCACAGACTTCCTCAGTTGTTGAAAAATACGATTGGCTTTCCAGCTTTTCAGCTATTCTTTGCTGTTCTTTTTCTATTTTTTCATCTATTATTTCTATTTGTT
Source organism: Enterococcus sp. HMSC061C05 (assembly GCF_001814765.1). Taxonomy (NCBI): domain Bacteria; kingdom Bacillati; phylum Bacillota; class Bacilli; order Lactobacillales; family Enterococcaceae; genus Enterococcus; species Enterococcus sp. HMSC061C05. The sequence continues at coordinate 92,308 of NZ_KV817736.1, forward strand.
CCTGTTGAAGATCAAGTTGTGTCCGAAGCATATGCAGATCTTGCAACAATTGCATTCCTGCTTTCTGCTCAGCAGCGAGTTGGTTTGAGTCTTCTTCTAACTGTTTTTCAAGTTGTCGTATCTCTTCTTCTAAACAGTTGCTATCCGTATCTTGTAATTGTTTTTCTAAACTTTTGATTTCGCCTTGCAGTTGTTGAAGCTGATTATTTTTTGCTGTCTGTTGCTGCTTGTAGTCAGCTAATTGCTGCTCAAGCTTTTCTACTTGTTGGCTTATTTCTTCCAGCTCTGCTCTTGCATTGGCTATCTTGCTTTTTCGTTTATCTAAAGATTGTTCGATTACTGTAAGAGCAATTGTTGTTTTTTGTTCTGTTATCGCAGGAAATGCCTGTTGCAAAGCCTGTTGTAAGTGTTTTTCTTGTCCAGCTAGTTGTATATTCGTTTCCATGATTTTTTGTTCTAAATCAGATAATTGCTGTTGAAGATTATTTTCATATGCTTCATTTTTGGCAATGATTTGCTGGGTTCTTTCTACAGCTGACTCAGCTTCTGCCAGTTGTTGCTCTACTTTCAAGATATCTTCTTTATTTGGCTGTTCATGTTTTGATTGTTGTACGGGATGTTCTGTCGACCCACAAACCAGACATGGTTCCCCCGGACGCAAAAAAAGCTGAAGACGAGCAATTTGCTGCTTTGCCCATTGGCTTTTCAGCTGTTCTGCTTGTTCTATCTGTTGTTTCAATCGCTGATTATTTTTTGTTGTTTCTTCGGCTGCTTTTTTGAGCTCTTCTCTTATCTGTTCGAGTGATTCGATACTTTTTGTTTTTTGTTGTTCTATTTCCTGCTGTTTTTCATCTAGATGTTTTAACTGTCCAAAAGCAAGACGATCTTCCTGCAGTTTTTCCTGATCCAATAAGATTTCTTGAAGAATTCGAGTTCTTTCCTGATAAATAGCCTGTTTTTGATGTAGCTTTTCGGCGTTCGTTTCTTCTTTATCTAATGAATGTTTTAATTGTTCTGCTTCTTGTTTTTTACTACGCAAGGCTTCGACAATCGGTACCATCATCTGTTTGTTTTGCAATTGTTGAGCAGCTTCTTTGATTTTTGTTTGCCGATGTATGCGGTCTGTTTCATTTTTTTGCCACTCTTCATAATGCTGCGTAGTCATCGCTAGTTTCTTTGTTTGTTCACTGCTTTTTTGTGACAGTTCTATTTTTTCAGCTTTTATTTCTTTCAGGTGCTGGATTGGTTCAATTAAGCGTTGTGTAAATTCATAATACCCAATCCATCGTTTCTTTTCCTCTATTTCGTCTTTTTGAGCGGCTAATTTCTTTTGCTTATTTAGTAATGTCGCTTTTTCTTCATAGCTTTTTTTCAAGGTTTCAAAACGATAGTAGGAATTTTCTAATTGTTTCTGTTTCTCCTGATAGTCTGCTAAAACTTCTTTTTCTTCAGTGATTTGTTTTTCTAGTATGGCCTGATGGTTTGTCCATTGGGAAAGAACGGCTTCAAACCCTGCTGCTGCTTCCTCTTCTTTGACTAAAACAAATCTTTTTTGCAAAAGATGAAGTTCTTGCTCTAAATGATCTAGTTTTTGTTGCTGTTGCTTTGCTTTTTCCTTTAATCGCTCATTAAACTGTTGGAAAAGCTGAGTACCGAACAAATGACGTAAAACAGTCTCTTTCTCACTGCTTGATGAAACCAAAAAATTACGGAATTCTCCTTGGGGCAGTAAAACGATTTGGGAAAACTGTTTCGCATCGAGATTCATCAGTTCTCTGATCAACTGGTCTGCTTCTGTACGTTTTGTGATTTGTTTTATTTCTTTTCCTTTCCCATCAAAAATGGTCAACGTTACTTTAGCTGCCTGTTTTTTTGTTCCGTTTCCTTTTCGTTTCGCTAAAACTTGTTCTGGTTTTCGTTCGATTTCATAGTTCATCTGCTGATGTTCAAAAGAAAAAGTCACGCTTGTTTCTTCTTCTGGTGTAGCAAACAAGGAACGCATCTCTTTTCCAGAACGAAGTCTTCCGGAAGTTTCACCAAAAAGTGCGAAAGTGATCCCATCAAAAATCGTCGTTTTTCCTGCTCCAGTCTTCCCGCTGATCAAAAAAAGCGGTGCTTCTGTCAATCGTGAAAAATCAACGGTCTCATTGATAAAAGGACCAAAATTTTTAAGTTTTAATTTTTTCGGTTTCATTCTTGATCATTCCATTTCCATGATTTCTTGCAACGTTTCTCCGAGCCATTTTTCTTGGTTTGCCGTTAGCTGTTCTTCCGTCATTTCACTAAAAAATGCTTCTGCTAATTTTTGAGGATCTTTCATTTCTAGTACTTTTCGTTTGCGCTTTGTTTGTTCTGCTCGGCCGTTTGCCCGTTCAATCCCCAAAATACGTGGATATATTTGCCGAAGCTGGTTCATCATATTCGGGATGATCGTTCTGTCCGTGAGATAGATATGGATATAATTCTCCCGATTGACGGACTGATAGAAGGCAGGATCCAACAATTCTTTAAAACTTGCTGTTATTTCTTCAATATCATGCAGTGGTTCGATCTCCCTAAAATTCAACTCTAGGTCTGTTGCCAGATCAACGATCCATACGCCTTTTTTCTGGTTGATCTCAGATAGAGAAAATTTCAACGGCGAGCCACTGTAGCGAGCATTATCTTGCCTTAAAGCAGCTTGATTATGCAAATGTCCTAGTGCTACATAATCAAACGGTGCAAGCAGTTCGCCTGGGATCGAATCCAGACCCCCTACTTCGATTTTCGTTTCCGAATCAGATTTTACACTTCCCATTACAAAAAAATGGCTAATCAATACGTGTTTTTTCCCTGAATCGAACAGCTCTTCCATTTTATCTATCACTTTTGCTACCGCTTGCTGGATCGTGCGGATACTGTCATCTTCAAAATATAATCTGGCTGCAATTGGTTCAAAGTAAGGAAGAAAGAAAAATTGTATGTTGTTAAACTCGACTGGTTCGAAAGCTTCTGCTAGCTGCGTTCGCAAAAAATAGTTTGAATAACTGAACCATGGCGTACCAGCTGAAAGTCGCGTACTGCTATCGTGATTTCCTGATATAGCAAAAATTGGGATTCTTTCCTTTAAATTCCAATCAACCATCAATTCATTGTATAATGCTACGGCATCGACAGCCGGCACACTCCTATCATATAAGTCTCCTGCAATCACGATTGCCTCTACTTTTTCTTCTTTCGCGATATTCAGTATAGAAGATAATACATGACGTTGGTCTTCAATCAAGTCATAACCTTGTAGTTTTTTTCCGATATGCCAATCGGCTGTATGTAAAAAACGCATCCAATCACCCCAAAAAATGTCCTTCTAATCATTATAACACTTTGATCCATTACATGACACCCGTCTTCTATTTTGCACGTTGGAAAGCAAAAAGAGGGCAGACTTGACGTCTCTCCCTCGTTTTTCATCGAAAAGTCTGAACAGAACAGGAGATTCAAAAAGACCGCCCACTCCTAAACTTATCACTTTATTTTTTTTTGATTTCATATTTGAAATCTGGGTTCACTTCTTTGTCCAATTTATCAAAAGCCGCTTGTGTTCGTCGTTCGATCTCCGCCATTCCTTCTTTATCCGTTTTCTTGATATCTGATAGGTCGATTGGTTCACCGAAACGCACTGTCACTCTCTTACGCTTGAACAAATCCCCAAGTGTCAGTGGACCTTGGTATACGGCTGGCACGATTTTCGCTTTAGACATTCTGGAAATCAACGCCATCCCGCCTTTAAGTTCTGTAGCATGCCTTGTCCCACTGGGGAACATGATTAAACTCAAATTTGTCGATTTTAAAATCTTTACAGGTGTTTTAATGACACTTGGTCCTGGATTCTCTCTTTTAACTGGAAAAGCATTGGATCGAGTTAATATAAATCGCAGAACCGGATTTTTGAACAGTTCTTCTTTTGCCATAAAGCTGAATTCCTTCGGTGCTGCAGCTACCGCTAGATATAATGGGTCCCACCAAGTACGATGGGGGGCAACTAGTATGTAATTCTCATCTTGCGGTAATACTTCTTTATTCTCATAACGGGCATTTCCATTGACTAAAGCTAATAGTACTCGAACTACCCCTCGCATAAATCGATAAAACATAGTCTCTTCCTTTCCCTTCTTATGGTCATAGTATGCATAAAAAACAGAGGTTTGACAAGCCACCTTGGTTCTTTTTAATAAAAATAGTATAATACAAACGACTATTTTTTTCATTTTGGAGGGAATCCATGCTTCACGAAGACGAACGAATCGACCAATTATACGCAGAAGATATCAAAATTATCCAAAGTTCCCAAGTATTTTCTTTTTCTTTAGATGCTGTGCTACTTGCTCATTTCTCTCGTGTGCCTAAAAAAGGACAGATTGTTGACCTTTGCGCAGGTAATGGTGCAGTTGGCCTGTTTTTAAGCAAACGAACTCAAGCAGCTATTGATGCTATCGAACTTCAGCCTCGCCTAGCAGACATGGCAAGACGCAGCATCGCGCTGAACCATCTAGATGAACAGATGACAGTCCACACCATCGATCTGAAAGACAGCTTATCCGTCGTTCGGCATAATTCTTGTGACTTAGTCGTCTGCAATCCACCTTATTTCAAAGGGCTGCCAACAAATAAAACGAACCCTAATAAACACCTAGCAATCGCCCGTCATGAAATCCATACAACATTAGAAGAAGTGATCGACAATTCAAGTAAGTTACTAAAAACAAATGGGCGTTTCGCTATGGTCCATCGACCTGAACGATTCTTAGAGATCATCCAAATTATGCAAAATCATCGGATTGCACCTAAACGGATCCAATTTGTTTACCCAAAAGCTGGAAAAGAGGCAAATATTTTGTTAGTTGAAGGAATCAAAGATGGTAAATTAGATGGATTCAAAGTCGCTCCGCCATTGATCACTTACGATGCAGACGGGGAATACACAGCAGAGATTCGTGAGATGCTCTATGGCAAATAAACATTATTTTTACGTATTATTCTGTAAAGATCAGACATTTTACGGTGGGTACACAACAGACCTTTCTAGGAGACTAGGGGAACATAACAATGGTACTGGCGCTAAATATACACGTCATCAAAAAAGAAGACCTGTTAAGATGATCCATGCAGAAGTATTTTCTTCAAGAAGCGAAGCAACAAAAGCAGAAGCTGCATTCAAAAAACTCACCCGAAAACAAAAAGAACATTATTTGAAGACACACTCAACCGTTTTGCTTCCTGAAAATAGATAACTGTTAAAAACACGATAAAAAAACTTCAGGCAAAAACAACTGTTTTTGCCTGAAGTTTTTTGTAGCTATTATTCTGATACGTTTGTCTCGCTGCTGTTCGTACTTGAACTTCCTCCTAGCAAGGCTTCACTGACTAAGTGAATGTAATGTGTCATCCCTTCAGGATTTGGATGGACTTGATCATCATAAAACCAGTCACTATGGTCATTACTGTAGCTATACCAATCAATCAGCGTCATATTGTCGTATTTTTTCGTCATCTGTTCAAGCATCGCATTCACGTCATTTTGCCAACGTTTCGTCGGTACTCGGACATTGACCCAGTATACTTTTCGATCACCGATTGCATCCATCACGCTATCAAACTGAGCTTCAGAGAATGAGCCATTCGTTCCTAATCCAATTAGAACAGTGTCTTTCAATAAATCTTGTTCCTTTAATTTTTCAATATACGGTACACTGGCGTATAATTGTCGCCCCACATCGCCATCTACCACTACTTTTGGATAAAGCTCTTGTAGATCAGTTGCAGCATCTAGCATAACTGAATCACCAAATGCCGTTAGCTCTAATTTTTGTGCCTTGTTTCCTTGGGCCTTAGACAACTCGTACTTATCAAGAATCGCTTGGTCAACTGAACTAGTGGTATTTTCTGAATTGTTTCTGGTTTCTTCTGCTAATTTTTTACTTTCAGCGATCTTTGCCTGCAATTGTTTTTGATCGGCCGTTACAGCATTTTTCGGTGCCGTAACGAAACCAACGAATGCAATTGCTACAAGTAATGTGCCTGGAACGACCCATGGTTTGCTCTTACTGATGATCGGTTTGCTGAACCATCCTTTCATCACTTGGAATGTACGACCATAGTCAAAACGTGCTAGCGGACGTTCCACATATCGATAAGAAAGTTCACTGATGATTAAAATCAATGTAATTTCCACTAAAGTATGGAACAGAACATGATCAGCAATATCAGTCACTTTTGCTTCATAAAAAATCATAACTGGAAACTGATACAGATAAATCCCGTAGCTTCGTTTGCCAATCCAAGTAAATACTGGATTTGTCAGCCAACGATTCAAGCTTGCTCCAGGATGTGCTGTCACTGCAACTAGTACTACGCATAACAGACTCACTAGGAGCATCCCTCCATAATAGATGAAATTGTAATGATCATCTAAAAAGAAGAAGCAAAGAATCAGTGCCAGCAGTGAGATTCCTCCAGCGATATTCAGGATACTTTTTGCTTGTTTCGGGATGTTTTTCTTCAAACGAGTACTTGGCCAAACAAAAGCGAGCGCACTTCCCAACCATATAGAAAACAGCCGGGTGTCCGTTCCATAATAAACACGGGTTGGATCGCCCCCTGGTGTATACAAAATCATCATCAAGATCGCAGAGAGGAAAGATGTACCTAACACGGTATAAAAGATCCATTTTCTTTTACGAACAAATACCATCAACAATACAAACAAGATTGGCCAAACCAAATAGTTTTGACCTTCTACCGCTAAAGACCAGATATGTGTAAACGGTGATTCATTAGCAAATCGGTCGAAATAAGATAAACCGTTATTGATTTGCCACCAATTGTTGACATACAGTAAGCTGCTGACGACAACTCCTCGAAGATTATTCAACAATCCTCGCTGGAACAAGGTGATATAAGCCGAAGCTGTAACAAGCATAAAAACGAGTGCCGGATAGAGTCTCTTCATTCTTCTGACATAAAATTGCCAAATATTGATTTTTCCATTTTGTTCCCATTCCTGCCTTAGCAGATCCGTGATCAGATAACCAGATACGACGAAAAAAATCGGAACGCCCAAATAGCCGCCTTTCATACTAGTTGGCAGAAGGTGATAGAATATAACACCAACCACAGCTAATGAACGGAGCCCATCAAACCCAGTGATGTAGCGGCTGTTTTTTAACCTTTTTTGTTTTTCCATTCAATATTCCAACTTTTCATAAACTTTTTTCATTCGTAATATACGGGTATTAAGTGAAAATAGCAAGTAGAATCGTGTCCTTTCTCTACTATTTTTTTCTATCATCCCATAAATTTTAAAAAATAAACATGCTTTTTTTCAACTTTAAGAAAATTTCAAATAAAAAAGTAGTTTCTATTTGCTGATCCGTCCTTTGGTAGAAAAAAACTGCAGACAAACGAATGTCTGTCTACAGTAGTATTTCATGAATTTTTGTCAAACTCGATCTAAATGCCATCCTCGTAGAAACGCCCAAGTATCTGGACATTTTCCGCGATACTTACAAAAGCTTGCGGATCAGAAGCTTTCATCGCTTCTCTGAGTAGAGGCAGTTCGTAACGTGTAACGATCGTCATCAATACTGTCTGCTTATCATGTTTATAAGCACCTTCTGCTTCATTGATGATCGTGATTCCTCTACGCATACAGTTTTGGATTTCATTCACTACTTTTTCTGGATGTTTCGTTACGATCATTACCTGCATTTTCTTTTGTTTAGTATAAACGACATCAGTTACTTTTCCACTGACGAAAATAGACAACGTACTGTAAAACATATATTGCCAGCCAAATAGAATCCCAGCAACAAAAACGATCAATGCATTGAAGTAGATCGAGATAGAACCAATCGACTTTCCTGTTTTTTTACGAATCGTGATACTCACGATATCTAGACCACCCGATGATAGGCCATTTCTCAACGCTAACCCAATCCCTAGTCCCATCACAGCCCCACCAAACAACGCACAAATGATTGGATCGGTAGATAAGACTGTTTCCGGTAAAATATGGATACAAAGGGAGGTCAAAGTGACTGTGATAAAAGTGAAAATTGTAAACTTCTTCCCGATTTTGAACCACGCCAAGACGAACAAAGGTATATTCAGTAAATACAAAGTGGTTGATACCGGCACCTCGAACCCTATCAGTGATTTTGACAAAGTCGTCAAAATCTGAGCCAGGCCAGTAATACCACTTGAATAAATATGTCCTGGTTGATAAAAGAAATTCAATGCGACAGATGCGATCAACGCATAAACGATTGATACCGAAAGTTTGGTCGTGTAATCATGGTAAGCCCAATTTTCGAATGTTTTTTTCATGGAAAAGCCCCGCTTTATATGTTATGGCTTCATTATAAAGTGTTTTTCAATTAAATCAAGGTTGCCAAAAGAAGCAGATTCGACAAATCCTTTTTGCCTTTTTATCGGCTATTCTTCTATATTGGTTACATCAATATTCAATTCGAACAATTGTAAAGGTGAAACCATACTTGGTGCATCACTCATCACATCGGCTGCTTTTCCGTTTTTAGGAAAGGCAATGACTTCACGAATATTGTCTTCCCCTGCTAATAACATTGCAAAACGATCCAATCCTAATGCAATGCCGCCATGTGGAGGGAATCCGTAATCTAAAGCTGTTAGCAAGAAACCAAATTGTTCTTCCATTTGTTCTTTTGTAAAGCCTAAAGTTTTCAACACTTTTTCTTGAAGTTCCCGAGTATGGATCCGGATAGAACCTCCACCTAGTTCATAACCGTTCAAGACGATATCATAAGCTTCTGCATAGACTTTTGCAGGGTCTTCAGCCAGTAATGGGATATCTTCTGCTTTTGGCATCGTGAATGGATGGTGAGCAGAGACATATCGACCTTCTTCTTCTGAAAATTCAAATTGAGGCCAATCAGTTACCCATAAAAAATTGAATTTGGATTCATCGATTAGTCCTAATTCTTTTCCTAAACGTGTTCGGATAGCCCCTAATGCAGCAGCGACGATTTCACTTTTATCTGCGCCAAACATCAGCAAGTCACCTGGTTCTGCATCTGTTGCTTTGATGATTGCTTCTGTTGCTTCTCCCATGAATTTAGCAATCGGGCCTTTCAGACCGTCTTCTTCCACTTTCAGCCATGCAAGTCCCTTAGCTCCGAATTGCCCTACATATTGTCCTAACTGATCCATATCTTTTCGTGAGTAGCGATCTGCAGCGCCCTTCGCATTCAATGCTTTCACGACTCCGCCGTTTTCAAGAGCCATTTGGAAGACTTTGAATTCTACTTCTTTGACTGTTTCGCTTAGATCGATCAATTCCATTTCAAAACGTGTATCCGGTTTGTCGCTGCCGTAGCGAGCCATTGCTTCATCATAGGTCATACGGGGAAATGGCAATGCGACTTCGATGCCGCGAACTTCTTTCATTACCTTCGCAATCAATCCCTCTGTGTAGGTTTGGATTTCTTCTGCTGTTAGGAACGTTGTTTCAATATCTACTTGCGTAAATTCAGGCTGACGATCTCCACGTAAATCTTCGTCACGGAAACAACGAACGATTTGATAATAACGGTCGAACCCAGCATTCATCAGCAATTGTTTGAACAGTTGAGGAGATTGCGGCAACGCATAGAAATGTCCAGCATGGACACGTGAAGGAACTAAGTAGTCTCTTGCGCCTTCTGGTGTAGATTTTCCTAGGTAAGGTGTTTCAATATCTAGAAAGTCATTATCGTCTAAATAATGACGAATCGCTTTTGTTGTCGCATTTCTCAATTTGATGTTTTTAGTCATTTTGGGACGTCGCAGATCCAAATAACGATATTTCAAACGTATTTCGTCACTGATTGCTTGATCATCTTCAATTTGAAATGGCGGTGTTTTTGCTTGATTCAAAATCACGATTTCACTTGCAATCACTTCAAATTCACCAGTGGCCATTTTAGGATTTACTGCATTTTCACCGCGTCTTCTGACTACCCCAGTTACTTCGATCACGTATTCACTGCGGCATTTATCTGCGATTTCCCATGCTTCTTTGTTGATTTCAGGATTGAAGACGATTTGAACGATTCCTTCGCGATCACGTAGATCGATAAAGATTACTCCCCCAAGGTCTCGTCTTTTTTGTACCCATCCTTTTAATGTAACTGTTTGTTCTAATTGTTGTTCGGAAACTAATCCGCAATAAATCGTTCTTTGTGCCATTTCTTTTTTCCTCCTACTCGAATAAAGTCATTTCATCATAGACTTCATCAAAATGCTCATATATTTCTTCTAATGGAAAACTTTTTTCTTTTCGGCTTGCCATTGCTTTGACATTGATCGTTTGGCTAGCAAGCTCATCTTCACCGATCACCAATACTAATTTGGCATTCGCTTTATCTGCTGTCTTAAATTGTGCTTTTGCTTTACGGTTCATGAAGTCGCGGTCAGCTGAAAAACCGAAGTTTCGAATCGCTTGGACCACTTTCAATGCTTCGATATTTGTTTCGTCTCCGAGTGCGACCACATAAGCATCTAACTCATTAAATGCAGGGATAACTACTTCCTCTGCCTCCATAGTCAAGAGTAATCGCTCGATACCCATTGCAAATCCAAAGCCAGGTGTTGAAGGACCACCCAGTTCTTCCACTAGATTGTCATAACGTCCGCCTGCGCAAATCGTTGCTTGTGCCCCCATTTTCGGTGCGTCACTCATGATTTCAAAAATCGTATGCGTATAGTAATCTAATCCGCGAACCATGTTACTGTCGATTTCATAAGGAACAGCCAATGCATCCAGCATGGAAACAACGGTATCAAAATGTTTTTGAGCAGGTTCGCTTAAATAATCTAAGATAGATGGCGCATCTGCTACAAATTTTTGATCTCGTTTGTCCTTACTATCCAACACACGCAATGGATTTTCGTGAAGACGGCGTTTAGAGTCTTCACTCAACTCTGCTTCAAAAGGTAAAAGATAATCGATTAATGCTTGACGATAGGCTTGACGTGTGTCTTTATCACCCAATGAATTGATGACTAGACGGATTTGCGTGATTCCCAACTGTTTGAAGAAATCGAGTGCCATCACCATGCTCTCCACATCTGTTGCAGGATTCTCTGATCCAAATGCTTCTACTCCGATCTGATGGAATTGACGTAACCGTCCTTTTTGCGGACGTTCGTAGCGAAACATTGGTCCCATATAAAAAGTTTTGAACGGTTTTGCATACTCTGGACCGAATAATTTATGCTCAACAAAAGAACGAACGATTGGCGCTGTACCTTCTGGTCGAAGCGTCACATGACGTTCCCCTTTGTCATAAAAATCATACATCTCTTTTGAAACGATATCCGTCGTATCACCTACACTGCGGGATATCACTTCATAATGTTCAAAAATCGGTGTACGCATTTCATTATACTGATAATCTCTGAACAATAAACGTGCTGTTTCTTCGACAAACTGCCATTTTTCTGATTCGCCTGGCAAAATATCATTTGTTCCTTTTGGTCTTTGGAAACTCATAGTTTTCTCTCCCTTTCTTAGCTATGTAAATAAAAAAATCACCCTTGTTCATCATGAACAAGGGTGAATGAAATTCATACACGGTACCACCTAATTTTGAAAGATTTCTCTTTCCTCTTACGAATAACGCTCGTACGCGGGACGGCTTTTCACTCGTCCATCTCCAGAGTGTCTTTGGGCTAATGAAACTTTGGATCATTTTCAGCCTCGATGATCCTCTCTTGTAAAGTTTCAAAAACTTACTCGCTCTTTCATTGACATTTCGATATTACTTATAACCTACTAAAAACCAATCTCAAAGTCAAGAGTTATCTGACTATTTTCCCTCACAAAAACGTTTTAGTTCAGCTTTTTGTTCTTTTGTTTTAGACTAGAAAAAAAGGAGGAATCAGCTATGGCAGAAATAAGAATCGGACATTCACAAGTCTACGCAGAACAGCTTGGACTAGGAGCAAATGCCGTTGGGGGACACAATCTTTTTGACGGTTTGGAAGACGAAACAGGAAAACAAGTGGTTCGTACAGCTTTGAATAGCGGAATCAATTTGATCGATACCGCCTATGCTTATGGAAACGGCCGTTCTGAAGAACTGATCGGTGAGGTATTGAAGGAAAAAGAATATGATCGTTCACGTATCGTCATTGCTACAAAAGCTGCTCATGTGCCAAATAAAGGACGAACATTTGACAATTCACCCGAGTTTCTCAAACAATCGGTGGAAGACGCACTGAAACGTCTGCAAACTGATTACATCGACATTTTTTATATCCACTTTCCGGATAAAAGCACCCCAAAAAATGAAGCAGTTGCTGCATTGCATGAATTGAAAGAAGCAGGAAAAATCCGAGCAGTTGGTGTATCGAACTTCACGTTAGAACAATTGAAAGAAGCGAATACAGATGGATATGTCGATGTAGTAGAAGATAAATACAGTTTGATCCATCGGCAGGCTGAAAAAGAATTATTTCCTTATCTTGAAAAAAACAAAATCAGCTTTGTCCCCTATTTTCCTCTTGCTTCCGGTTTACTGACAGGAAAATATGAACGTGGTCAGGAAAAACAATTCAGCGAAGGAGATCCTCGAAAAAGCAATCCGGATTTTCAAGGAGAACGTTTCAAAGAAATTTTAGCCGCTGTCGACATACTTCGCCCCATTGCTAAAAGATACCAAGCTACCCCTGCGCAACTTGTTCTAGCCTGGTATATGAAGAATCCGAGAGTGTCTGTAGTCATACCCGGAGCTAAACGTCCAGAGCAAGTCTCTGACAATGTCCAATCTTTAGATTTGCATTTATCCAGTGAGGATTATCAAACCATTGATGAAGCATTTCACGGATTTTGAGCAATTGACCTTATCCACTTATAGTAGTATGAAAAAAGGAAGATCAAACAGTGCTGATCTTCCTTTTTTCGATAAGTTTATACTAATCTAATTCTTATAAAGTAGCGCTCGGCTGTTTGGATAAGTCGGAAACTGATTGAATGGGATCGTCCAGTCTTGTTCAGGTACAGAGAATTCAAACTTGTTTACTAACTGATCGGAAAACACACGTAGGCTGTGGAGAGTGATCCATTCTCCTGCGCAGCGATGCATTTGTCGAAAATCTCCTCCACCTTGTGCAATCATCTCATATTCTTCTTTATATGAAATATCTTTTGCTTTTCCTAAATATCGTTTGATCATAAAGGAATCTGGTGCTTCAATCGTTCGTTCATCATGATCTGTTCCATATAAATCTAGAATGACCCAACTATCTTCTGGTATACGATAACCATCGACTTCTACTTCTTTCAGAGAAATCGCAGGTAACATCGGAAAGAACGGATAATAGCGTCTCATTTCTTGAATGAACGGATCTTGCAACGTAGAAAAGTCGTTTTTCAATTGTTGGTACAAATCAGGTCTGCTGAAAAGCGCGTGTCCCATCAACGCCGCCCATACAGTCAAAGCAACTGTCGGACGGATGATATTCAATAATTCAACAGCTGCTACTTCCAGAGGCAAAAGCTGTCCGTCTAGATCTGTGGCATTGGCAAATGCATACAATGCCACATTTTCTTTTCCAGCCACAGGATTTTTCCGAGCTTCCTCAATCAAACTTTGCGCCCATTTCTCTGATTTCTTGCGATTTTCGACACCTTTTATGTGATCAATCGGAGAAGTAAACGTTCCGCTGATCATGGAGATTTGATATTCTGCTAATTTTTCGACTTCATCCTTAGAAAGCAAAGATAAATTGATACCTGCCCACTCACAAATCGATGTAAAGAAAACCATCTTGCTTAAATCAAATAATTCAAATTGACCATGCTGTGTTTCAAGTGCTTGCGTCAGGTTCTTATCTAAGATACGATGATAATCTTCCATTCTTTCGGGGGTCATCAGATCCATAAAAATATTTTTCCGATGATGATGGGCAGCTCCATCCAAAGTCTGTACTCCACCTTGACCAAAAAGTGTCTTCAACACTAATTTTGGCATAGCACCTTTTCGTTTGAAATTTCTTGGGTCATAAAATATTTTTGCCGCTGACGATCCGTAGATCACAATAGCTTCTTTATTGAAAATCTTTGCTTTGACAACGGGAGCGTCTGCTTCATGACGTAACTCCTCCAACATGTTGTATCCCTTTTGATACAATCTTTTTAGATCCGTGATTTTGACATCTACTACTGGTACTTCTTTCATCTTCAGCAACCTCCTAAAAATAACTTGTATAATTTAAGCTTAACTTTTTTTCTGACTGCTGACAAAAGAAGCGCTTTTTGTAGACGAGAAAAAAGTCGCTTAAGTTAGAGTTTTTCAGTCTAACTTAAACGACTTGATTTATATTTCTTATTGATGAAAACCCACTGACTTTATTTGTTTTTAGAATCAATAATAATCGTTACAGGTCCATCATTGACGAGAGAAATCGACATATCTGCTCCGAATTGTCCGGTAGCGACTGTGATGCCGCGACTTCTGATTCCTTCATTGAACGATTCGTATAAAGGAATAGCTATTTCTGGTCGTGCGGCTTCCACAAAACTTGGTCGATTTCCTTTTTTCGTATCCGCAAATAGTGTGAATTGAGAGACACTTAAAATTTGTCCTCCTACGTCTTCTACACTAATATTCATTTTTCCTTGATCATCTTCAAAAATACGCATTTGTGCGATTTTTTTTACTAGATATTCCACATCTTTTGGCGTATCTGTTTCATGGATACCTAATAAAACGAGTAGGCCACAGCCAATTTTTCCAATCTCTTGCTGATCAACTGACACTGCCGCTTGACTCACCCGTTGAATGACTGCTCTCATATCTGGCCCTCCTATCCATTCGTCCGGCGTACACTGTAGACATCAGGTACTGCTTTGATTTTATCCACGATACTTTTTAGGTGGGACAAATTCTGGATACCAACCGTCAAATGGATTGTCGCCATTTTATCTTTATTCGTCCGAGCTTCGACGCTGTTGAGATTTTTCGTCAGCGCATTGACTGTTTGAAGTACATCATTCAATAAGCCTGAACGGTTATAGCCGTAGATTTCCAAGTCTGCATCATACTCTTTTCGTGTATTCGATGTATCTTCCCATTCGACTTCAATCAAACGTTCTGCTACATTTGGTTTATCAGGCTGAACATTCGGACAATCTCGACGATGGATGGATATCCCTCTGCCTTTAGTGATGTAGCCAACGATATCATCACCAGGAATCGGATTACAGCATCGGCTGATACGAATCAGTAAGTTTTCTACCCCTTGAATGACAACGCCACCTTCATGACGTACTTTCATTTTCTCAGGTTCTTTTTTCGGCTGATTCATGATTTCTTCTGCTTCTTGCTTTTGCTGCTCGATTTTTTGTTCTTTCCGTTCTTTTTCTGTCAGACGATTGGCCATCGTCAAAGGACTGACTTCCCCGTATCCTACAGCTGCATATAAATCATCTTCTGATTGATAGTTAAAACGATCAAGTGCTTCTTGAAGTTTATTTTTTGTCAAAATATCTTTAGGTGTAAACCCTAAATCTGTAATACACTTGACCACAGACTCGTGACCTTTGATCACATTTTCTTCCCGATCTTGTGCTTTGAAGAAACGCTTGATCTTATTTCTTGCTTTGCTAGTTGCCACCAATTTCAACCAGTCACGACTTGGACCAAATGAATTTGGAGAAGTCATGATTTCTATGATATCCCCGTTTTTTAATTTGTAATCAAGTTGCACCATTTTGCCATTTACTTTTGCACCAGTGGTTTTATTACCGATATCTGTATGGATACTGTATGCAAAGTCCAGTGGTCCAGATCCTTTTGGCAGCTCAGTAACGTCTCCTTTGGGCGTGAAGACATAGACTTTATCACTAAAGATATCTCCTTTTACACCTTCCATAAATTCAGAGGCATCATAGCTTTCATCTTGGAGTTCAAGTATCTCATGGAACCAGCTTAATTGTTTCGTCATACCATCTGGTTCTACTTTTTCATTTTTTCCTTCTTTATACGCCCAGTGCGCAGCCACCCCAAATTCAGCAATTTCATGCATTTCCTGTGTACGGATTTGGATTTCTACTGGATTTCCTGCTGGACCAATCACTGTAGTATGCAAAGATTGGTACATATTAGCTTTTGGCATGGCAATATAGTCCTTGAATCTGCCAGGCATTGGTTTCCATTTTGTGTGGATCGCACCTAATACAGCATAACAATCCTTGATTGAGTCTACGATTACTCGAATAGCTAGCAAGTCATAGATTTCGTTGAACTGCTTTTTCTGGTCTTTCATTTTACGATAGATCGAATAAATATGTTTTGGCCGTCCATAGATCTCTGCAAAAATCCCCAGCTCTTCTGTTGCTACTCGAATATCCTCAACAGTACCATTCACGTATTTTTCACGTTCTTCTCGCTTCGTCTGCATCAAATGAACGATACGGTAATACTGTTTTGGATTAAGATAACGAAGTGCTGTATCTTCTAATTCCCATTTGATTCGGCTGATACCTAAACGATGTGCAAGAGGTGCATAGATTTCTAAAGTTTCTTGAGCAATCCTTCTTTGCTTATCTTCTCGCAGATGTTTCAACGTACGCATGTTATGTAGTCTATCAGCTAACTTGACCATGATAACGCGTAAATCTTGAGCCATTGCCAGCAGCATCTTTCGATGGTTTTCTGCTAGCTGCTCTTCGTGGGATTTGTATTTTATTTTCCCTAATTTGGTTACTCCGTCTACTAACATAGCGACATCATCGCCAAATTCTTCTCTCAGATCTTCTAAGGTGACTTCTGTATCTTCAACAACATCATGCAAGAAGCCAGTAGCCACTGTATGGGGGTCCATTTTTAAATCTGCTAATATACCTGCGACTTGGATAGGATGGATAATGTAGGGTTCTCCTGATTTTCTAAACTGTCCGTCATGTGCAGCAGTCGCATATTCGCATGCTTTCTCAACAAATGCTACATGTTCGGGCCCCATATATTGACTAACGAGCTTTATGACACCGGGACCCGTTAAAATTTCTTCTTTTGGCACAGGAATCGATCCCCCTTTCTTTTTCGGTAAAACAGGAATCGGGACAAATATCTGTTTGATAGTTGCCCCAAAATCCGTGAAGTTATACATTTTTTTACGGAAATGTTCGCTTTTAAAAAGCTTTTTCAAACAATTTTTCGTATTCATTGTACAAATAATTGTTTCTATTATACAAATTGTTCCCTATTTTTTCAATTCTTTCCGTCGATACTCTTTTATTGTTGAAAAACGTTAGCTATGAGAGGGATCCATTAACTCCCATTGATAGCTAGCAGCACTTAATAAATAAAGAGGCGCTGTTTCTGTACGAAGGATTCTTGGTCCTAATCCACATAGTATCCCTTTGTGTTCTACGAAATAATCGATTTCATCGTGGGATAAGCCGCCTTCTGGTCCAAAGACAGCTAAGATTCGACTGCCCGGTTTTGTTTCACTAAGAATTTTGGCTACATTTGATTTTTCGCCTTGCTTTGCTGATTCCTCATAAGCAACCAAGACCACGTCATAATCATCTAGCCGTTCAAATAAGTCACGTTTCGTTTCCAGTAACTCTACTGAGGGCACGATTTGCCGATGGGATTGTTCCGCTGCCTCTTGAGCAATCTTTTCAAGCCTTTGTTGTCGCTTCATGCGTTTCTTTGCATCCCATTTAACCACAGAGGCTGATGCCGGAAACCCAAGAAAAGCTTGTGCGCCTAATTCAGTGGATTTCTGAATGATCCAATCCAACTTTTCTCCTTTAGGATAGCCGCTCGCTATGGTTATCGAACTTGGCAATTCCTTTTGGTTTTCTTCTTTTTTAATTTCTTTCAGATAAACAGCATCTTCGGTGATTTTTGTGATTTCTGCAACAACGGCTATCTGATCATTGAATGCCAAAAAAACTTCATCTTTCGGTTCCATTCTCATAACCCGTACAATGTGATGATAGGTTTCCCCTTTTAAAATAAAATGGTCTTTTGGTTCATACGATTCTTTCAAAAAATATCGCTGCATCTATTCCACCTCTGGTTTTTTCAAAATAATTGCATACCAGTCTTTTTGTTGGAAAATTTGATCCACGATGAATCCTTGTTCTATCATAGCATCTAGAACCATTTGCTTCTTCTCTTCAATGATTCCTGAAACGATCAATGTCCCTGTTTGTTTTAGTAAACGCCAAGCATCCGGGATCATCAATAAGATGATATCTGCTAAAATGTTCGCAACGATTACATCACTTTCAATCTCGATTCCTTTCAAAAGATCATTAGCTGATACGTGGACATCTTTGGCTACTCCATTCATATCCATATTTTCTTTCGCTGAACGAACGGCTACTTCGTCTAAATCAAAGGCATAGACATCTTTCGCACCAAGATATTTTGCTGCAATACTTAGTACACCCGAACCAGTTCCAACATCTAGCAATGTTTCGCCACCACGCAATACTGTTTCTAGTGCTGTCAATGTCAAAGAAGTCGTCGGATGGGTGCCTGTTCCAAACGCCATACCTGGATCTAATGTGATGATTTTTTCTAGAGGATCTTCTGTCTGATAGTTTTCCCAGCTTGGCGCAACCGTCAGCATTCGCGTAATACGCACCGGATGATAATATTTCTTCCATGCTGTTGCCCAATTGCTTTCCTCTACTTCGCTAACAGTTACTTTGTTTTTTCCAATCGCTAGACCAAACTCAGGCAATTGCGTGATACGATCTTTGATAAAAGGCAAGATTTCCGGTAAAAAAGTCGTTTCTGGAAAATAAGCCATGACTAGCGCGCCTTCTTTCAACGATGTAAAATCATTTTTATCTAAAATTTCACCATATTGATCCGATTGAAAATGTTCAACATCTAAAGAGTCTTCAATCGCAACACCACTCGCTCCTGCCTCCATCAAAATATTAGCGACCGCTTCGACTGCTTCACTTTCGGTTTCTACTTTTACTTCATTCCATTTCATGTCTGTCACTCCTTAATAACTTGGGTACGGTAAATAAGTCTCTGTTTCATTTTGCTGTTTTGCTTCTACTAACTCTGCTAGTTTCTGATTATCCCAATGGAGTTCGAATACAGCTTCGTCATCATCTTCATCTAAAAAATCAAGCAAATCACTTTGCCCTTGTGCTAATACTTCATTCAAATATTCCACTAAAGAATCAGCTACTGATTTTGCCAACCCTTTTTTTCCTTCATAGGGGATTGCTGCTAGATAATTTTGTTCATCAAAAACAGATTTCTGAGGATTAAAAAGGAGTACGCCATCTTCAAATTCGATAATTGGTTCTTGCGAAACAATCCCTTCTGCATCATCAATCTCAAATTGTGCTTTATTTTCCGCAAACAAACGAACAACGATTTCGATCGTATGATTTTTTGTATCCCAATCTAAAGCCACATCATAGTCCGTCACTTGTTTTTCGATTATTTCATCTAAGTATGTTAATAGATCCTTCTTTTTCATTTTCTTTCCTCCAACCCCAATCTTCCTCGATTTGGTTTTTTCTTTGTAAAGAGATATATGGATTGCCAGACACAACAAAACGCAACGGCTTTTCTGTCCATTCCCCTTTGTTCGGGATACCGATCCTAGGCAAAGCATCGATTTTTTTTGGTATCTTCTTTTTCTCAAAAACTAAACGTAATGAACTATCTGCTATAGACTGACCGTAGAGTTCTTGAGGAATTGCTAATGCTTCCACTAATTTTCCAGGACCGTTGCTGATATCTGGACCAGTTTTTCCACCACGATTTTTACTCATTTGTTCAATCATTGCAGCTGGTTCGATTGCACGTATCATTACTCCTTGAGGAATCCCTTCTGGCTGAGTGATGATGTTCAAAATCCGATGAGTATGCATCGTGTAAAGGTAGATCGTACCTGGTTTTTCATACATTGCCCGCACACGTGGTGTTCTTCTTAAACCATAGCTATGGGCGGCCTCGTCTTCTGGACCTAGGTATGCTTCCGCGTCTACAATATATCCAGCTAATCTTCCTTCTGGTGTGTCATGCTCCAAATACATCCCCAATAAATCCCGCGCTACTTCCGGCGTCGTTTTATTCCAAAAAAATTCATCTATCTTTTGTTTATCCGTCATTTTTCTCACCTACTTTATCATACACAATATTAGTTGGATAAGCTATGAAAACAAAACAACAGAAGGCTGTTCTTTCTAGCTATATTACTAAATATGTTATAATTAAGGAACGTAAAAACAAGAAGGAGGAAAATCCTATGCAACAGCCATTGGCTTATCGCATGCGACCTCGAACGATCGATGAAGTCGTTGGTCAGCAGCATCTAGTCGGTGAAGGAAAAATCATACGCCGCATGGTCGATGCTCGCATGCTCTCTTCCATGATTTTATATGGGCCTCCTGGTACTGGAAAAACGAGTATCGCAAGTGCGATTGCCGGTTCTACTAATTATGCATTTCGCATGCTGAACGCTGCTACAGATTCAAAAAAAGATCTGCAGGTTGTAGCGGAAGAAGCTAAAATGAGTGGTACTGTGATCCTCTTATTGGATGAAGTACACCGATTAGATAAAACAAAACAGGATTTTCTGCTTCCTCATTTAGAAAGTGGCCGAATCATCTTGATCGGAGCGACTACTGAAAATCCTTATATTACTATCAATCCAGCGATCCGCAGCCGCACACAGATTTTTGAAGTCAAGCCATTAACAGAGCAAGACATCCAGTTGGCAGTGGAACATGCCTTAAAGGATAAGGAACGCGGTCTTGGTCAACAAGCAATTCAGTTAGATGAAGAGGCTCTTCTTCACCTTTCGCGTGCAACGAATGGCGATTTGCGTAGTGCATTGAATGGATTGGAACTGGCTGCACGATCGACTCCTCCAGATAAAGAAGGAAAGATTCATCTTACTCTGTCGATTATCGAAGAATGTGTCCAAAGAAAAGCTCTTACCCATGACAAAAATGGAGATGCTCATTATGACGTTATTTCAGCGTTTCAAAAATCGATTCGCGGAAGTGATGTGGATGCTGCCCTTCATTATCTCGCCCGTCTAGTTGAAGCAGGTGATCTGGCAAGTATTTGTCGTCGCCTGATGGTTATCGGTTATGAAGATATAGGTTTAGGCAATCCTGCTGCTGCTGCGCGTACAGTAAACGCTGTATTAGCTGCTGAACGATTAGGGTTACCTGAGGCACGTATCCCGCTAGCAGATGTCGTCGTTGATCTTTGCTTGTCGCCCAAATCCAATTCTGCCTATATGGCATTAGATGCAGCACTTGCTGATATTCGAGAGGGTAAAGCTGGAGATGTTCCCGACCACTTGAGAGATAGCCATTACAAAGGTGCGAAATCCCTCAATCGCGGTGTGGGTTATCAGTATCCTCATCATTTCGATCATGCTTGGGTCGATCAGCAATATTTACCAGATAGGCTAAAAAATGCTCAATATTACCAGCCAAAGGATACAGGAAAATATGAACAGGCGCTAGGTCAACAGTATTACCGCATAAAAGAGTGGAAAAAACATCCCCCAAAAAATTAAACAAGAAAACGGTTCTATTTCTGCGAGCTCTCTCATTGCTCTTTTTAAATTCATATGCTACTATAGAGATGGGAAATCTGTGATGTTCGAATTGTCCTCTTTGTGTGTTGACCGAACATTTTTATTGATATCTTGGGACCCGTCTTGTGTCACTGCTGGTAACATGCCTTATCATTTGGTAGTTCGAAGCTACGACCATGGGACCCACCTGCTTGAATTCGCGGGATCAATACTACAGGACAAATAACGGCATTAACGGAGATTACCATCTTTTAAAGAATAAAGCAATTTGCTCTTGGCAAATTGCTTTTTCTATTTGTTGCTTATTTTGGAGGATTTGTTCATGATTAGGATTTTGATGATTATCGCCACTTTACTATTATTATTCGTTAGCTATTATTTATTTAATAAACAGGATATCTTTTTTGTATTGATCAAGAAAAATGACAAAAATCAAGGATTCCTACAATTTTATGGAGCTGCGTATGCTGTTTTAGGCGTTATGGGTATTTTAGCCGCTTTTTTCAATCAACGCTTCATCGCTTTGATCTTTTTATTGATCGTGATTCTCGTTTCTGCCACCTTCAGTATCCGCTTTGCAAAAAAAATTGCTGAACCAAAGCAGTAAATAATTCTCTTTTTCCACAAAGTGTTCTACAATAAAAGAGTACAACACGATTGACTTGAGGAGTGAATGCTTATGTTACAACAATACAAAAAAATCATGGTTGCCGTGGATGGTTCTGATGAAGCTGAATTAGCTTTTAAAAAGGCGGTCAATGTAGCTATCCGAAATAACGGAGAACTTCTATTAGCACATGTCATTGACACACGTTCTTTCCAAACCGTTTCATCATTTGATGGAATGTTGGCAGAACAAGCTACTGAAATGGCAAAGCAAACATTGGCAGATTATGAAAGCAATGCGAAAAAAGCTGGCTTGAATAATGTAACCTCTGTCGTAGAATATGGCTCACCAAAACAACTGATTGCGAAAGAAATCCCAGAAGATAATCAAGTAGACTTGATTATGTTAGGAGCTACAGGATTGAATGCTGTAGAACGTTTATTTATTGGTTCTGTTTCTGAATATGTTATTAGAAACGCGGCTTGCGATGTGCTTGTTGTTCGAACTGATTTAGAAAACCAATTGCCTCCTAAAAAAGACTAATTGATGAAAAGCTGTGTTTCAGAGGGGATCTCAAAAGTAAAACTTTTGAAGATCACTTGTCTGGACACAGCTTTTTTTGTTCTTCAAAAAATAAATTCGCTTATTGAGCGTCTTTCCTCTCACGATTCAAAGAATACTTAGATTCACTCACTTCTTTATATTCAGATCCTTCTGTGTAAAAAATAAAAAAGCATGTCCTCTTAGAAAACGGATATAAAATTATCCATTTTCTAAAGAGAACACGCGTGTATTTTTAGCCGCGCAAACGCTCCACGTCACGGGCAATCATTAGTTCTTCATCTGTTGGAATCACTAATACTCTTACTTTTGATTCTTTTGTAGAGATATCTACTTCTTCACCATGCAATTCATTCAACGCTGGATCGATTTCACAGCCAAACCAAGACATACCTTTAATGATTTCATTGCGTACATGTCCGTCATTTTCGCCGATACCAGCAGTAAAGACGATTGCATCGACACCATTCATCGTTGTCACGTATCCGCCGATATATTTTCGGATGCGATCCACGAAGATATCATAAGCTAAACGAATGTGTTCTTTTTCATAGTTTTTTTCAAGATCACGCATATCGCTAGACAATCCTGTTAGGCCTAGCAAACCAGATTTTTTATTCAAAACATTGATCATTTCATCAATATCAATCTCTAATTTTTCCATTAAGTATGGAAGAACAGCTGGATCGATATCGCCTGAACGCGTACCCATTGTCACACCAGCTAATGGCGTGAATCCCATAGAAGTATCCATGGATTTACCACCATTTACAGCTGTGATTGATACTCCGTTTCCTAAGTGGCAAGTAATGATTTTTAGCTCTTCAATCGGTTTGTTCAATAATTTTGCTGCACGTTCCGATACATAACGATGGCTTGTGCCATGGAAGCCATATTTTCTTACTTTGAAATCTTCGTAATAAGACACTGGCAAGCTGTATAAATAATTTTGCTTTGGCATTGTTGAGTGAAAAGATGTATCGAATACAGCTACGCTCAAAATGTCAGGTAAAATCTTTTTAAAGGCTTTGATTCCCATCAGGTTAGCAGGGTTATGCAAAGGAGCAAATTCTGCTAATTCAGCAATGCGGTCCATTACTCCCTCATCGATCACTACTGAATCCCCATAAGTTTCTCCTCCGTGAACAACACGGTGCCCTACACCGGTGATTTCATCATAAGAACTTAAAATTTGCAGTTCAATCAACTGATCTAACAGCATTTTTACTGCTACTTCGTGGTTTTCGATATCCATGATTTGTTCGAATTTTTGACTATCGCCGTACTTGATCGTAAAAATAGAATCTTGTAAACCGATACGTTCGACGATCCCTTTCGCAACTACGGTTTCTTCTGGCATTTGATATAATTGCCACTTCAAACTTGAACTCCCAGCATTGATTGCAATTGTTTTAGACATATGACTCTCCTTCTCGTTGAATGATTACAGAGCAGATGATTTCCAGTTTTTAAACTCGTTGAAAAATTCCGTCACCTTCTCTGGTTCTTTTAGTGAAGCAAGTTTCACAAGCAGTACTTCTTTTACTTGTTTTGCTTGTGGTCCTTTTTTCTGTAAGATCAAAATACTTTTTTGTGATTGTTTGTTGCGGAACAACTCATCTGGCAATTGAATCATTCCTTGAAGATAGCCTTCTTCTTTAAACCATTTTTTGATTTCTTCGCTTTGATCCGTTTCTAAAAAACCGCTTGGCATCAAAAACAAACCAAAACCATCCGGCTTCACGTATTTCATTGATTGCTCCAGCAATAAATGATGTGCATAACTGTGGCCTTCTTCGGTACTTGTTAAAAATTCTTTTGCTTTTTCGTCATTCGGATAATAACCGATCGGCAAATCGCTGATTGCAAAATCGACAGGATCGATTAATAAATCCTGCAACCCGTCTTGATGGAAGTATTGAACATTTGCTTGTGTCAAATCACTTGTAGAAGCTGCCACAGCCAACAATGTATCATCAATATCCACACCAAATCCTTCTGTTTGATACCCCGCATTCGATAGGTTTAAAAGAACTGTTAATAACAAGTTGCCCATTCCTGCCGCAATATCCAGAATCTTAACTGGTTCTTTTTTATTTGTGTATAGTTGTTCAATAAGAAAAACAAATAAAAAACCGATACTATCAGGAGTGAGTTGATGGTTCGCCTGCAGATGTTCTGTCTGGTTGCCCTTCAATAAAAGCAATTGAGACAATCTGCGCCATTCTTCTGGCTCGAAAGAAAGTTTTTTCAACTCTTCATAAAGAGCTGTGATCCGTTGGGTTGTCTCTTTTGTCGGCACTCCATCCACCACACGTACTTGATAATCATCTATTAGATTTTCTGCATTTTCGACATAGGCTTCTAAAAAGGAAGTTCCCAATGCATTCTGTAAAAGCTGAATAGCTTCCAGGTTCTGATTGAACCCTTGTTCCATTTTTTCTGGTAACATGGTGCACCTCATTTCTAGATATATTATAACAATTTTTTCACCTGTTTAATTCTATCGAACAATTGACAAAATTTCAATCGTTTTCACTGTTTTTTATTTGTGAAACGGCAAACATTTTTTTATTAAAAACAGTGTTATAACAGAAAAGAGGGCGTTTTCACGAACAATTCCTCATTCTGTACCAGTATCTGTATCATTTTTTACTTCTTCTATGAATCGAAAGATAAACGGCGAGACTTCTACCTCCAAGAATAGAGACTGTTGTACCCATTGATATGTTACAGATCCAGTTGTGTAGTAAAAAATCCCTTCCGACTTCTCAGCAAGTATAGACTGTTCCGATAGAGCCATCTGTTTCATTATTTTTGCTATATAATAATTTTTTATTCGTATATTCAGATCTATTGACAAACGATAGCTTTCTAATGCTGCCGTTAATAAAAACGTACATAAAAGAAATAAAAGCAACACAGAAAATAAAATAGAGCCCTTACAACATTTTCTATTGATCGTTTTTTGTCCATATGGCATATCCATCTTCTCCATTTTCAAAGTGTACATAAAAAGAAATTGTGTGTTCTTTTTCCAATAATTGAAGCTCAGTGATGCTTGTTAACATAGGTTGATGCCCGCCGGAAGTTCTTCTTTTACGTATCATCGTCTGATATCTTTCGATGATGTACTGTTTATCCTCTACAGTGTAATGCAATTGCTGATTTTTCACGGAAACATTGTGACTGCTGTTAAGTTCCTCTTCTAATTGTGCTAAAAATATCAGCCACTCTTTTTGATCTTTACGCTGCAGAAAGTCACTTACTTGGATGGTTTGCTGGATCAAAAGATTGAATGACAGCAATATACTGCTTACTATCATTAGTCCGATTAGACATTCAATCAGCGTAAATGCCGGGATTTCTTGTTTTTTCAATATTGATCGCTTCTTTCTCCATATTGACAAGCACTTTTTCGATTATTCCATTATTTTCGATAATTTGGATATCGTACATAATCATTTCTTCACTTCGCTCTGGTCTTTTGTGATATATCCGCTGTGTCTTGGTATCTTCGTAAACCATTCGAATAAGTAGCATTTCCTCCCCGCTGTTCTTTTCTGCCTGAAGTAAAAAAAGCTGACCAAAACTCACTAAGTACACACAGACGGAAGCAATCATCAGCGCTGTAAGGGACTCTAATAAAATAAACCCTTTTCTATTCAATTCTTTTTGTATAGCGTCCACTCCCCATCTGGAATTGATACGTAATCGTTTGCCCTTTTTCTTCCCAATAAAATTGATACGCTTTTAGTGAACTTTCATTTCCAGTTCCAGCCGCAAAAGTGATGGAAGCATGGCGTTTCAAGGTAATCTCATCAGGAATATCTAATACTTTCCAGCTCGCTTCATCGGGTTGCGACATACGAAAAATGATCTGATTTTCGTCATTGTTCCAATAAAAACCTGTTTGGATTTGGTTCACAATAGCGATTTTTTGAGTGGTATAGATTCGTTTTTCAAACTGGCTGAAAAATTGATAGACCGTCAATTCTTTCTTCCATGCAGAAAATGCGAGAACTGGGAAAGAAAGGATTGTGGTAAGCAATAAAATCAGTAAAAGTGACTCAAACAACGTATATCCTGATGCTAATGTTTTACCTTCAAGGTCGTTGGTAGATGTCTGCATGTTCTCGTTTGATATAGCCTTCATTCAATAATTCCTCCACAGTAGGGATTCTTCCATTATTTTGAAGCGCGTAGAGCTCTTTTTGTGTGTCTACCAACTGAATGATTGCTTCACGACTTTCTTGGTCTACATGATTCCTATAACGTGACAAATTAGGAACGAACAACAATACTAGTACACTGATGATCAGTAAAACGATCAGCATTTCGATTAATGTAAAACCGCTATAATAAGGTGTTCTTTTCTTTTTCATGGCAAGACCTCCTCGATACTTCCATAAACAGGTAATAAAACAGCAGCATAAACCAGTAAAATCAAAACCGCTACGCCCAAAAAAATAATTGGCTGAATAAAATGCAGCCAGTGCTGAAGTCGTTTGAAAAGCTGTTTTCTTGTCCATTCGCTGTAAAATATCAGCTCTTTCCCTAAATTTCCTTTTGCCTCTCCCTGCAAAATAATCTTGCTGAATTCTTCAGATAGAAAATGGTAATTCTGGAACTGATCAGCTAATGGTATACCTGCCTCCAATCCTTGTATCATCTTGGAAGCAAGGTGTTGAATCAGACTTTCTTGTTTCGTCTCCTTCAAGTAAACGATGATTTGCCTTAATTCGAAGCCTTCATGAAAAAGTTTGCCGATCTCTAGCGACAAATAAGCAGATTGATACAAGGAATATATCGGCCCAATCACTAATTGTCTGCTTATCCATTCACTCCGATCAATAGGAGACAATTTCATCAGCCGATACCTTACTAGAAAAGTCAATAAAGCAACCACGAGGATAAATAGTAGAACATACCAGTGAAAGACTTGTATCAGCTGAATCCCCCAATGCTCTTCCATGACCATCCCTGAACCAATAAGCTGAGGTAAAACGAGCAAACGCATACTAAATAAGATACCTAGCAAAAAGGTGAGCAATAACATCGGATAAGCAAGCAGCTTTTTCAAATCATTGCGAAATCCTTCGACCAGACGAAGCTGCTTGGCAATTTCCAACAAAGTTGCCGGCAGATTCCCGTGAAGTTCAGCTAATTCGATCTGTACCAGTTGTTCTGCTCCATACCCTGTTTGCGAAAGTACTTCACTAAACGGTTGTCCTTCCTTTAGCTGATGTTGGATATTTGTCAAAATAGCAGGCTGGAACGAACGGATCGTGAGTAATAAATAAAGGGATTCTTGCAAACTAAAACCAGTTAAAAGCAGCTCTCCCATGGTTTGTGCAAACTGGTTTTGCTGGCTTCTTGTCAATCCTTTAGAATAGTTCTGACTGCCAAGTTTTTTTCTGAGCTTCTTCATAGCTTTCCTCCCATGATTTTTTTACTGGTTCTTCCTCCATAAATTGATAACTCCACAAGACAGAAGGATGGTGATCGGCATCTTCCAAAAGTTCTTGATAAATGACTCCAGCTAAGCATTCAGATAGCTCTTCTTTTTTCTTTGTTAGTTCATGGATTCTGATCAATGTACCTTCAAGATTGCGTGCATGTACGGTTGCGAATACCCGATGTCCCGTT
Organism: Enterococcus sp. HMSC061C05; assembly: GCF_001814765.1. Taxonomy (NCBI): domain Bacteria; kingdom Bacillati; phylum Bacillota; class Bacilli; order Lactobacillales; family Enterococcaceae; genus Enterococcus; species Enterococcus sp. HMSC061C05. Next base: position 120,731 of record NZ_KV817736.1, read on the forward strand.
AGTGCAGCTCTTACCGCAGCATGTGCAGTTGATTCATCTCTTATCTCGCCAATGATCAACAAATCAGGGCGATGCCGTAATGCGAGCTTCAAAAGTGTGTCATAAGTCTGTGCTATTTTGGGATTGATCTGCAATTGCAGAAAGAATGGTTCTTCGATCTCTACAGGATCTTCGATCGTGATTACTTGCCGTTTTTCTTTCAAAGCCAACCGATACATCAATGACGTCTTGCCTGACCCGACTGGTCCGCTGAATAGATATAATCCACGTCTAGCGGTTTTCTGCAAAATAGTTGCAAAATCTCGAGAACTAAAGCAACGATGAGGTGTTTCAGAAATACCGTATAATAGCCGAATCACTAAGCTTTCTCGTTGAAGGTAATCTCCTACAGAAGACAGTCGTAACCGAACCTTCTGTTTTTCTAAAGAATAGGTCAATGCACCTAATTGAGCTTTTCTTTTTTCTCCGATATCCATTTGTCCCAAATACTTAAATCTTGAAATCAATTGCTGGCCATCTGCCGAAGATACTTCCTTCCAGAATGTTCGTTTTTTTCCATAGCGAAAATAGATGTAAAATACTTCTGAAGCTGGCAAGACATATACGTCTTGGGCATGTTTGGCGAAACTTTCACTTATCATTTGATCGGATAATCGTTTTATTTCCATTATTCTCCCCTCCACAAAAAACATACGTCTTTTTGAACTTTTTGTTTCAAATAAAATGAATTTATTAAAAAACATTGGCAAAAAACGAATTTATGTTATACTTATAAAAATTTATCTTGGGAGGCATTCCATTGGAATCAACATTAAAGAAATACATCGAAGTAGCAAGTAAAAAAAAGCCCGCTGATCTAGTGATCAAACAGGCTAAGATCGTCAATGTCTTTACGAAAGAGATCATGGAAAAAGATGTAGCGATTTACGAAGGAATGATCGTAGGGATTGGTGAATACGAAGGAAAAAGCGTACATAATGCTGAGGGGCAATATCTAGTACCAGGATTCATTGATGGCCATGTGCATATTGAAAGTTCACTTTTATCACCAAGTGAATTTTCAAAAGTATCCTTGCTTCATGGAGTCACTACTGTAGTAACAGACCCCCACGAAATAGGAAACATCGCTGGGAGTACTGGTCTTCAATTTATGATAGAAGACGCAAGACAAACGCTTATGAATATTTTCTTTATGCTCCCTTCTTGTGTACCTGTCACCCCATTTGAGACAAATGGTGCAAATCTAAATGCCAAAAATCTGGCACCTTTTTTACAAAATCCCGAAGTTTTAGGTTTAGCTGAAGTCATGAACTATCAAGCAGTAGCAAATAATGAAGCAGATATCCTAGAAAAGATCCAGTTGATGCACCAGCATAAGAAAAAGATTGACGGACATGCAGCTGGTATCGGCATGGAAGAATTAAATGTTTATCCCGCAGCAGGTATTCGGACGGATCATGAAGCTACAACTGCAAAAGAGGCTAAAGAACGTTTGGATCTTGGTATGTATTTAATGGTTCGAGAAGGGACCGTTGCAAAAGATCTGGCCTCGCTACTACCGGCGATCACGCCTGATAATTCAAGAAGATGCTTCTTTGTCACCGATGATAAACTCATCAATGATTTAGTTAAAGAAGGATCAATTGACCATATCGTCCGTCAAGCTATTTCAATGGGAATTGATCCGTTACAGGCAATCCAGATGGCAACATTGAATGCAGCAGAATGTTTTGATTTGAAAACACTAGGTGCGATTGCTCCTGGGTATCAAGCTGATTTCTTCTTAACAGACGATCTTACCAAGCTGCCAATTCATGAAGTTTTCTATAAGGGAACATTGGTCGTCCAATCTGGTCAACTCGAAGACCATTTATTTGCTGATCATTCAAATCCATATACATGCTGTCTACCAAACCTAAATGCTCAACCATTGCATCCTCGTTCGTTAGAGCTGCTTCTCCCTTCTTCACAAGCCCATGTGATCGAAATTATCCCGAATAGTCTCGTCACGAACGATTTGGTAGAAAAAGTGGACCGACAAGGCGAACGATTCATTCCTTCAATCGAAAAAGACCAATTAAAGATTGCGGTGATCGAGCGTCACCATCAAACCGGAAATATTGGGTTAGGCATCGTAAAAGGATTTCAGCTGAAACAAGGGGCGATAGCGACAACGATTGCTCATGACTCTCATAATCTAGTTGTCGTGGGAACAAATGATGAGGATATGCTGTATGCTGCTAATCTTTTGATTCAAAAAGGTGGCGGGATGACTGTTGTCAACAAACAGAAGGAAATAGCTTGTCTTCCTCTACCGATAGGCGGCATCATGACACAGGAACCTTTTTTGGTCGTCAATGAACAGCTGAATGAATTAATAGCTGAAACACATCAACTAGGGGCAACTAAAACCTTTGATCCTTTTTTGACACTTTCTTTCTTAACCTTATCTGTCATACCCGAATTGAAGATCACCGACAAAGGATTATTTTCATTCTCTCGATTCCAATTGATTCCACCTTGTTGAAAACCGAGGAAATAGGTATATCTTAAATCAAAAAAGTCCCAGAAAATGCACATGACAGATGTAATGTGTTTTCTGGGATTTGATTTATATTTTTATGAAAGTAAAAAGTTCATTCACAGACTTTTCTTTTTGGCCTTATCTTGAAATCGAGCTTCTACTCGATAAATACGTTGACCTTTCGAAGAAAATTTTTCTTCATACTCCGTCATAATATTGCCTTCAAATTGACTTTGATGCAAATCCAACCATACCTGTTTGAGGATCATGCCATATTGAGAAAAACTTGCCAGCGAATACTCAAACAATCCTTGATTATCTGTTTTGAAATGGATTTCTCCATTTGGGCGAAGGATCTGTTCATCTACAGCAAGAAAAGTTTTGTATGTCAAGCGCCGTTTTTCATGTCGTTTTTTCGGCCATGGATCAGAAAAATTCAGATAGATCTGATCTACTTCGCTGTCAGCGAAATATTCTGTCAATGCTGATCCATCCACATGCAGAAGCTTCAGGTTAGGAAGCGGTTGTTCGATCAACTTGTCTAATGCTATAGAAACAACACTTACTTGCATTTCTACTCCAATATAATTGATTTCAGGATGGGCTTTTGCCATTCCAGTAATGAACTGGCCTTTCCCCATTCCAATCTCAATGTGGATTGGATGATCGTTTCCAAACAATTCATTCCATTTTCCCTTCCACAATGTTGGATCACTAATTACAAAATTCGGGTGAGCCGCTAGCATTTCCGCTGCTCCCGGACGATTTCGGACACGCATTATTTATCTCCATTCCTTTCTCTAATTAAAAAGGTCTGGCCAAATCTCCGCAGAGTTTGGGCCAAACCTCAGCCACTGAAAATTCGTTTTAATTGTAAAATTTCTTCGTTCATTCGTCGATGATCTTCACGTTTGCAGTATCTAGTGATTTCTTGGAGCAAATTCATGGCCGCATACCAGTGAAACTTTTCAAGCATTTCGTCAGTCGGACGTATGCCATAACTGATCAGCCATTGATTCCAACTGGATAGAGGCACATAATTTCCTAAAATCGTTGCAATATCTACCGCAGGGTCTGCAAACATGATTGAATCCCAATCCACAAGATATAAATAATTTTTACATACTAACCAGTTTCGATGATTTACATCTCCATGCACTACTGATAGATTTTCCTTATCTATCGGCGGGATCTGCTCACGAAGAAATCGATGGACGATTTGCAGAAATTGATTTTTCTGGAGTTCTTCTGGTAATTCTTTTTCATATTTTTGCAACATCTTCTCCGGCGTCATAACACGTCCGCCGATACGGGTCAGCATGGTTTTAAGAGAATTTGAATGATGTAAATGGTACAAAACATCAATTACGTCATTTCTTTGACCAATCTCATTAGGAGTTAGCAAGCGGCCTTCTAGCCATTCTTGTGCTGTCAAGGTATCGCCATTCCCCGTTCGTTTTGTCCAAACAAGTTTTGGTGTAATTCCTTCCCTTGAAAGAGCAGCCAACATCGGAGTCGTGTTTCGTTTAATAAAGACTTTGTCTTCATCACGCATGCCTATGTATGTTTTTCCTGTATCGCCTTTGATGGGACGTAACCGCCACTCTTGGTCTAACTGAAACTCCATCATGCATTCTCCCGTCCTCTTACTCTTTGTTTTGCAGTACTTATTATTCTAGTCGCCTGATCACTACACGTCAAGCACATATACGTTCTTTTTCATTTATTTGCCATTCAAAAAACCGACTTTTCTCAAAAAAAATAGAACGAACAGCATTCTTACTGTCAACGCTCTATTTTTCAGTTCATTTTTATCCTACACAGCTTTGTTTTCAGTCTGACATCTTCTTCAAACGAGTTGGTACATATAGTTTAACAAAGAGACCCGTAACAATCAAATAAGCCGCTAGCGGAACCCATCGCTGCTGACCATCCAATACGACTGCAGCAATCAACCCAAAGATAACCGATGCGATAACTAATACCCATGTGAGCAGATACTGGATCGCCTGCTTCTTCTGATTCTCATGGATCGGATAAAGCTGAACGAGCACCATATAGCGGAACTGGCTCGCTAAAGGCAACAATTGGAAACCGATCAAATATAAAAATAAAGAACCGATTATCAGACTAAAATAAAAGTCGATCACTCCGAAAATCAATAGCCCACCTATAATTACTAACCGGAAATAAAGACCACTAAAATCAGAACCTCTTGCCAATCTTCTTGCAAACAAGTAAAGATAAGTGTTTTTTGATTCTCTCTTAATATGAGTCAATAGAGGATCCAAGTAGCGTCTTCTTTTTACCTTTGCCGTAATTTCAGGAACATCGGTGAATAAATTAATAAATTGATAGATTTGATGCAACCTTTGTTCTTCTGCGTGCACCATTTTCTCCCAATCCAATCCTTTTTCCTGTTGCTTCCACAAAAACCAGTAATATAGACTTGCCTGTACCAATGCACCTGCTACCCCTGCCCAGACCAGCCAATAAAATGAAAGAAGCAAAATGAGCATAGAAGAAAGTAACCAACCTGTTTTCCAATAACGAATGACCTGTTGATCTAGCCGAAACAATTCTGCTCGCTTGATTTGCAGATGACTGAATTTCAAACTCCATAATATGATCAGATAGACGAAAAACATCGAAAAGACTTGCTGAGTACTAACCACCACTAATGGCATAGCAAATCCGCATGCCAATATCAAAAGGATCATCGGAAAAATGCAAGAATAGCGAAAAGCTCGTTCCAAATAGGTCTGCATTTCTTTTTCTTTCGGAAGTAAAAAAACAATATCTGCTGCCTCCGCAAAAGTAGCCATCTTGCCTACAAATAAACAGAGCATCCAAAATACAGAGATTATCATTCCCCCAAGTGCAAAAGGCGGATGCAAGGTTTTCAACCAGCTAGAATAGTACAATCCCACGCCACCAATTAAGAAAAGACAAACTAAAACAAAATGATCGTTCAACACATAGCGCATATATTTCATCATTTTCTTTTGATGCCTTGCTAAACGTTTTTGAAAAAAACTACTCATGTGCCTGCTCCTTTGTTAAAGCGATATAGATTTCGTCCAAAGAAGAATCCGGCAGATGAAATTCTTTTCTCAACATCTCAAGGGTCCCATCTGCTCGTATCTCTCCGTTATGTAAGACCACAAAACGGTCACAGTATTTTTCTGCAGTAGCTAAAATATGCGTAGACATCAAAATACCGGCTCCTTCTTTTTTCATCTCTACCATCAATTCAAGCAGCGCATTGATAGCTAGTGGGTCCAATCCTAAGAATGGTTCATCAATGATATATAAAGAAGGCTCGATCAAAAAGGCGCATAAGATCATCACTTTCTGCTTCATCCCTTTTGAAAAATTAGCCGGAAACCAGTCAAGGCGATTAGACAAACGGAAAGTCTCCAACAGCTTTTCAGCTCTTTTCATTGCTGTATCCATAGGTATATCATAGGCCATCGCAGTGACTTCGATATGTTCCCTCAAAGTCAATTCTTCATATAAAGAAGGCGTCTCTGGAATATACCCAATTTGTTTACGATATTCTTCTGTATTTTTCTTTAAAGATAGATGATTGATTTCTATCGTTCCCTTTGAAGGTTCCAACAGACCGATAATGTGCTTGATGGTTGTACTTTTCCCTGCTCCGTTCAGCCCGATCAATCCTACTATCTCTCCAGGCTGTACGTTGAAACTGATGTCTTTTAACACAGGGAGATGGCCATACCCTCCTGTGACATGATCGATAATTAAACTCATTCTTTTTCCTCCGCCATTTATTTTTATTTATTATACCACGAAGAAAATGACGGTATTTTGTTTTTTTCCTTACAATGGCTTTAACTTATGGTAAAGTTAAGCTGAAGTATTTATTCTTTATGGAAAGGATGTTTTTTATGGAAAACTGTATTTTTTGCAAAATCATCAATCAAGAAATCCCAAGCTATAAAATTTATGAAGACGACAAAGTCTATGCTTTTTTAGACATTTCTCAAGCAACGAAAGGACACACGTTAGTTGTCCCTAAACGTCATGTAGCAGATATTTTTGAATATGATCCTGAACTTGCAGGAGAAGTTTTTTCACGTGTGCCTAAGATTGCTCAAGCATTAGAAAAAGCTTTTCCAGAAATGAAAGGTCTTAATATCTTGAATAACAACCGTGAATTAGCTTATCAATCTGTTTTTCATTCACATATCCATTTAGTTCCTCGCTATAGCAAAGAGGACGATTTTTCTATCCACTTTGGCAACCATCAAGACAGTTATGGACCAGAAGAACTAAAAGCTATTCAAGAAACAATCGTAAAGCAGGTGCACAGCGATGATTAAAAACTTTTTCAAAGGACTGTTATTCGGAGCTGCTGCTGGAACTGTCGGAGGTCTGTTATTTGCACCTAGGAGTGGGAACGAAACAAGAAAAAAACTGATTGAAGAACTGGAAGAAGCAACCACTCTGACAAACGATTTAAATAACAGCTTGGATCATTTTAAAAGCGCATTGATCGAGACAAAAGAAACAGCTGAATCTGTGATTCCCGCTTTCCAAGAAGCCATCAACAAAGATATCGAAGATTTTAAATTCCAGGCCGAACCACGTATCGCCCAAATCAATGAACAAGTAGAAAAACTAACAGCTGATCTGCCTGAGTATCCTGATCAAATACAATAATGATCATTTTCTCAACAGATACGACTGTCTAATAGAGGAATAATTGCACATTTCCTAGGAATGTGATGAAATTTTGAATTTTGTTTGAAACTATCACGAGAACGCTTTTAAAGGGCATGGGATATGGTATAGTTAATATATAAAAAATAATAACTAATTACAGGAGTGCAAACATTAATGAAAAAAAAATCAATTATTTTGGCAGCTACTAGTGCGTTGGCTGTTTTAACTCTAGCGGCTTGTTCAGGCGATACCAATAAAGATATCGCAACGATGAAAGGCGGAACGATCACTGTATCTGATTTCTATGATGAAGCAAAGCTCGAATCATCGAACCAATCATTAGTACAACGGATGATCATCTATAAAGTATTCAATAACAAATACGGCGATAAAGTAACAGATAAACAAGTGGATGCAGAATACGACAAACAAGCGAAATCTTTAGGTGATACTTTTGAATCACAATTAGAAACTGCTGGGTATACGAAAGATTCTTATAAAGAATATATCCGTAATAATCTAGCTTTTGAAGCTGGTTTGAAGGCTCATGTAGATATTACAGATGATGATTTGAAAACTGCTTGGGAATCTTTCCATCCAGAAGTAGAAGCACAAATCATCAAATTATCAAGTGAAGATGAAGCCAAAGATGTAAAAAAATCAGCGGACGATGGGGATGATTTCTCTAAATTAGCCAAAGACAAATCGACTGATTCAGAGACAAAAGAAGATGGCGGTAAAGTCAAATTCGACTCGACGACAACAACCATTCCTGCAGAAGTAAAAGAAGCAGCTTTCAAATTGAAAGACGGCGAAGTCTCTGACGTTATTACTGCAACAAATACTACTTCTTATGCAACAGAATACTATGTTGTCAAAATGGTGAAAAACCAAAATAAAGGCAACGACATGGATAAATACAAAGATCAATTAAAAGAAATCGCTACTGAAACAAAATTAAGTGATAATACATTCACGACTAAAGTAATCGGTGAAGAATTAAAAGATGCAAATGTAAAAATCAAAGATGATGCCTTTGAAAATGTGTTGAGTGCATTCACAACAACTTCATCAAGTACGAAAGACTCAAGTGAAGCCACATCTTCAACAAAGAGCTCTGACACAAAATCAACTGATTCAACAAAAGAATCTTCAACTGAAGAAACAACTGATTCATCAAAATAAAAGAAAACAAAAAAAGCGAAGACTTATGTCTCGCTTTTTTGTTTTGAATGAAAAAAATAAATTTTTGCTATAAATCTTTTGGTACATAGAAACTTCGGTTGTCCATACCGAAAATCCGATCTGTGTATTTTCCTGGTTCTGTTTGACGAATCGAAGTCAACATCATCTGCATGGAAGCATCAATATTGTCGATTTGATGTAATATTTCTGCTTCCATTATTCTTGGACGTACAGGTGAACCATATTCTAATAGGCCGTGATGTGCTAAAACCATATGTCGTAATACGAGAACGTCTTCGTCAGCTTCGCTGATTTTCAGCGCAAGACAGGCTTTAGTTATTTCTTCGTCAATCAATACCAAATGACCGATTAAATTCCCTGCAAGCGTATATTCTGTCGACATAGGACCGGAAAGTTCGATCACCTTTCCTAAATCATGCAAAATGATACCCGCATATAATAATGGTCGATTCAACTCAGGATATTCATCGGCAATTGATTTTCCTAAGTGAAGCATTGTCAAAGTATGATAAGCTAATCCACTGGCAAATGCATGATGGTTTCTTTTGGCTGCCGGAAACTCAAAAAATTGTTTTTGGTATTTATTGAGTAGATAGCGAACGATCCGATTCCAATGTGCATTTGTGATTTCAAATAATAATTGATTGATTTCTTCTTCCATTTCTTCTTTCTTCAAAGGGGCTCTTTCCATGTATAAACTAGGTTCCCCTGGCTCATCCATCCTTGTTAAACGCATGTGAAGAATCTTTACTTGCGGGTTCCCTTGATAAACCTCTCTTTTACCGTTTAGAAAAACGACTGTGCCGGCTGTAAATTTGTTGATTTCCTCTTCCGAAGCATCCCAGTACTTGCCATCGATGGTACCTGAAGTATCTTGGAAAGTAAAAGCAATAAATTTTTTTCCGTTTTTAGCGATTCTTACATCTGCACTTTTGATCAGGACAAATTGCTCAAACTGCTCATCGATTACTAAATCACGAATTTTTTTCATTATTTGCTCCTTCTAATTGTTTTACGGTTTGGTTCATCTCATGGTAATAGCTTACCATTTCTTTATCAGAAGAAAAACAAATTATTTGATACTTTTCTCCAAATTTAGCTAAAAGTTCAGCTAATTGATACTTTCGCTGATGATCATAATGAAGCCAGCCATCATCTATGATAATCGGGCATATCGAACGATTGGCTTCTAACGAGAGGTAAGCAAACCTCATCGCCATAATCAGCTGATCTTTCGTACCTGTAGACAACTCATAGATTGGAAAGTCTGTATATCCGTCTGTTAAAGTCAGTGTATCGTTTTTCAGTAATATCTTCTGATAATTTCCTTTTGTTAAAATACCTAAATAATCCCCCGCTGCTTTTAACAACTGAGGTAATTGTCTCTCACTCATCTCTGTTGAAAGATCGCCTAAGAATGTCCCTGCGATTTCAAATGCGCCCCATTCCTCCAGCAATTCCTGCAATTTTGCTTTTTGTCGGCTAGCTTGTTGATAGAGTTCGTCCAATGTGCCGTCTCTTTGCAGCTCTTCTACTTGAAGTTGGAGTCGTTGCCGATTTTCACTTGCTTCTTTTTCTTCTTGCTGTAGTTGGCCTTGTTTTTCTTTCAATTGCCGCAGTCTTACAGATAATTTCTCTTTCGTCAGTTCTTCAGGAAACAGTGGACGAAGCATTTCTGACAGTTCATTGTACCTTTTCATCTGCTGTTCAGCTTGTTTGGCTTTTTGTAAAAAGACAGGTACTTCCGAAGGATAAGATAATCCAGCTTGGCTCAATTGTTCGCTGTATTCTTGTATCCATACTTTTTGTTTCTTTTTCAATTTATTGATTTCTTGCTTCAATAAAGTATTTTGCTGATAGCTTCTGGCAAATTTCATCTGTTCCATTTCTTGGATAAAACGGGAAAGCATAGCCATTTTTTCTGAGATCGTCTTATCTTGTATGGGTAGCCATTCTTTAACAAACTCAAATTTCTGATCGATCTGTTGTAGTTTTTCTTGGATTTCCTGCTCTCTTTTACGTTTCCGCACAAATACGCCATACAATTTCTGATAATCTATGACTTCTTGCCCATATTCTTTCATGAGTTTGAGTGTATCCATCTTTCCTAAGTGCCGATGATCAGCAAAACGATATACTTCTTGCTGAAGAATCTGTTTTTCTTCTTCGATTCTCTTTTGTTTTTCTTCTGCTTCTGCTAATTGGGCTAAAGCTAAATCAAGCTGACCTAGTTTTTCTTGCCACATTCCTTTTATTTCTGAGAAATCATTTTTAGGTTTGACCTTTGGTTGCTGTTTGTAGAAGAAATAGCCCACCATGCCTGCACCAATCAATAAAAAGATCACTTTTAAGGGCATTGGTACAAGTATACCTGCAATGATTATTGCTCCGCCAGCAATTAGCATATATGGTTTAGATGAAGGGGTTGGTGCTATCTCTGACTGATTTTGTAATAATGCTGGATAAGTCTCTTCCAACTCATTCACTTCTGCTTCGATCATTTTTTGCTGTTCTTTAGCTATCTGGAGACGCACAGAAATCTGGCTTTCTAGATCAGCAATCCTTCTTTCTTCAGCCAGAAGATTCTTCCACTCTTCTTCATATAGAAATTCTTCCGGTAACGGATTTTTCTGCCACTGCCATCTTTGTTCCAAGATCTTCAATTCTGAATTTGTTTCTCTAGTCTCTATTTGAAGTCTTTGCCATTCTTCGCTTAATTGTTCCGTTGTAAACTGGAGTTGTTGGAGGTCTTTTAGTTCTTGCTCCTGCTCTAAATAAAAATAATATCTAGCTGACTGCTGATCCATCCCGCTATGCTTTTCCAGAGTTGCTTCTAATTCTTCTAAACGCTCATTTGTTTGCTGATACCGTTTGGAAAAAGACTCCAGATCAAGAAGAAGTTGTTCATCAGGAAGACCTGTGGCGATGTTTTTTTTGAGGGATTGCCATTCTTCATATAAAGAAAAATTGAGTTCTTGCTGTCTGGCTAGTGCAAATTGTTTATTCGCCTCATGTAGTTGTTCCAGTAACTGTTGCTGTTGCGACTCGTATTCCTGTTCTTGTTGGATCAACTTGCCAAAATAAGCTTCCTGTTCTTGTTTTAGATGGATTTTTTCTTGAAGCTCTTTCCATTCATTTAATTTTTGATTGATCAGCAGTTTTTGGCCTTTTTTCTTGAATAACTGTTGTGCTTTCTGATAATATTCTTGTCTTTTTTGGAATACTTGAGAACTGCCCGTAATCCCTAAAGAAATCAGTGCATCATGTAGCTCTTTTTCTCTCAAGTGATCTAGTTCCATCAACTGTTCTTGCTGGAAAGTAAATACCTGCTGGAATAACTCTTTCGTCAAAGGTGCAATCAGTTTTTCTAGTAATTCATCACTTCCAACTTGGTTCCCCAGCCATACCTTCGATTTTCCACGATTTTGCTGTTTATAGCGCTCGACAGCAAACTCACCGTATACAGGATGTATAAGCCATATTTTGCCGCCATAGGCTGAGCCGTCTTTTGGTGTATAATCCTTTTTTTTACGGCCTTTTGAAGGGAATCCAAATAAGATGGCTTGGATAAATTGATAAATCGTTGATTTTCCTGCTTCGTTTCCCCCATAGATCAGCTGATTGCCTGAATAAAAATCAAAACTTTTTTGACGCCATTTTCCAAAAGCAGCAATCTCGATCCTTAAAATCTTCATTCCTGATCCTCCTCAAATAAAAAATCTTGATTAAGTAGCTGCTTGGCTTTTTCAAGTGTTTCTTCTTGATATTCCGGCAGTTCGCTCAATATTTTAGCCGCTTCTTGGTGACTATATACTTCATTTAAAATTTGTTGGAAATCTTGAGGTGTCTGATAGTATTGAAATAGCTGTTCCATCAATTTAGCAGAAGCAGCAAGTGGAATCTTCGCATAAAAAGTATCCTCCATGAGAGAAATACGCCAAATAAATAAATCCCTTATCCTATCTGAAAATTCCTCTAACAGATAATCTAATAACTCTCCTGATTGTATTCTCTCTAGAACATCTGTATTGAGATGGTCATAATCTTTTAATTTTATCTCAATTAAACTAAACCCATCTTCTACTTTTGAAAGTTGCTGACGAATATGAACAATGACCTCTTTTGTCGTTTTCGCTTGCCTCAATGATATTTCCTTTGTCTTCCAATAGACCTCTGCTACTTTAATCGGATGTATTTGACAACTTCCTTTACTTAATTCAACAAGTAGAATGGACGTAGAAGTTTGTTCTTTTTTAGTGTGTCCTTGAGGCGCACCTGGATAAACGATGGTTTGCTTTTCATTTAAAACTGTTGGCACATGGATATGCCCCAAAGCCCAATAATCGTATCCTTTTTCTTGCATTTTTGAAGGTTGGAAAGGGGCATAGTTCCCTTTTTGCGAGGTACCAGGTTCCCCATGATACAAACCAATATGGTAATCTGTGAGTTCTCTAGAAGGAAATTCCATCACTTTGTCTTTTTGAATCCATGGTTGTCGATAACTGAATCCACTGAGAGAGACAGTTTCGCCACTTTTTATCGTTATTTTTTTTGTCTCTACCGTTTCGGATGTAAATAAATGGACATTTTTAGGAAAGGAGAACCAATACCGCTCTTTTTGATAGAAATCATGATTTCCGAATATTATAAATACAGGTATATGGTTTTTTTCTAACCGTTTCATCTGTTCTGAAAAATGTTTCTGTATTTTTAATGAAGGACGATTTTGATGAAAATTATCTCCTGCAAGTAAAACAAAATCAACGTTATTTATTATTGCCTGTTTAATGATATTTGATAAAACGGTCAGATTCGTCTTCAATAGTTTTTCCTGTACAGTTTTATCTAGAGTTGTCAGTCCTTCAAATGACCGATCCATATGTAAATCTGCCGCATGGATAAATTTCACCATTAAAAATTCCCTCCTCTTTTTCTTTTATCATACCATTTTCAATGTTTTTTTTCATCAATAACCGAAAATTTGTTCGTATTATGCAAAGAAATTACGATAAATGGCTGGCTTCAAAAAATGAGTTTATTCGAAAAAAGATTGTGACATGATTTTTGTCACAATCCTAAATATTTATATTCTATACTCCCTAAATTAGTTTATATGGTAAGAATTCTTTCAAAAGCTTGAGATACTCCGTCTTTATCGTTTGAAACGGTAATATAATCAGCTTTTTTCATGATCTCTTGATGACTATTTCCCATTGCAAAACTAATATCTGCCCTCTCAAACATAGATAAGTCATTTAAACTATCCCCGATCGCGATTCTCAAAGGTTTTTTTAAATTGTAGATTGATTCCAAACGATCAAACACCGTGCCTTTTGATACATTTTGAGGCACGATTTCAATGTTTACAGGTGCTGATTCAGTAACAGTCACATTTAGCATCTTTTTCAAACGGTTAAATATATTCGCTTTCAATTGACGATTGGGAATAAAAATAAAAAATTTGTAAATGCTGATATCATCCTTTTCTATAATTTCCTCAATATTATTATAAGGAATAGAACAAATAGATTTTTCATACTCAAGCTCATAGTTCAACTCCTTGACAGAAAATTCACTACCTACCTCGTGAAAGATTTTTTTCATTTTATTTTTATAGTTCTGCGATTCATAACTTCCGAGATTCGTATATATTTTAGTTGGAAATTTCGATATGACAGAATCAATTTTTTTTACATCCTTTTTATCGAAAAAAGACTCAAATATCTTTTTTTCTCCATCAAATCCAACAGAACCATTTAATCCTACTGCTGGAACCATTAAACCAGATTTTTTGAGAATATTATTAATGTCTTCTACTTCTCTTCCAGAACAAATGAATGGAAAACAGTCTTTAGGTAAATGTTGCATTGTTCTTGCATTTTTTTGACTAATGCTCTGGTCAGAATTCAAAAGAGTACCGTCTAAATCTATACCAATTAGTTTCATTTCATCCATGTCTCCTATACGTTAATTATACATTCACTGCTGATTATAAGTCTAAATTTCTCACAAAACATATACTAATTATACCTAATTTAAGTAAGTGTAAGAATCATTTTAAGAATAGGAACGGACATTTGTATACTGTTCTCTATATTTTTGATTTATAAATAAACGTGTATTGTATCAAAATCAATTATATCGTTATTTTATAATAACCAACTATAAAAAAACGAAGTAGGTGAAAACTAACTTCGATATTCATAGAAGACTCTATTAGTTCAATTTAGTAAAAGTTTTAAACAAAAAAAGATGAACTATTTCTAGTTCATCT
>NZ_KV817737.1:0-11337 GCF_001814765.1 Enterococcus sp. HMSC061C05
TCAGGTCAGGACGCTGATTTCACAACCTCTTTTTATTATTGAGAATCTGGTCGAGGAATAATCGTTTTTGCCATCCAAATATCCGGTTTGTCCCAACCACTTGCATTTGGTAAGACACCTACGATTTTATAACCTAATTTTTCATAGAACTCATATGGATGTTCACGAAGGTTCTGGATGGAGGCCACTTTATCAAACGTATGCTCATACAGGTCCGTTTGACTTAACGTTGTTCCATGGTCTAAATCATCCGTACCTAAATAAATCGTTATTCCTCCTCTGGAAGCTACTTCTTTTTCTAAGTAATTGACTAATCGAGTACCTATTTGGTTCTTTCGTCGGGAGCTTTCTACAACTAATGGATGCAATTCCCAACCTGTGATACCGTATTGAGGGATTGCACCAATAAATCCTACTAACTCATCTTGGTCAACCGCTGCTACCGCGATCCGTTCTGGATTCATCATTTCTTCTACTTCTTCTGCCGAGCTGTCTCCATATTCTTCCGGCCAAGTCAGTCTCAGTAAATCAGAAAGCTGATCTTTCAATACTGGATTATTACGGTCAAATTCACTGATTATCATACGTCTTCCCCCTTGTTCTTGCTTATTCTAACAGTCCTTTTGAAAAAACGAAATGTTCTCGCTCAAAAATCTTTAGCTACCAATCAGTATCTCTATTCTTTCATTATTTACCTTACTTATAAAATAAAAAAATTATACAGAAACACTTTATTCAAAATAGGAAAGATCAGGAAGGCCATCAATTGGAGGGAAAAACTCTGTTTGTTCATCATGATATAGATTATCTTTCGCTTTAAAAAAAACAATTATGAATTGACAAATAAAACCTGTTTTCATATAATAATCTTAATTTTTAGAATTTTTAGATAATTACAAAAAAGCAAAAGGAATCGTAGAAATACTAGGAGGAACAAAAATTCATTATTGTCGTTTTCAATGTTTATGTACTTATTTTATTTTTAGGATACTTATTGATGATTTCAAGGTGTTCATGCCACCTTATTCATTACTTATCCTGTCTTAGATTCGCCTCTACTCCATCTACAGCCGCGGTCAGAAAGATCACTCTTTAAAATTTTAACCCGTTTCAACGAAGAAAGAAGGAAAAGAATATGAGTCAAAGTGTTTTCTTACCAAATTATACCATTGGAACAGATGCGTATGAAAAAGCAAATGGAATCGTCAAATAATATGGGAAAAAAGTAGTGCTGATTGGAGGGAAGACTGCACTTTCAAAGGCAGAAAACAAAATAAAAGCAGCTTTGACTCAGGAAATAGAAGTTATCGCCAGTCTCTGGTACGGGGGTAATTCAACTTATGGAAATATTGAACAGTTGATCCAACATGAAAGTGTCCAAAAAGCAGACGTCTTGTTTGCAGTCGGCGGTGGTCGTGCTTGCGATACTGTAAAAGTCATTGGTGAAAAACTAGCTAAACCAGTCTTCACCTTCCCCACTATTGGTTCGAACTGTTCGCCCGTCACTGCGGTGTGTGTCATCTATAACGAAGAAGGCGTAATGGACGGACTCTTCTTTCCTTCAAAACCACCTGTACACACCTTCATTGATACAGCAATTATTGCCGAAGCACCTGATAAATACTTATGGGCAGGTATTGGCGATGCTTTATCCAAAGAAGTCGAATCTACTTTTTCTGCTCGTGGCGATGATCTAGGCTACACGGATAGATTAGGAATCCAAATCGGAAAAATGTGCATTGATCGTCTCTTGACTTATGGTACGCAAGCATTGAAAGATAGTGCCGACGATCGTCCCTCATATGCAATTGAACAAGTCGTTTCGGATATCATTGTTACTACCGGATTGGTTTCTGTTTTAGTTAACAATAACTATAATTCTGCTATGGCACACTCATTCTATTACGGTACGACTGTTTTAGAAAAAATGGAGGGATACCTTCACGGAGCATCTGTCAGTTATGGTGTACTGACCTTATTGATGATGGATCAGCAGTTCGATTTGTTTGATAAAATCTATGTGTTTATGAAAAAGAACCAACTTCCAGTATCGTTAACCGACATGAATCTCAATGTCACGACCGATTTAGAAGCAATCTTAGATAAAGCCATGGCCACAAATGATATCAAACATGTGCCTTATGAAATCACCAGAGAAAAATTTAAACAGGCCATTCTTGACGTAGAAACTTATCATGCTACACAAGAAAGCCAGCAAGGATATAAGAAAATCAGTTAAATAATTGCTAAAACCCCCATCAAGCAGGCTGTCATCAAATTGACGACATTTCTTTGCTTATGAGGGCTTTTCTTGTCAAAAAACGCTTTATAACTTTCGCTATAGAATCTTTTCACTTATTTAAGTTGGACAGTTCCTTAATTAAGAAAACTGCTCCTTTTATGGTAATTGAAAAAACGAAGCAGGCTACGATTATTTGGCAGCTGTTTTTTTCATTTGCTTGCTTCGCAATTGTCCGCAAGCTGCATCAATATCTGTACCATGTTCTTTACGTATCACACAGTTTACGCCGTTTTTCTTCAATACATCATAAAATCTCAATACATCAGCTTTTGGACTGCGAGAATATTGATCATGTTCACTGACTGGATTATATGGAATCAAGTTGACATATGCTAACTTTTTCTTATCTTTTAATAGATCTGCTAATTGTTGCGCATGCTCTGGTCTATCATTTACTTGATTCAACATGATATATTCAAACGTGATTCGACGGTTTGTTTTCTCTAAATACTCATCCACAGCTTCCATCAATTTCTCAATTGGGAAACTTCGGTTGATCCGCATGATCGATGTTCGCACCTCATTGTTCGGCGCGTGCAAGGAAATAGCCAGATTGACTTGCAAGCCGTTATTAGCGAATTCCTTGATTTTGTGTGCTAAGCCACTAGTAGAAACTGTAATATGTCGCGCACCAATCGCCAATCCTTTGGCATCATTAATAATATGCAAAAAGTCCATTACATTGTCGTAATTATCAAATGGCTCACCGATTCCCATTACGACGACATGGGAAACACGTTCACCAAGATTGCGCTCATCAAAATAATGTTGAACCATCATGATCTGCGCAACGATTTCTCCAGCGGTCAGGTCTCGGTTCTTTTTAAGCAACCCGCTTGCACAAAATGTACAGCCGATATTACATCCTACTTGTGTCGTCACGCAAACGGACAAGCCGTATTCTTGTCTCATTAGTACGGTCTCGATCATATTTTTATCAGGAAGTTCAAACAAATATTTAACTGTACCGTCCGAAGCTTCTTGGACGACCATTTGTTTCAGAGGATTGATGATAAAATGCGCCGATAATTTTTCTATCAATTGTTTTGATAGATTCGTCATTTCTGTGAAGTTACTTACACGTTTTTGATACAACCATTCCCAAACTTGGGCAGCTCGGAATTTTTTCTCACCGTTTTCTATAAACCAATTGATTAATTCTTCATTCGTCAAGCCATAGATGGATTGTTTTTCCAAAGTATTTTCCCTCTTTTTCTCAAAGTTTCGCTACATACTATACATGATTCGTTTAGTTAATGCAATACTTCACAAATAAATCGAATAGAACTTTCATCTCATAAAAAGCAAAAAAGACAAGACATCGTACCGTATTAGAAAAAATGGGAAAAAAGCCATTTTTTCTCTTGGTATCATCATGTCTTGTCTTTTTTATATAGTTATTCGTTTTTCAACCGTTCATCGAACAAGTTTTACATTTCATTATCTTCCGGCAGTGGTTCTGATGTTTCCTCTTGCTCAATGAATACTTTCCGAGGCTTACTTCCTTCTGATGGGCCAACAACTCCATGAGCTTCCAGTTCATCTACGAGTCGAGCGGCTCGGTTGTAACCGATTCGAAACCTTCTTTGGAGAAGGGAGATACTTGCTGTTTGCATTTCAACAACAAGTGCTTTTGCTTCCTCAAACAGTTCATCTTGTGGCTGTTCTGGGGCACCTGCCGTTTCAACTTCATCTGTCGGCATCATTTTCTCTTCATAATGAGCTTCTTGCTGATTTGTAACAAATTGAACGACCCGCTCCACTTCATGGTCAGAGATGAATGCTCCTTGCACACGGATAGGTTTATTCTCACCCATTGGCAAGAACAGCATATCTCCTCGCCCTAAGAGCTTTTCTGCTCCATTAGAGTCGATGATCGTCCGAGAATCTGTACCGCTTGATACAGCAAATGCCATTCTGGAAGGTACATTTGCTTTGATGATCCCTGTGATAACATCCACACTTGGACGTTGAGTAGCTAGGATCATGTGGATGCCCGCTGCCCGAGCCATTTGCGCTAAACGAATAATCGCATCTTCGACTTCGTTGCTAGCTACCATCATCAAGTCAGCTAATTCATCTACGATTACTACGATGAATGGTAAGGTTGGATGTTTCGTTCCGTTTTCTAAGTTTTTCTGCTGAACAAATTCATTGTAACCAGAAATATTTCTTACACCAGTTGCCGCAAATTTTTCATATCGTTCTTCCATTTCTTGTACTACTTTTTGTAAGGCTTGTGCCGCTTTTCTAGGGTTCGTCACGACCGGCGTCAACAGATGAGGTATCCCGTTGTACATATTTAATTCAACCATTTTCGGATCGATCATCATCAGTTTTACTTCATGGGGCTTAGCACGCATCAATATACTTGTAATGATCCCATTGATTGCTACTGACTTCCCACTACCAGTCGAACCAGCTACAAGTAAGTGAGGCATTTTCGAAAGATCAGCCGTTTGTACTCGTCCAGAAACATCACGTCCTAAAGGTACTTCCAGTAATTTGTCTGGATGGTTTGGCTGAGCTTCGATGATTTCTCTAAAGGAAACCATACTGATCTTTCCATTTGGTACTTCAATACCAATCAGTGATTTACCTGGGATCGGCGCTTCCATCCGAACATCTTTCGCTGCTAAAGCAAGTGCGATATCATCTGTTAAGTTCACGATTTTACTTACTTTTACCCCTACAGCTGGTTGGACTTCGAATTTTGTGACGGATGGGCCTAAACTAGCTTTGACGACCTTAGCATCCACCCCGAAACTTTGGAAAGTTTGTTCCAATACACCGATATTTTTTTCGATTTTTTTATACTCATCACTTTGATCCACAGTTGGTATAGAATCAAGCAAGTCAACTGTCGGCAATTCGTAATCTTGATTTTCCTGTTCTGCTTCGATCTCAAATTCTAATGAAGTACCGTCATCCTCTGGCAACTCATCAGCAAAACCTTCCGCTGTATTGGTCTGTTTTGGTGTATCTGGTACTGGTTTTTCTAGATTCGCAGGATGGATATTTTCTTGAAAACTGTCAATTGGAACAAAACTTAACTGCTCAGGTTCGGCATTTTCTGGTTCCTGCCATTCATCAGGAGTATTTTTCCTTTGCTGGTTCACAGCTTTTTTCTTCTCATATTCTGCAGCTTCTTTTTCTGCTGCTTCTTGTGCCGCTAAGCGTCTTGCTTCTTTCGCTTCTGCACGCTGTTTCATTCTTTCTTCCTTTGCCGCTTGCTTTTGAGCTTGCTTGGCAGGATCACCTTCTAATAATTCCTGTACCCGTTCTCCAATTGATTGGATACCATTCAGCAGCTGATAGCCTTCCAAATTACTGAACAAGAATGCTCCACCCGCCAGTAATAAAACGGCTGCTAAATAACTTCCAGGCTGTGCAATCAAGAAATAAGTGAAATGATAAAGAATTGCTCCGATCATTCCTCCGCCAACGTTATTATCTATTTGACTTTGTTTTATATCGCTAGCCAATAAGTCCCATGTCGTCCCCATGATATTTGGTTCCCCAGTATGGAGTTTGCCGAATAAATGGGCATGTAGCAATAATAAGATACCGAAATAAAAGAGTATACCGCCAAACCAGCGTCGGTTTTTGCCAATTGAAAACTCTGTATTCTTAATGACAATCCAAAATCCTAATACGGCTAATAAAAGACAGAGGATTTGGTAAGTATTTCCTGCAATGATCCGAAAGCCGTTTGCAATCAATATTCCTAAAAAACCTAATTTTAAAAAGCCGAATACAGCAAATAGAATCAAGGCAAATCCAACACCAATCGTCAGCATTTGTTCTTGCTGCTGTTTTTGCTTTTTCGTTTTTTTCGTCTTTTTCCTTTTCTTAGTAGGCCGTTTCTTTTGTGCCATTTATTATCCCTCATTTCATCAAGTTTCATTATACAAAAAAAAGCAAGGGAACTAAAGTTTTGTTTGAAAGAACTGACGCTTTCTTTCATTTTTCAGCTTATTTTACAGTTTTTCTTAATTTCTAAATGATTTTATCAAAAAAAGGCACGGCCATATCCAGCCGTACCTTCTTGTTTTAAGCATGAGAACTAAAGGTTCTCTCCATTTTCTTCGATCAGTTTTTGGTACCAGTAATAACTGTCTTTCTTGTATCGTTCCAAAGTTCCTTCTTGTGTTTCATCTTGATCGACATATACAAATCCATATCGTTTTTGATAACCGTTCAACCAGCTAAGCAAATCTGTATAAGACCATGTACAATAGCCTAATACTTCTGCTCCATCTGAAATTGCTTCTTTGATTGCTTTGACATGGCTTTGTAAGTAATGGATTCGATAGTCGTCATGGATTTGTTTGTCTTCTGTCAACTTGTCATACTCTCCTAAGCCATTTTCCGTGATCAGCACCGGCATGCGGTAACGGCTCGTGATACGACGCAATCCGATCCTTAAGCCTTCTGGGTCGATCTCCCAGTCCCAATTTGTTCGTTCGACAAATGGATTCTCAACTTTTTTATACATTCCAGGAACCCCTGTTTCTTCTGATGAACCTTTTTTCCCGGTCGTATTCATTTTTCCTGCTCCAACCCCATCTAATGGATTGAATGCATTCGTCGCTGTTTGATAGTAATTGATCCCAAGAAAATCTGGCTTGGCTGATTCTAGCAATTCTGCATCGCCCGCTTCAATCGTTGGCGCCCATCCTTTTTCTTCTAAGAATCTCATAGCAGCAATAGGATATTTCCCCCACATGTAGACATCCATCCAGTAATTGGCCATTAGATCTTCTGCATTTTCGGCTGCCAGAACATTTTCAGGATTACTGTCGATTGGATAATTTGGCGTATACGCAAAGCTTGGTCCGATTTTCCCAGGCATTTCTAACTCATGGAATTTG
This sequence comes from Enterococcus sp. HMSC061C05, assembly GCF_001814765.1. Taxonomy (NCBI): domain Bacteria; kingdom Bacillati; phylum Bacillota; class Bacilli; order Lactobacillales; family Enterococcaceae; genus Enterococcus; species Enterococcus sp. HMSC061C05. The sequence goes on from NZ_KV817737.1 coordinate 7,177, forward strand.
TTGATGACAGATGCATTTGCTAGATTTGCGATATGGTTGACTTCATACATTCGTTTTGGATCCGTCACGCCTGGCGGATGTGCTGCTAATAAATAGCCTAATGAAGTGAAGATATTTTGTTCATTCAAACTAATCCAGTAATGGACTTTCCCGCGGAATGCCTCAAATAATGTTTCTGCATAATGAGTGAAATCTTCAATGATCTGACGTGACTCCCAACCATTATATTCATCTTGCAACGCTTGTGGAAGATCCCAATGATACAAAGTCAACATAGGTTCGATACCGTTTTCAATCAATTCGTCGATCAATCTGTCATAAAAAGCGAGCCCAGCTTGATTGACTTCTCCGCGCCCATTAGGAAAAATCCGTGTCCAAGCTACAGAGAAGCGGTAAGCTTTTAGACCTTGTTCTTTCATTAAAGCAATATCTTCTTTATAACGATGATAGTGGTCTACTGCCAGATCACCGTTTGTTCCTTTAAATGTCTTTCCTGGAATTCGAACAAATCGATCCCAGACTGATTCGCCTTTCCCATCTTCTTGCCAAGCTCCTTCTACTTGATACGCTGCAGAAGCAGAGCCCCACAGAAAATCTTTTGGAAATGAGGTAAGTTCTTTGTGTTCCATTCATCTCTTCCTTTCCTATAACCTTCAATCGTTCCTCTTTTTAGAATAACACGAAACCCCTTCCATAACAAAATAAAATTATGTAAAACATACTAAGATTAGAGGGGAACATCATTGACGAATGATGTTCCCCTCCCTCTAATCTTAGTATGTTTTTGTTAATTTCTCGGCGTGACATCTTCACCAAACCATTTATTGGAGATCTTTTGGAATTCCCCTGTTTTTTCTAATCGATCAAATGCTTCATTTATCTTCTTCACTAACGTATCATCTGACTTACGCACGCCAACCGCAAAATCCTCACTTTCGTAAGAACCTTTTGTCATGTTGAAGTCTTCTAGTTCGTTTCTTTGTTTCAAATAATAGTCCGCATATACTTTATCCATCAGCAAACCATCGATCCGTCCGCTTTTCAGATCAATCAGTGCTTCATTAAAACTATCGTACAAAACAGCATCTTGGTTTTTGACTATCTCTTTTAATACTTCTGGTTGTTTCGTAAATACATCATAACCAGATGACCCATTTTGCGCACCTAATCTCTTATTTTTCATTTGCTCAAAGCTTGTGATTCCTGATTCTTTAGGTGTGATCAGTACTTGATCATTTTCCATATAAGGTTTTGTAAACTGCACTTTCTTTTCTCTTGCCGGTGTCTTGGAATAGCCATTCCAGATCAAGTCGATCGTTCCATTGTTCAATTCAAATTCCTTCATTGACCAGTCAATAGGCTGAAAGTCTACCGTAATCCCATATTGTTCAAAGACTGCTTTGGCTAAATCAATATCGAATCCTGTAAGCTTCCCGTCTTTATCTCTAAATCCCATAGGAACAAATGTATCGTCCAAACCTATAACGATTTTTTTCTCTTCGTTGATAGCCGCCCAATTATCTGCTGAAGCCTTTTTATTCGAACAGCCTGTAAAAAGAAGAAGACCTACGAGCAAAGCGAATAGAAAACTGATTTTTTTCATCTCTATCTTCTCCTTTCTTAACGAATTGGGGAAACTTTTAATAGTTGATCACCGACATTTTCTGCAAATACGAGATCATGGGTGACAATGATTTGGGTTACCCCGTCTTCTTTCAATGATAGGATCAAACGCTCGACTTGCTGACGCAACTCAGGATCTAAAGCACTCGTTGGTTCATCATAAGCCAATACCCTCGGATTCATGGCCAATGCTCTGGCAATCGCTACCCGTTGTTTTTGTCCGCCAGAAAGCTGATAAGGATAGTTATTCAATAAATCGCTAATTCCTAATGAAGCCGCTAATTCTTCTGCTTTTTTGGTGTATTCTTCTTTTGTCTGTTTCAATACCATTTTCGGTGCTAAGGTAATGTTTTCAAAAATATTCAGATGTGGAAATAGCTGGAAGTCTTGGAATACGACTCCTACAACTTGTTCTTTCATTTTAAGTTCGAATGGATTGAACGGTACACCGTCTAAATAAAATTCTCCGCTGTCAGAGCTTTCTAAGCCAGCCAAGATACGTAAAAGTGTGGTTTTACCGCCACCGGAAGGACCTACGATAGCTAATGTTTTCCCATCTGGAATGATTAGATCCAAATCTTTGATTATTTCTTTTTCACCAAATGCTTTGTTCACTTTCTTCAATTCAATCATATTTCTTCCTCCTATCAGTTAGCGGTAATAATTTAATTTTCCTTCAACTTGTTTCATTACGATTGTTAGAATACCAGTCAATGTAAGATAGATGATTGCCACGCCTAGCAAAGGCAGTAAAGTCGCGTCGCGTTCCATCGCGATTTTCCCGGCACGCATTACGTCACCTAAACCTAATATATAGATCAAGGAAGAATCTTTGACCAAGTTGATAACTTCATTACCTACAGAAGGTAAAACAATCTTTGTCACTTGCGGGATGACGATTTTCGTCACCGTTTGGAAGGGACTTAATTGCAAAACTTGCGCTGCTTCATATTGACCTTGAGGAATCGATTGTATCCCTCCACGGAAGATCTCTGCAAAATAAGCGGCATAGTTCAAGATAAAAGCAAGGAGTGCTGCTTCGAATCGATCAAAAACGATCCCAATCGTCGGCAAACCATAAAAAACAAAAATCAGCTGTAACAATAGTGGCGTTCCCCGCATGATCCATACATATGTTTGAAGAAAGTAGCGTAGTGGCTTAAAATGCAAGGACAATCCTAGTGCTAAAATAATCCCTAATGGCAGCGAGCCAATCAAGGTAAATAAAAATAATTTCAATGTTGTGAGTGCTCCTACTAATAATTGCGGCATAACTTCAATTAAATACTCCATCTTCTTTTCCTCCTTTAAAATAAAAAAATCCTCTTGGCAAATGCCAAGAGGACGTATTATACGTGGTTCCACCTCTGTTTATTTTTTCCTTGCAGAAAAAACCTCACACAGTCGTTGCAAATCAGATGAAAACAAAAAGTCCTTTGATCCGAAGATCAAAGGACGTTAATCACGTGGTTCCACCTTTTTTTACCGGCTCCTCACGGAAAAGCCAGCCTTATCTGGTCATCTAGCAACGACCGCAGCTGTAACGGGCTCCCCGGATTTTCCTACTATATGCTTCAGAAAATCGACTCCAAGATGTGTTTCACGGTTAACTGCTGCCTCTTTCCACCAACCAGAGACTCTCTAAAAACACCTAACTGCTACTCTTCTTTTCGATGTCATTTGTTTTAACTTTACGTGTAATTTACATGATTATTTTTCATTTGTCAACTCTTTTTTATGATACACTAATAAAAAAGGAGGATGATGCGCAATGAGTCGTGCAACCGAACAAGAAGCTTATGAACTACTAAAAAAACTGGATATCTCTTTTCAAAAAGTCGATCATCCTGCGATTACGTCAGTCAAAAATGTCCCTTTTTCCCTACCTGGTCCGCAAGTAAAAAATCTATTATTGAAATCAAGAAAAGGAAAAAAAATCTATCTTGTCATCTTGCCTGATGAAAAGCATGCCGATTTAAAACAACTAGCTGAACAATTAAAAGAAAAGCGCTTATCTTTTGTTTCTGAAGAACAGCTTCCCGACCTTCTAGGTGTTCCAGCAGGTACAGTGACTCCATTAGCATTGATGCACGACAAAGAGAAAAAAATCCAAGTCGTGATCGATGCTGCTATTGATCGTCAAGATACCGTAGGCTTTCATCCAAATATCAATACCACTACGTTGATCATGGATTTTTCCGACTTTGAAAAGATACTTGTTTACTTAGAACATCTGCCAGTTTATGAAAATTTGTAATGATAGAGTAGTTTTCTTATTTCCCAATCCAAGCGTCTTTTTCTTTATTTAGCACAAAATATATCAGAAATTCTTTTAGCCCATCAAACAATGTAACAACTAGTATGAACGCTGAAAACTAGAGTATTCTTCCATAGTTAGCCCAATCCATATTTATTGATTCTACGAAAAGAGGCTGGGACAGAAGCGTTTAACTCCAAGAAATAAGAAGAAGTTCAAGAAATTATTTCCGAAGGAGTTGCTTCTGCTTTCGCCGGTTATACGTGTTTAGAGCGTGAGAC